>NZ_JBICYZ010000069.1:0-52159 GCF_043201465.1 Kitasatospora sp. NPDC048298
ATGTTCGCCGGGGTCTACCCGGGCCTGAGCCACCTCAACATCATGGGCCTGCACAGCCCCCAGTCCGCGATCACCTCGGCGATCGTCTTCAACGCGCTGATCATCGTCGCGCTGATCCCGCTCGCCCTGCGCGGCGTGCGCTACAAGCCGTCCTCGGCCCCGGCATTGCTGCGGCGCAACCTCGGCGTGTACGGGGTCGGTGGCCTGATCCTGCCGTTCCTCGGGATCAAACTCATCGACCTCGTGGTGCGGTACATCTACTGACGCTCACCGGGAGCCCCCGTGCCGACCTCGCTCCGCAGCTGGATCCGCGTCCACCTGACCGCCGTGCGGATGCTGCTCGTCTTCACCGTGCTCTGCGGGCTGGCCTACCCGCTGGCGCTCACCGGGTTCTCCCAGGTCGCCCTTCCCGGGCAGGCCAACGGCTCGCTGCTGCGACAGCACGGGCAGGTAGTCGGCTCCAGCCTGATCGGCCAGTCCTTCGACCTGCCCAGGACGAACCCGGCCGACCCGAAGGAGCAGCCCCGGCCCGATCCCCGGTGGTTCCAGCCCCGCCCCTCGGCCGCCGGCGCCGGGTACGACCCGACCGCCTCGGGCGGCTCCAACCTCGGCCCGAACAGCGACGACCTGCTGAAGGCCGTGAACGACCGCCGCGCGGCCGTCGCCCGCTTCGACGGCGTCGCCCCGGACCAGGTCCCGCCGGACGCGGTCACGGCCAGCGGCTCCGGCCTCGACCCGCACATCTCCCCGGCCTACGCCGACGAGCAGGTCAACCGCGTCGCCACGGCACGAGGCCTGGATCCGGAGGTGGTCCGCCGGCTGGTCGGGCAACACCGGCAGGGACGCGACCTGGGCTTCCTCGGCCAGCCTCGGGTGAACGTCGTCACCCTCAACCTCGCCCTCGCCCGGCTCGACCGGCCACGCCGCCCAGTCCCCCCACGACCTCCGGACGCTGTGTGACGAACCGGTACGACGTGACCGCCGGGACGATGCTCTGCGGCGGCAGGGAGGTGTCGACGAGCAGTTGTCCGGACTCGGGGGCGTACGCGGCCGCCCCGGAGCACGCGCTGCGCCGCGCTGCCGACGACCCCGGCCGGCCCGGCCTGCACGGCTGAAGGCGGGGCAGGCGGGCCGACCGGGGGCGGCGTCGTGGCGTCAGGCTTCGGCGCCCATGTCGACCCAGTTGGTGAAGTTGGCGATGGCGCCCTCCTTGACCGGGGCGTGGTGGTCGCTGGTGAGGACGCCGATGCGCAGGCCGTTCAGGACCAGGGCGACGGCGTTGCCGTTCCCGGCCACGTCGAACCAGTTGGTGAAGTCGGCGACGGCGCCCTCCTTGACCGCGGCGTGGTGGTCACTGGTGATGACCCCGATGCGCTGGCCGTTCAGGACCAGGGCGAGGGCGTTGCCGTTCCCGGCGACGTCGAACCAGTTGGTGAGGTCGCCGACGGCACCCTCCTTGACCCAGGCGTGCCCGTCGGTCGTGATGACGCCGATGCGCCGGCCGTTCAGGACGAGGGCGGTGGCGTTGGCGTCCGAGCCCATGTCGACCCAGTGGGAGACGTCGGTGACGGCGCCCTCCTTGACCCAGGCGTGGTGCTCGCTGGTGAGGACACCGATGCGGGTGCCGGACAGGGCCAGCGAGAGGGCGTTGCCGTTCACGGCCACGTCGAAGTATCCGGCGGTGAGGCTGCCCTCCTTGACCCAGGCATGGTGGTCGCTGGTGACGACGCCGATGCGGTTGCCGTCCAGGACGATCGAGAGCGCGTCGCCGCCCTCGTCGACCCATCCGGCGAACAGGCTGCCCTCCTTGACGTAGGCGTGGCCGCTCCTGTCGATGACGCCGATGCGGTTGCCGGACAGGGCCAGCGAGGTCGCGCCTTCGTACTGCTGGACCCATCCGCGGGAGTCGACGGCGCCGTCCTTGACGAACACGCGGCCGTCGGTGGTCAGGACGCCGATGCGGCTGCCGTCGACGGCGAGGCCGGCGATCGTTCCGGGCAGCGGGGCCGGGCCGGCGATGCGGGGGCTCTCCACGGCCGCCGCCTGGCCGACGGCCGGTGCGGCGGTCACTGCTGACGCCGCGATGGCCAGGACGGCCAGGGCACGGCGCACGGTCTTGGTGGCGCTACGCATGATCTTTCCCCTTTTCCTCTGGAAGGAATTACTGGCGCGGGACGTCTCCCGGGAAGCCGGCTGGTGCGTCGAGAGGCGGGCTTGCCGCCCTGGGCGCAGGTGACAGTCGGGGCCGCGGCGGGACAAGGGTCTGCCGCACGTCGGAGCGTCGGAGCAGCAAGGGCAGAAAAATTCATGTACATGACATATGTGCGTCAGGCCGGTCCCCTGGGGCGCGTTCGGCCGGATGTGAAGCAACTATGCAGAGCATCCGTCAGATCTGCAAGGCCGGGCCTCCCGTGGGCATAGCTCCCAACCCCCTTCCGGTCGGAGGCCGTTCGGGCACGGGACCCCCCTGGAAAACTCGGATACCGGAAGTCCGCCGGACCCGGACAGAATGAGGCGGTGCGGGCCGTCGCCACGAAACGCGCCCCGACCCTCTTCGTCGGTCGACCGTGGAGCAGCACATGCGTTCCCTCGCCCCCTCCCGGGAAAGTACGGCCGCCTCGGCCGCGGCCACCGGTGACACCGCGGGGTTCCTCCGCGCGTCGCTGCCCCTCCCGGAAGCCGTCCGTACCGCCGCCGGTACCTGGACGGCGGCTCAGGAAGCCATGGTCAGCCCTGCCGCGCCGCCGCCGCGGCTCAGCACGACCGACCGGATGTGGTCCAGGGCCCGGGCGTAGTCGGCGCGGCCCGGTTCGCGGCGGACGGCCTCGGTCAGGTCGAGGACCCGGTAGGGCGGACCGAGGTCCGTCAGCTGGGGGACGAACTCGGCCTTGGTGACGGTCCAGCGCTGCCCGGGCCCGGTAGGCGGCGAGAAGGTGAACCGGGCGATCGAGCTCCAGTTCCCCCGCGGGTCCTCCGCGCCGGTGGGGTTGAACATGTGTCCGGCGAGCTGGTCGCCCAGGCCGTAGACGATCCAGGTGTCGTTGATCTTCTCGTAGGCCTGCGGGATGTGGGCGTGGGTGCCGAGGACCAGATCGATGTCGGGCCGACCGGGGCTCTGCCCGGCGGTCAGGTCGCGGGCGAGGGTGAGCTGTTGCTCGTTCGGGGCGTCCTGCCACTCGGTGCCCCAGTGGAGACTGACCACCACGATGTCCGCCCCCTGTTCCCGGGCGGCCCTGGCGTCGGCGAGGATCCGCTCCCGGTCGATGAGGTTGACCGCCCAGGGGCGCTCCTTCGGCAGCGGGATGCCGTTGGTCCCGTAGGTGTAGGCGAGTTGGGCCACCGTGGCGCCACCTGCCGTGAGCAGTGCGGGGCGCCCGGCCTCGTCGGCGCTGCGGGCGGATCCGGTGTGCTCCAGGCCGACGGCGTCCATGGCGTCGAGCGTGCGCCGGATGCCGTCGGGCCCGTCGTCGAGGGTGTGGTTCGAGGCCGTGTCGCAGGAGGTGTAGCCGGTGTCCTTGAGCGCCCGGGCCACCTGCGGGGGCGACTTGAACGACGGGTAGCCGGTGAAGGGCCCGCCGTCGGCGCCGTACACCGTCTCCATGTGGCAGATGGCCAGGTCGGCGGCGCCGACGACCGGCTCGACTCCGGCGAGCATCCGGGTGAAGTCGTAGCCGTCGCCCCCGGCGTCCTCCCGGGCCTGCCGGATGATCTCGGTGTGCGGCAGCACGTCCCCCGTAGCGACCAGCGTGAACGCCCGTGGCCCCGGCGGGGTCGGTGCGGCCGTGGTACCGGGATCCCGCGGCGGCGACGGCACGGCCTGCCGGGCCTGCGGTGCCCCGCACCCCGCGAGGGCGAGCAGCAGGGCGGTGGCGGCGGTGAGGATCTCTCGGCGCGGGAATCGCATCGTCGGCTCGTCCCATGATCGGCGGGTGTGACGGTCCGACTATGCGAGCCGTCGACCGGCCGACGCGGAACCCGCGCCCTGGGATCACCCGACGGGGCCAGCCGCCCCGCGCGACGGCGCCGCGGCCGTACGGCGCGGCGCCCGGGAGGACCGGCTCCCGCGACCGGTCCGGCCCGACGGTGTCGAAGCGGGCGGCGGTCTCGGTGCCGACCGGCCTCATGCTGCGGCGTTCACCCGGTGCCGGATGCCGGTGCCGCCTGGGTGAGGCTGTCCGTGATCAGGCCGAGGGTGAAGTCGAACCGGTCGTGTCCGGTGCCGGAGGTCAGCTCGGCGGCATGGCGTCGGGTCTGCGGAAACGTGTCGGCCGGCAGTGCGGTGAACCGGTGGATCAGCTCCTCGCGGCCGAGGACCCACTCCTGGTCCGGGTGCTTGCGCCGCTGCTGGACCAGCGACTGCTCCAAGGCGTAGGCGCTGACGTAGAGGGACAGGGCGTCGAGCGCCCAGGCGGCGCTCCGCGGTTCGATTCCGCCGGCGAGCAGGATCGCCAGGAGTCCTTCCCTGACCCGCAACGCGGAGAGGTTGGTGGGGACCATGCCCAGCGCGGCACGGGAGACCCCCGGGTACTTCAGGTACTGATCGCGGATCTGCGCGTACACGTCGCGGATCTGCTCGCGCCACGCGGCCGGGTCCGGTTCGGGCAGCACGACCTCGGAGCAGAGCCGGCCGACGAGCAGATCGTCGATGTCCTCCTTGCCGACGATGTGTGCGTACAGCGACGACGGCCCGGTGCCGAGCACCGCGGCGACTCGACGGATGGTCAGTGCGTCGTAGCCCTCGGTGGCCACGACCTGTAGGGCGGCGTCGGTGATCCGGTCGACCGTGATGGGTTTCTTGCGGGGCGCCGCCGCGGGCTCCCCGGCGGGCTGGGCGTGGCGGGCCGCTCGGCGTTGTCGAGGATCGGAGGACATACCCGTCACGATAGCTTGACACGATCTAAGTTCGCTTCGTAGAACTTAGATCGTACGTGACGAACTAAGTTCGTCTCGGTGTGGTTCGCCTGTACCCCGCCCAGGTACCCGGGCCGGGTCCGGAGGGTCCGTCCAGGAGGTGTGTGATGCGAGTTTCCGTGATCGGAGCCGGTCTGGGAGGTCTGGCTCTCGCGCAGGGTCTGCGCAACGCCGGGGTCGAGGCCCACGTGTACGAGCGTGACCCGGGGATCACCGCACGGTTCCAGGGCTACCGGCTCGTGCTGAACCCGAGCGGTTTCCAGGCTCTGCGCGACTGCCTGCCGACGCGCCGGCACCCGCTGCTGGACGAGATCGCCATGGAGGCCTCGGCCGAGCAACTGATCCTGGACCCGCGGCTGAACGAGATCGGCAGGCTCGGCGCGGGCCGGACCGGCATCGTGGTCGACCGGCAGGTGCTGCGACACCTGCTGCTGGCCGGCCTGACCGTACACACCGATGCCGCGCTGACCGGCTACGACGTGCTGGCCGACGGCAAGGTCCGAGCCCACTTCGCCCGCCGTGACCCGGCCACCGCCGATCTGCTCGTCGGCGCGGACGGCATCGCCTCCGCGGTCCGCGGGGTGTTGTCCCCGCAGACCACTCCCACCGACACCGGCATCCGGTTCGTCATCGGCCGCACCCCGCTGACCGACGAGTTCGCGGGCCTGTCCAAGGCCTACGGCTCGAAGATCGCGGGCGACGGCGTCAGCCTGCTGCTCGGCGCGATGCGCTTCCGTACCCCGCCGAAGCAGGCCGCCGAACGACTGGCCCCCGAAGTCACGCTGCCCGACATCGGCGACTACGTGCGCTGGGCCATGATCCTTCCGCCGAACGGCTCGCTCGGCGCCCCGACCGCGCAGGAGGCCGTGCTGTCCCGGATGGAGGGCTGGCATCCGGACCTGCGGGCGCTCATCGAGCAGGCCGACCCGGACAACAGCACCCTGCTGTCCATCCGGGTGGTCGAGCCTCGCGAGCGCTGGGCGCCCGGTCCGGTCACGCTGCTCGGAGACGCCATCCACGCCACCTCCCCGACCGGCGGCAACGGCGCGAACACCGCCCTGCGCGACGCCGACCTGCTGCGCCGCCGCCTGGTCGGGGCCGTCGAGCGCCGCCAGGACCTCATCGGCGCGGTCGGCGACTACGAGCGGCAGATGTTCGAGTACGGCGGCGAGGCCGTGCGCCACAGCCTCGCCGCGCTACCCGCCTTCGTCCCGAACCCGGAACGACCCGAACCGGCATGGTTTCAAGAACCTCGCGACCACGCCCCTGGAAGGCAGGGCCGAGCCCACCGAGGCGGACCGCAGGCGGGCGAAGGAGAAGATCGCCGCCCCTGTCAGGGCCAGGGCCCTGGCCCTGCGGAAAACGGTGCGACATCGAACGGATCCGCTCCTGCACCCCCGGCGTGACCCGTTCCGCAGCGTTGGAGGACGCGCCGGCGCTGGGTGCGACCCGCCGGGAACTCCGTAGGTACCAGTCATCCGTAGGAGTGTCATACCCGGGTAGCAATCGGCGAGTTGGCTCCCCGGTATGACGGCTTCGCCCTCGCCCCGCCCGTACCGTCGCTCCCGTACCGAAGGACGTGCCGGGGACGAGAGCAAGGGGACGGGCGATGGGCAGGCGAGGACGGGCGCTGGCGACGGTGGCGCTGGCGGCGACGGTAGTGCTGGGTGTGGCCGGGGCTCCCGGCGCGGTGGCGGTGGCGCAGGCCCCGGCCGGGCAACAGGCGAAGGCGGCGCTGCCGGCGCCCACCGGACCGTACGCGGTCGGCACCACCAGCGTGCACCTGGTCGACCGGGGCCGGGAGGACCCGTGGCAGGCCGGACGGCCCCGCGAGCTGATGATCAGCCTCTGGTACCCGACCGGCCGATCCGCGCTCGGCGGAGAACGTGCTCCGTACATGACTCCCGAGGCGGCGGCGCACTTCGGCAGTGCCGACAGCGTCGGGCAGGGGGACTACGGCTTCGAGCCCGGCCGCACCGACTGGGCGGGCGTGCGCACCCACGCCCGGGCCGACGCGCCCGCGCTGCCCGGCGGGGCGCGGCCGGTGGTGCTGTACTCGGCGGGGCTGGGGGACCCGCGAACCTGGGGGACCGCACTGGTGGAGGACCTGGCCTCGCGCGGCTACGTCGTGGTGACCGTCGACCACACCTGGGAGGCGTCCGAAGTCTCCTTTCCGAACGGCGAGTTGGCCACCTCGGTGTTCCCGGAGCTGGCCAAGCAGCCCGGCCTGGACATGGGCGCGCTGCTGCGCAAGATGATCGGCACCCGGGTCGACGACACCAGGTTCGTCCTCGACGAGTTGGCGCGTCTGAAGCACTCCCGCACCCTGCCGCCCGGCGTCGGCGCCGCGCTCGACCTTGACCGGATCGGCATGGTCGGCCACTCCGGCGGCGGCTCCACCGCCCTCCAGGCCATGCGCGAAGACCCCCGGATCGACGCCGCCGTCAACATGGACGGGCAACTGCACTTCCCCGGACCGGACGGGAGGACCGGCGTCTACCTGACCGACGTCGCCGAGAAGGGCCTGGACCGGCCGTTCCTGCTGCTCGGCACCCGCGACGACGGCTCCGGCCCCCACCAGCAGCAGCCCGGCTGGGACGCCCTGTGGCGCCACAGCACCGGATGGCACGCCGACTTCACCCTCGACGGCTCCCGCCACGGCTCGTACACCGACGCCGAATCCCTGCTGCCACAGCTCGCCGGCCAGGGCGCGATCAGCTCCCACGCACTGCGCGCCGACGTCGGGGACATCCGGCCCGACCGAGCGGTGCTCGCGACCCGGACGTACGTCGCCGGCTTCCTCGACCGCTGGCTGCGCGGCCACGACGACCACCTGCTGGACGGGCCCTCGGCGAGCTTCCCGGAGATGGTCTACGAGCCCTGACCGTGTCGGAGGCGTTTGATACGGGGTTCAGCCCGGGCCGCCGACCCCGGCTGGACCACTGCCGTCCGACCGCCGTGCAGATCGCGGCCGTACCCGTGATCGCCGGACCCGGCACGCTCGGGGCCGACGACGACCACCCGGGACGCAGCCGTCTTCGGTCCGAACGCGGTCTCGGACGGCCTCCGGGTGGTCCTGCCGGAGGCGGCGGTGGGCCTGGCGGCGCAGTTGCGCGCGCGGGGGTTCGAACCGATCGGGATCGACGTCACCGAGCTGCTCAAGGCCGGCGGCAGCGTCAAGTGCTGCACCCTGGAGCTGCGCGGCGCCCCGGCCTGACCCGCCACCCGGCCGCCGTCCGGTGGTTCCCGTCCCCGTCGGCGTCGGCGTCGGGCCCGTCCGGCTGCCGCCGCCGGCGCCCTACGCCCGCCGGTCGGGTGGAGGCAGGATCGCGGCGGCCGGTGTCGCGGGGACCCAGCTCCCCGGGACCCAGTTCCCCGGGACCCAGCCTCCCGACATTCCGGGCGGCGGTGCGTCCCAGCAGTCGCAGGCCCGGTCGGAGGCCGAGCCGCCCGGGCAGGGCAGCTCCTGGGCGTCCAGTTCGTCCTGCAGCTCGGCCGGGAGCTCGCCGATGCCGGTCACCCACGTCTCGCGCTCCACGGTGTCGACCGCGTACCGGAACCGGAGGCCCGCGGCGTCGCGGTAGACCCACTGCTCCAGCTCGCGGCCGTCGATCGCGACGGTGCGCAGCGCCCCGCGCAGCGGCGTCCGCCGGCAGTCGAGCATCAGCGGGTCGTACTGCAGCTCGCACCAGATGTCGCCGGCGCGCTCGGGCTGCTCCGCCAGCAGCCGGTCCCAGACCGCCGCCAGGTCCGGACTGGCCGGTTTGGGACCGTCGCCGGGGCGGTGGCCGTGCCGGTACTCCTCGGGGCAGGTCAGCTCGGCGCGGCCGGTGGTGTACGGGCCGTGCCGGTCGGCGTCCGCGTGGGCGCCCGATGCGAGCAGCTCGGCGGTGGCCTGCCAGGTGGCCAGGGCATTGGCGAAGGGGGCCAGGAAGCCGGTGGCGGCGGTGGCCCGGAGCCCGGCGACGAGATCGTCGGCGAGCGTGGGCAGCTCGCCGACCGGCAGGAACCGGGACCACGGCAGCGCCTCGGTCAGCGCGGCCCGCGGTGCGGCGCCGGGCAGGTCCCTGACCGCAGTGGCCCCGAGCAGGGCGAGCCGGCGCTCGGCCTCGACGGCCGCGTGCTGCTCGGTCCGGCACAGCTTGCGCTCGGCGGCGACCCGGTACGGCAGCGGCTTGATCGGCGTGCCGTTGTCGGTGTGCTCGCACCCGTACGAGTACCCGGTGATCCACGGCTGTTCGGCCATCGTCTGCGCCCTCCATCGCCGCGCGCCGGTCGGCGCGCGTCCCACCCGATCGCACGGCCCCAGCGGAGGAACGGTTCACCCAGGCCGGGGCCTGCTCAGTCGGGAGCGCCGTTCGCCGCGGCGACAGCTTCGCGGCCGACTGCGCACCGTGGTGGCCGAGGAGGTGATCACGGACGTCCTCCTGGACGACCTGGCAGATCACCGACGCGGGTAGGGTGACAGCCCGTTCGACGGGCCGAGGGCTACCACCAGCGCTTCGGCCTCGGCCACGTCGTCCCGTCGAGTGCGGGCAGGGTCAGCGTGCGTTCTCCGGGCCGGCCTTGGTCGCCGTGACGGTGGCCTCGTGCTCGGCCTTCTCCGACTGGACCGCGTCGTACAGGGCGCGCACGTTGCCGCCGCCGAAGGTGTCGGCGCCGATCCGCTCGATGATCTCGTAGAAGAGCGTGCGCTTGGGGTGGACGGTGCGGGTGAAGATCTGGAAGAGCTGCCCGGCGTGGTCCTCGTCGGCGAGGATCCCGAAGGCCCGCAGTTCGCCGACGGAGTGCCGGTTCAGGTCGACCCGGACGGCCAGGGCGTCGTAGTAGGCCTCCGGGGTGGACAGGAAGACGGTGCCGCGCTTGTCGAGCCGGGCGACGGTCTCGACGATGTCCTCGGTGGCGAAGGCGAGGTGGTGGACGCCGCCGGTTCCGTGCCGCTCCAGGAAGTCGCCGATGTGACCGGCCTCGTGCGCGGGGCTGGGGGCGAGGACGGTGAAGGTGATGTCGCCGGTGGGGCTGCGGACGGCCTTGGAGTCCATCGCCTCCTTGCCTTGGACCATCAGCTCCTCGTAGACGGCGTGGTAGCCGAAGACCCGCTCGTAGTAGGCGGTGGAAGCGGCGAGTTCACCCGTCCGCACGCTGACCGCGACATGGTCGAGCACGGTGAGCGCGGGGGCCTCGGCGGGCACCGGCAGCGGCTCGGCGACCGGCTCGAATCCGGGCAGCGGCAGCGGGGTGCCGTGCGCCTCGGCGCCGGCCGGGCGCTGGACCAGGGTGTGGCGTACGTCGTCGAAGCCGGCGCCCAGCACGGCGGTGACCCAGCCGTCGGCCTCGGCGGGCTCGGCCAGCACGGTCGCCTCGCGGGCGACGGCGTCGGCGAACGCGGCGCGCGCGCCGACGGCGGTGAGGGCGATGTCGGCTATGCCGTCGCCGTGCCGGTCGGTGTAGGCGGTGGCCGGGTGGCCGGCGTCGAGGCCCTGGGTGACGACGAGGACGATGTCGCCCGTGCGCAGGGCCAGGGATCGGGAGGCGCCGGGCGGGCCGGTGCGCTCGGCGGTGGCGTAGACCTGGAATCCGTAGCCGTCGACGAACGCCTCGGCGGCGGCGGTGGCGTCGGTGACGTACAGCTCGACGTGGCTGAGGTGCAGGGCGGGAATGTTCACGGGAGGTCCTCGGGGTGATGGGGGAGCGGGAGTTCAGGCACCGTCACTGCGCTGCGGCGAGGGCGTCGGCGAGGCTCTCGTCGTTGACGCGGACGAGGTACCGGCCGTCGTCGTTCTCGAACGGGTTGGTCGTGGTCATGGTTCTCCTTGCGCTGGATGCCCCGGTCAGCCGAGGCGCCGGGCGAGGGTCCGGCCGATCTCGGCCAGGGGTTCGGGCAGGGTCATGTCGTGGTGGCCGCACTCGATCCGGTGAACGTGGAGCTCTCCGGTCAGGTTCGGGTCCCAGGCGGCGAGGGTGGGGGCCGCGGGCCCGCGGCCCTGCTCGGCGCTGAAGAACAGCACCTCGCCGTCGTAGGGCCGCGGAGTGAACTCCCGCATCAGGCGGGCGTGGTGGGAGGCGATCTGCGGCAGGGCGTCCAGGGTGTGCGCGGGTATGTCGGTCAGGAGCGTCCCGTCCCGCCGGAGGATGCCGCGCGCGGTGGCGGCATCCATCGGCGTCCCGTCGGGCCGCTGCGGCACCTCGTGGCCGAGGAAGCGCAGCAGGGCGGCCAGGACGTCGGCCTCCTGGTCGGGGCCGGGCCCGGGCTCGGCGGGTTCCGGGACGGCCGGCCGGGCCGCCGGGTAGGAGTCGAGCAGGGTCAGCAGAGCCACCCGTTCGCCGCGCTCGCGCAGCCGTACCGCCATCTCGTGTGCGACGAGGCCGCCGAACGACCAGCCCAGCAGGTGGTACGGGCCCTCGGGCTGTACGTCACGGATGACCGAGAGGTAGTCCTCTGCCATCTCACCGATGGACGAGGGGCGTTCTTCGGGCTGCCCGAGCCCCCTGGCCTGCAGACCGTACAGCGGCCGGTCCGCCCCGAGATGGCGGGTCAGGCCGGCGTACGGCCAGCTGAGCCCGGCCCACGGGTGGACGCAGAACAGCGGTGGGCGGGTTCCTTCCCGGCGTAGTGGCAGCAGGACCCCGAGGGCCTTGGCCGGGTCGTCACCGGGTTCGCCGTCCCGCACCAGGGTGGCGAGCGCGGCCGGGGTCGGAGCCTCGAACACGGCTCGGATGCCGAGTTCGGTGCCGGTCTCGGCGCGCAGCCGGCCGACCAGACGGACCGCCAGCAGGGAGTGCCCGCCGAGGTCGAAGAAGCCGTCGTCGCGTCCGACGGCCTCGTCGAGGCCGAGCACGTCGGCGAACAGGGCGCACAGCAGCTTCTCGTGTGCGTCGCGCGGCTCCTCGCGGCGGCCGCCCGCCGGGGCGAACCGCGGTTCGGGCAGCGCCTTGCGGTCGAGCTTGCCGTTCACGCTGAGCGGCAGTTCGGGCAGGGTGACCAGCGCCGCGGGGACCATGAACTCCGGCAGCAGGGAGGCCGCGTGGGCGCGCAGCCCGCCGGCGTCGGGTTCGCGGCCCGGCGCGGCGGGGACGACGTAGCCGACCAGCCGAACCTCGCCGTGCTCGTCCGCGCGGACCAGGACGGCCGCGTGCGCCACGTCCGGGTGGGCGGCCAACACGGCCTCGACCTCGCCGGGTTCGATGCGGACGCCGCGAAGTTTGACCTGCTGGTCGGCGCGCCCGAGGTATTCCACCGCGCCGTCGTCCCGCCACCGGGCGAGGTCGCCGGTGCGGTACATGCGGGAGCCGGGCGGACCGTAGGGGTCGGCGGTGAACCGTTCGGCCGTCAGGTCGGGCCGCCCGTGGTAGCCGCGGGCCAGTTGGACGCCCGCCAGGTACAGCTCGCCGGGGACGCCGGGTGGGACCGGGCGCAGGGCCGAGTCCAGCACGTACAGGCGGGTGTTCCAGACCGGCCGGCCGATCGGCACCGGGCCCGTCACGCCCGGCTCGCACGGCCAGTACGTGACGTCCACGGCGGCCTCGGTGGGGCCGTACAGGTTGTGCAGGCCGGTGCCGGGAAGCACGGTGTGGAAGCGTCCGGCGAGGTCGGCGGGGAGCGCCTCGCCGCTGCACACGACCCGGCGCAGTCCGGTGCAGTCGGCTGCCGCGGGCTCGTCGAGGAAGACACGGAGCATGGAGGGGACGAAGTGGGCCGTGGTGATCCGCTCGTTCCGGACGAGGGCGGCCAGGTACGCGGGGTCGCGGTGGCCGTCGGGCCGGGCGATTACCAGGGTCGCGCCGGTGATCAGCGGCCAGAACAGTTCCCAGACGGAGACGTCGAAGCCGGTGGGTGTCTTGTGCAGGACCCGGTCGGCGGGGGTGAGGCGGTAGGCGGCCTGCATCCACAGCAGCCGGTTGACGATGGCCTGGTGGGTCACCGCGACGCCCTTGGGGCGGCCGGTGGAGCCGGAGGTGTGGATCAGGTAGGCGGGGTTGCGGGGAT
This sequence comes from Kitasatospora sp. NPDC048298, assembly GCF_043201465.1. Lineage (NCBI taxonomy): Bacteria > Bacillati > Actinomycetota > Actinomycetes > Kitasatosporales > Streptomycetaceae > Kitasatospora > Kitasatospora sp. NPDC048298. The sequence goes on from NZ_JBICYZ010000069.1 coordinate 12,899, forward strand.
CGGGGCCGGGGCCCGCGTCCGCCTCCTCGGCGCCCGCGGGGGCGACGGCCCCGACCGGGAGCACGGTCCCGCCGCCCGGCAGGGCCGTCGGGTCGGCCCCGTCCACGGTCAGTGTGCAGACCGGCTCCGCGTCGGCCAGCAGCAGTTCGATCCGGGAGGCCGGCAGGCCCGGGTCGACCGGCACGTACGCGGCACCGGTACGGAGGACCGCGACGAGCGCGACGATCAGCTCCGTCGACCGGGGGACGGCGACCGCGACCCGGGTCTCCGGGCCCGCGCCGTGAGCCCGCAGCACATCCGCCAGGGCACCGGCACGTGCCGCGAGTTCGGCGTACGTCAGGCGCTCGGTGCCGTGGACGACGGCCTCGGCGTCCGGGGTGCGGGCGGTCTGGGCGGTGATCAGCTCGGGGAGGGTGGCCGGGGCCACCGGCACGGCGGTGTCGTTCCAGGTGTCCAGGACCAGGGCGCGCTCGGCCTCGTCGAGCGCGTCCAGGGCGGCGAGCGGCCGGTGGGGATCGGCGGCCAGCGCGTCGAGGATCCGGTGCAGCCGCCCGGCCAGCGCGGTCACGGCGGCGGAGTCGAACACGGCGGGCTGGTGGCCGAGGCGCAGGGTCAGGCCCTCGCCCTGCTGGAGGACGATCAGGCTGAGCGGGTAGTGGGTGGCGTCCCGGCCCCTGGCGTCGGCGAGGCGCAGCGTGGAGCCGGAGGCGGCCAGGGCCTCGGGGTCCACGGGGTAGTTCTCGAAGACGACGAGGGTGTCGAACAGCCTCGGCAGCCCGGTGAGCCGGGTGATCTCGCTGAGGCCGATGTGCTGGTGGGCCATCAGCGCGGACTGCCCGGCCTGGATCGCGGTGAGGGTGTCGAGGACACCGGCTGCCGGGTCCAATGCCACCCGGACGGGCAGGGTGTTGATGAACAGGCCGGCCATGGACTCGATGCCGGGCACCTCCGGCGGGCGGCCCGCCACGGTGGCGCCGAAGACCAGGTCGCCGCGGCCGGTCAGCTGGTTCAGCAGCACCGCCCAGGCCCCCTGGACGACGGTGTTGACGGTCAGCCCGTGCTCGCGGGCGAGGCGGCGCAGCGCCGCGGTGGTCCGTGTCGGCAGGTCCAGCGCGACGTGCGCGGGTTCGGCGACGGGGGTGTCCTCGGGCGCCACCAGGGTGGGGCCCTCCAGCCCGTCCAGTGCGGCCGTCCAGGCGCTGCGCGCGGCGGTGCGGTCCTGGGCGGCGAGGTGGGCCAGGTAGTCGCGGTAGGGCGCGGCCTGGGGCAGGGCCCGGCCGTCGGCGTCCTGCGCGTACAGGGCGAACAGATCGCCCAGCAGGACGGGCATGGACCAGCCGTCCAGCAGGATGTGGTGGGGGGTGACCACCACGGCGTGCCGGGACTGCGCCAGGCGCGCCAGGGTGACCCGGATCAGCGGGGAACGGGCGAGGTCGAAGCGCTCGGACCGGTCCTCGGCGGCGATCCGCTCGACCTCGGCCTCCTGTTCCGGGTGGGTGAGGGAGGTCAGGTCGGCGGTCCGCCAAGGTAGTTCGGGGTCGCGGACGATCACCTGGACGGGATCGCCCGCGGCGGTCTGGCCGAACGCCGCCCGCAGGTTGGGGTGGCGCTGCAGCAGGGCGGTCCAGCAGCGGTGCAGCAGCTCCGCGTCGAGGTCGCCGTCCAGTTCGAGCCGGAGCTGCGCGGTGTAGACGTCCGCGGCCGAGGTGTCGTAGAGGCCGTGGAAGAGGAAGCCCTCCTGGAGCGGGGAGAGCGGAAGGACGTCCTCCAGGCCGGGGTACGCGGCTTCCAGCTCCGCCACCTCGGTCTGGGTGAGTCGGACCAGGGGAAAGTCGGACGGGGTGTGTCCGGCGGCCGACGCGGGTACGGTGGCCAGCTCCTCCAGCACCCGCACCCACAGGTGCGCCAGCTCCCGCACGTCGGCCTCGGCCAGCAGCCCACCGGCCCAGCCGAAGGCGGCGCTGAGCGTCGGGCCGTCGGGGCCGTCCACGGTGACGGCGTTGATCTCCAGGGCGTGCGCGAGCGGGGTGGCCGGACCGGTGACGCCCCGGGGCTGGTCGGCGGGGGCCCACGGGGCGCCGTGGTCCTCGGGCGCGGTCGCGGAGCGGCCCAGGTAGTTGAAGCCGATCTGCGGCCGGGCCGACCCGGCGAGGGCGGTGGCGGTCTCGGGGTCGAGGTACCGCAGCAGGCCGTGTCCCGCGCCGGTGCCGGGAACCGCCCGCAGCTGCTCCTTGACCTCCTTCACCACGCGTACCGGGTCCTCGGAGCCGGCGGTCAGGCGCACCGGGTGCACCCGGGTGAACCAGCCGACCGTACGGGACAGGTCCACGTCCTCGCGGTCGTGGTCCCGGCCATGGCCCTCCAGGTTCACCAGCAGGCCCGGGGCCTGGGGCCGCCACCGGCGCCAGGCCAGCGCCAGCGCACCCAGCAGCAGGTCGTTGACCCCGCCGTGGAAGGCGGCGGGCACTGCGGTGAGCAGGGGTGCGGTGACGGACGGCGGCAGCTCCACGGTCAGCGCGGCGGCCGTCCCGGTGGTGTCACGGACCGGGTCCAGCGGGCGGGAGCCGAGCAGCGGCTCGGGCTCCGCCGTCAGGTCACGCCAGTAGGGGAGTTCGGCGAGGGTCTGCGGATCCCGTGCCTGCTCGGCGAGCAGCGCGGACCAGCGGCGGAACGAGGTGCCCACCGGGTCCAGGGCGATCTGCTTCCCGGCCGCGACGGACTCCCACGCCTGCCGGAGGTCCGGCAGCAGGATCCGCCAGGAAACCCCGTCCACCGAGAGGTGGTGGACGGTCAGCAGCAGCTTGCCCGGGGCGTCCTCGCCCGCGTCGAACCACACCGCCTGGAGCACGATCCCGGCCGCGAGGTCCAGCCGCTCGGCCGCGGCACGCAGTTCGGTCCGCACGTCGGCCCCGGCGGCCACCCGGCGCACGAGGGAGGCCGCGGCCACGGCACCGGGCTCGGCCACCGACAGGTTCCAGCCGCCGTCCGCGCGCAGCCGCAGTACGTCGTGATGGTCCACGAGGGCCTGCACCGCGGCGGTGAGGCGGTCCTCGCCGAGCCCGGCCGGAACGTGCACCAGCACGCTCTGGTGGAAGGCGTCGGCGGTGCCGCGCCAGTCCCGCGCCCAGTGCATGACCGGGGTGAGCGGGACCGCGCCCGTGCCGTCGTCGGCCACCGCCGCTGCGGGGTCGGCGTCGGTGCGGCACGTCTTGGCCAGCGCGGCCGGGGTCTGCCGCTCGAAGACGTCCCGCGGGGTGAACCGCAGTCCGGCCCGGCGGGCCCGGCTGACCAGCTGGATCGACATGATGCTGTCGCCGCCCAGGGCGAAGAACCCGTCGTCGGCACCGACCCGGGCCACGCCCAGGACCCCGGCGAACAGCTCGCACAGCGCCCGCTCCCGCTCGGTGCGCGGCTCGCGGCCGCCGCCGGCCGCCGCGGCGCCGAAGTCCGGTACGGGCAGGGCCTTGCGGTCGACCTTCTGGTTGGCGGTGATCGGCAGGACGTCCAGCGTGATCAGCTCGGTGGGCACCATGTACTCGGGCAGCCGCGCTCCGACCGCGGCACGCAGCGCGGCCGGGTCCGGGGCGGTGCCCGGTTCGGGGACGACATAACCGACGAGGTGCTTGCCGCCGGAGGGCGCCTCGTGGACGACCACCACGGCGTCGGCGACACCGTCCTGTTCGCCGAGGACGGCCTCGATCTCGCCGGGTTCGATGCGGAATCCGCGGATCTTGACCTGGTGGTCGACGCGGCCGAGGAAGTTCAGCAGCCCGTCGTCGGTCCAGCGGACCAGGTCGCCGGTGCGGTACATGCGGTTCCCCGGCGCCCCGAACGGGTCGGCGGTGAAGCGCTCGGCGGTCAGGCCAGGCCGGCCCAGGTAGCCGCGGGCCAGGGCGTCGCCCGCGAGGTACAGCTCGCCGACGGCACCGGGCGGCACCGGGCACAGCGCGGCGTCCAGGACGTAGGCGCGCATGCCGTCGCGGGAGCGGCCGATCGGCACGTTGCCGGGGACCTCGGCGGGGGCCCGCATGGTGTGCTGGGTGGCGAACAGGGTGATCTCGGTGGGGCCGTAGATGTCGGTGACGTCCACGCCCGGGCACGCGGCGAGGACCCGCCGGACGGAGGCCGAGGTCACCACGTCGCCGCCGGTCAGCACCTCGCGGACACCGGCCAGGCAGCCCGGGTCCTCCTCCGCGAGGACCCGGAACAGGCCTGCGGTCAGCAGCAGCGAGGTGACCCCGTGCTCGCGCACGGTGCCGGCGATGGCGGGGACGTCGAGCTGTCCGGGCGGGGCGACGACGACCGAGCCGCCGTTCAGCAGCGGCATCCACAGTTCGTAGGTGGAGGGGTCGAAGCCGTACGGGGAGTGCAGCAGCACCCGGTGGGGGCCGCCGGCGGCGGTCCGGGACCACCGCCGGTCGGTGGCCAGGCTCACCACGCCGCGGTGGCTGATCTCGACGCCCTTGGGCTCGCCGGTGGAGCCGGAGGTGAACATCACGTACGCGGCGTGGTCCGGGCCGAGCGCAGGGCGCGGGGCGGGGTCGGCGCAACCGAGGTCGTCGGCGGCGACCACCCGGGCGGCGCCGGGCAGCTCCGAGGCCGCAGCCGGGTCGTCGGTGAGGACCAGCCGAGTCCCGGCCTGCCGCAGCATCGCGCCCAGCCTGGCCCCGGGGAGCCGGCCGTCCAGCGGGACGTAGACCGCGCCCGCCTTCAGAACCGCGAGGATCGCGGCGACGACGTCCGGGGAGCGCTCCATGAGCAGCGCGACCCGGTCCTCGGTGCCGGCGCCGAGGGCGGCGAGGCGGGCGGCGAGCCGGTCGGTACGCATGTCCAGCTCGCGGTAGGTCCAGGTGCCGCCGACCCAGCGGACGGCGACGGCATCCGGGGTGCGGGCGGCCTGCTCGGCGAACGCGGCCACGATGCTCTGCTCGCGGCGGGTCGAGTCCTCGGCGAGGTCGTTCCAGTCCACCAGGATGCGCCGCCGCTCCTCGCCGGTCAGCACCTCGTACCCGCCCACGGGGCGGGCCGGGTTCTCGGCGACGGCGGTGAGCAGGCGGGTGAGGCGGTCCAGCAGGGTGCGGGCCGCCTCGGCGGTGAACAGCTGCGGCATGTGGTGCAGTTGCAGCCACAGTTCGTCGCCGCGCAGGCCCGCCGCGAGGGTCAGCGGGTAGTGCGTGGAGTCGCTCACCCGGGCCCGGCCGACGGTGAGACCGGTGGCCGGGACCGCGCCCTCGGCGACGGGGTAGTTCTCGAAGACGACCAGGGTGTCGAAGAACCGGGGAAGACCGGTGAGCCGGTGGATCTCGGCCAGGCCCAGGTGCTGGTGCGGCAGCAGGGCGGACTGGGCGGCCTGGAAGCGCCGCAGCAGCTCGGGCAGCGGCTCGCCGGGGTCGGCGGAGTCGAGCCGGACCGGCACGGTGTTGATGAACAGGCCGGCCATGGTCTCGACGCCGGGCAGCTCCGCCGGGCGGCCGGAGACGGTGGTGCCGAACACCACGTCGGTCCGGCCGGTCAGGCGGGACAGCAGCAGTGCCCAGGCGCCCTGGAGCACGGTGCTCACGGTCAGGCCGTGGGTCCGGGCCAGTTCGCGCAGGGCGGCGCCGGCCGTCTCGGGCAGGGAGGCGTCGAGCTTGCCCGGCGGTGCGGCGGCGGCCGAACCGGAGTCGGGAGCCAGCAGGGTCGGTTCCTCCAGCCCGGCCAGTTCCGTGCTCCAGGCGGCTCGGGCGGCGGCCTGGTCCTGGGCGGCGAGGTGGCCGAGGTAGTCGCGGTAGGGGGTCACCCGGGGCAGGGCCCGGTCGGCTCCCTGCGCCGCGTAGAGGGCGAACAGCTCCTGGGCGAGCACGGGGATCGACCAGCCGTCCAGCAGGATGTGGTGGTTGGTCAGGATCAGCCGGTGCCGGGTGGCGCCCAGCCCGGCCAGGGTGACGCGCAGCAGCGGCGCCCGGCCGAGGTCGATCCGGGTGGTGTGCTCCTCGGCCGCGAGGCGGTCGGCGGCGGCCGTCCGTTCGTCCTCGGGCAGGCCGGTGAGGTCGACGGCGTGCCAGGGCAGTTCGGGGTCACGGACGATCACCTGGAGCGGGGTGCCGCTCTCGTCCTGGGTGAAGGCGGCGCGCAGGTTGGGGTGGCGTCGCAGCAGGGCGGTCCAGCAGCGGCGCAGCAGCCCGGCGTCGAGGTCGCCGTCCAGGTCGAGCTGGAGCTGCATGGTGTAGACGTCGGTGCCCTGGTCCTCGTACCCGGCGTGGAAGTACATGCCCGCCTGGAGCGGGGAGAGCGGAAGGACGTCCTCCAGGCCCGGGTGGACGGCTTCCAGCATCTCCACCTCGGTCTGGGTGAGCCGGACGAGGGGAAAGTCGGACGGGGTGTGTCCGGGGGCCGTCGCGGGCGCGTCGGCCAGGCCCTCCAGGGCGCGCAGCCACAGTGCGGCCAGTTCGGCGGTCTCGTCCTCGGTCAGCAGGCCGTCCGCCCGGGCGAGGGTGACGGTCAGTACCGGGCCGTCGGGGCCGTCGACGGTGACGGCGCTGATCTCCAGGGCGTGCGGCAGCGGGGTGGCCGGAGCGTCGGCCGTGCCCTCGGGTTGAGCGGCGGGCGTCCAGTCGGCGGGGGTGGAGGGCTTCGGCCCGGAGTCCGTCCTGCCGAGGTAGTTGAAGCCGATCTGCGGCCGGGCCGCGCCGGCGAGGGCGGCGGCGGACTCGGGGTTGAGGTAGCGGAGCAGTCCGTATCCGGCGCCCCGTCCCGGCACCGCGCGCAGCTGTTCCTTGACCTCCTTGACCACCTGTACCGGGTCGGCCGGGCCCGCGGTGAGCCGAACCGGGTGCACCTGGGTGAACCAGCCCACGGTGCGGGAGAGGTCCACGTCGGTCCGGTCGTGGTCGCGGCCGTGGCTCTCCAGGTCCAGCAGGAGGCCGGGAGCCTCCGGTCGCCACTGGCGCCAGGCCAGCGCGAGCGCGCCCAGCAGGACGTCGTTGACCCCGCCGTGGACGGAGGCGGGCAGCGTGGTGAGCAGAGCGGAGGTGGCCGGCGCGGAGAGTTCGGCGGTGTACCGGCGTCGGGTGGCGGTGGTGTCGAGGGCCGGGTCCAGCGGCCGGGCACCGAGCGGCGGTTCGGTCGGCGCCAGCAGCTCGCTCCAGTAGGGGAGTTCCGCGACGGTGTCGGCGGCCTGCGCCCGCTCGGCGAGCAGGGCCGACCAGCGTCGGAACGACGTGCCGACGGGGTCGAGCGCGATCGGTCGACCGGCCGCGAGCGCCTCCCACGCCTGCCGCAGGTCCGGCAGCAGGATGCGCCAGGACACCCCGTCGACCACCAGGTGGTGGATCGTCAGCAGCAGTTCACCGGGGGCGTCCCGGCCCGCGTCGAACCACACGGCCTGGAACATGACGCCGGACTCCGGGCACAGCCGGGCCACGGCCGAGGCCAGCTCCGCCGCCCGGTCGTCGTCGGCGTCCACCCGGCGCACCAGCCGCCGTGCGTCCACCGTGTCGGCGGCGGGGACGGTGAACCGCCCGTCCGGGGCCACGACCGCGCGGAGCGCTTCGTGCCGCTCCAGCAGCGCCTGGACGGCGGTGGCGAGCCGGTCCCGGTCCAGGCCGGCCGGGACGCGGACGGTCACGCTCTGGTGGAAGGCGTCGGTGGTGCCGCGCCACTCCCGCAGCCAGTGCATGACCGGGGTGGGAGTGACCTCGCCGGTCCCGTCGTCGGCGGGAGCACCCGCGTCCGGCTCCGTCCGGCACGCCCCGGCCAGCGCGGCCGGCGTCTGCCGCTCGAACACGTCCCGCGGCGTGAGCAACAGCCCCGCCCGGCGCGCTCGGCTGACCAGCTGGATCGACATGATGCTGTCCCCGCCCAGGGCGAAGAACCCGTCCTCCGGGCCCACCTGCGCGACACCGAGCACTCCGGCGAACAGCTCGCACAGTGCCCGCTCCCGCTCGGTGCGCGGTTCCCGGCCCTGACCGCTCCCGGCCGGGCCGGGAGCGGTCAGGGCGGCCCGGTCGAGCTTGCCGTTCGGGGTCAGCGGGAGGGAGTCGAGGAGGACCAGGGCCGCGGGCCGGGCGTACTCCGGCAGTGCCTCGGCCGTGCGGGCGCGGACACCGTCCAGGTCGGGGGTCGTCCCCGGCTCGGGGACGACGTGGCCCACGAGCCGCTTGGCTCCCGAGGGCGTGTGGTGGACCTGTACGACCGCGTCGACGATGCCCTCGCAGGAGCTCAGCACCGCCTCGATCTCGCCGAGTTCGACGCGGAAGCCGCGGATCTTCACCTGGTGGTCGGCCCGCCCCAGGAACTCCAGGACGCCGTCCTCGGTCCAGCGGACCAGGTCGCCGGTGCGGTACATCCTCCCGCCGGGCGCGCCGAACGGGTCGGCGGTGAAGGCGGCGGCGGTCTGCCCGGGGCGGCTCCGGTAGCCGCGGGCGAGGCCGTCACCGGCGACGTACAGCTCACCCACGACGCCGGCCGGCACCGGGCGCAGCCGGGTGTCGAGGACGTACGTGCGCATCCGGTCACGGGAGCGGCCGATCGGCACGATCGCCGGGACGCGGTCGGCGGCGGCCAGGGTGTGCGAGGCCGCGAAGACGGTGATCTCGGTGGGGCCGTAGGCGTTGGTGACGCGGGTGTCCGGGCAGTGCTCCAGCACCCGGCGGACGGTGGCGGAGGTGACCACGTCGCCGCCCACGAACACGTCGCGGACGCCGGCCAGGCAGCCCGGGTGCTCCTCGGCCACCACCCGGAACAGGCCGGAGGTCAGCAGGACCACGGTGACGTCGTGCACGCGCAGGGTGCGGGCGAGGGCGGCGACGTCCAGTTCGCCGGGCGGTGCCAGCACCACCTCGCCGCCACGGAGCAGCGGCACCCACAGTTCGAGGGTGGCGCCGTCGAAGCCGTACGGGGAGTGCTGGAGGTAGCGGTGCGCAGTGCCCTCGGCGGGGCCGAAGGCGCTGTCGCAGGCCATCGAGAGCACGCCACGGTGGGTGATCTCGACACCCTTGGGCTCGCCGGTGGAGCCAGAGGTGAACATGACGTACGCGGGTTGGTCCGGCAGGACGGCGGCCGGGGTGCGGGGGTCGGGCGCGGCTTCGGTGTCCGGCCCCACGGTGAGGTGGTGGTCGGCCGCCGGGAGCAGCGTCGGGGCGGCCTCGGCGTGGGCCTCGTCGGTCAGGACGGTACGGGCCCCGGCCACGCGGAGCATGGTGGCCAGGCGGGCCTGCGGCTGCCGGGCGTCCAGGGGGACGTAGGCCGCACCGGCCTTCAGGACGCCGAGGGTGGCGGCGACCAGCCAGGGTGAGCGGTCCATCAGCAGGGCCACCCGGTCCTCGGCGGCGGTGCCCAGGCCGGTGAGGCGGCCGGCGATCCGCTCGGCGTGCGCGTCGAGTTCGCGGTAGGTCCAGGTGCCGCCGTCCCAGCGCACGGCGACGGCGTCCGGGGTGCGGGCGGCCTGGTCGAGGAACGCCCCGGCCAGGCCGGGGCCGGGGAGCTCGGTCCGGGCGGTCGGACCGTCGGCGTTCCACCCGATCAGCAGCCGCCGTCGTTCGGCCGCGTCCGGGAGGCCCAGCTCGCCGACGGGCAGGTCCGCGCCGTCCACGAACTCCTGGAGCAGGGCGACGTAGCGCCGGGCGAGCCGGTCGGCCGCGTCGGCGCCGAACGCCTCGGTGGCGTAGTCCAGCCGCAGCCGCAGGCCGGTGGCGCCGTCGGGGGCGGCGACCATCAGCAGCGGGTAGTGGGTGGCCTCCCGGGTCTCGACCCCGGTCAGGGCGAGGCCTCCGGGCAGCACGGTGGCCTCGGGGTCCAGCGGGTAGTTCTCGTAGACCAGGGCCGAGTCGAACAGCCGGGGCAGCCCGGCGATGCGGTGGATCTCGGCGAGCCCGAGGTGCTGGTGCGGCAGCAGGGCGACCTGCTCGCGCTGGAGGGCGGACAGCTGCCGGGCCAACGGCAGGTTCTCGTCGAGCCGGACGCGGACGGGCAGGGTGTTGATGAACAGGCCGGCCATGGTCTCGACGCCGGGAAGCTCGGCGGGGCGGCCGGAGACGGTGGTGCCGAACACCACGTCGTTGCGGCCGGTCAGCCGGGCGACCAGCAGGGCCCAGGCGCCCTGGAGCACCGTGTTCACGGTCAGACCATGGGCACGGGCCCAGGCGCCGAGCTGCCCGCCGAGGCCCGCGGGCAGCGTGGGCTCGATCCGGCCGGGCCGGGCGCCCGGGGAGCCCTCGGCGGCCGCGGGGGCGGTCAGGGTCGGCTCCTCGGTCCCGGACAGGGCGTCCGCCCAGGCGGCCTTCGCCAGGTCGCGGTCCTGGGTGGCGAGCCAGCGCAGGTAGTCGCCGTAGGGGGTGACGCGGGGCAGGCCGGCGTCGGCGCCCCGGGCGGCGTACAGGGCGAAGAGGTCGCGGGCGAGGACGGGAACGGACCAGCCGTCCAGCAGGATGTGGTGGTGCGTCAGGATCAGCCGGTGGCGGTCCTCGCCGAGCCGGAGCAGCGCGGCGCGCAGCAGCGGGGGCCGGGTGAGGTCGAAGCGGCGGTCGTGCTCCTCGGCACCGATGCGCGCCAGTTCGGCGGCTCGGGTCGGCTCGTCGTTGAGGCTGCTCAGGTCGGCCTCGCGCCACGGCAGTTCAGGGTCGGCGACGACGACCTGGACGGGGCGGTCGCTGTGGGCGTCGGTGAAGGCGGCGCGCAGGTTGCCGTGGCGGCGCAGCAGTGCGGCCCAGGCGGTGCGCAGCCGGCCGGCGTCGAGCGGGCCCGTGAAGTCCAGGTGCAGCTGGGGGGTGTAGACGTCGCTCGCGCCGCCGTCGTACGCGGCGTGGAAGTGGAGCCCCTCCTGGAGCGGGGAGAGCGGCAGGATCTCCTCAAGGCCGGGATGTGCCGCCTCGATGCCGTCCACCTGGTCCTGGGTGAGCGGCACCAGCGGGAAGTCGGACGGGGTGTGGCCGCCGGTGCGCTCGCCGCCCTCGACGAGGGTGCGCAGGGCGTTCAGCCAGAGTTCGGCCAGGTCACGGACATCGTCCTCGGTGAACAGCGCGGAGGCGAAGGAGAAGGTGGCGGACAGGACCGGGCCGTGGGCGCCGTCCAGGGCGATGGCGTCGATGTCGAGCGCGTGCGTGCGGGGAGTGGCGGGGTCGGCGCCGGCGCCGAGGGCGTCGGAGTCCGGAGCGATCGACCAGTCGCCGGCCGCGCCCTCGCCGGCCGTCATGCGGCCGAGGTAGTTGAAGCCGATCTGCGGCTTCGCGCAGGTCGCGAAGAGCGGGGCGGTCTGCGGGTTGAGGTAGCGCAGCAGGCCGAAGCCGAGCCCGGCGCCGGGGATCCTGGCGAGCTGTTCCTTGGCCTGTTTGACGGCCTCGGCCGGGTGGTCGCCGGTGATGCTCAGCCGGACCGGGTACTGACTGGTGAACCAGCCCACGGTACGGGAGAGGTCGGCGCCGGCGAGGTCGCCCGCGCGGCCGTGGCTCTCCAGGTCCAGCAGGACGCCCGGCAGACCGCGCCAGCGCTGTGCGGCGAGGGCCAGGGTGCCGAGCAGGACGTCGTTGACACCGCCGTGGAAGGCCGCCGGCACGGTGGACAGCAGGGGGCCGGTGACGGACTCGGGCAGGGTGACTGTCAGGCTCGCGGAGCTGCCGGCGGTGTCCTCGGCCGGGCTCAGCGGACGCGGGCCGAGCGGCGGTTCGTGAGCGGCGAGTTCCTCGGTCCAGTACGGGAGCTCCGCCATCAGGTCGGGGTCCTGGGCGCGGTTGCCCAGCACCTGGCTCCAGCGCCGGAAGGACGTGCCGACGGGGTCCAGCCGGACCGGCTCGGACGCGGCGAGCGCCTCCCAGGCATGGCGCAGGCCGGGGAGCAGGATCCGCCAGGACACCCCGTCCACGGCCAGGTGGTGGATGACCAGGAGCAGCCGTCCGGGGGCGTCCGGGCCGGCGTCGAACCAGACGGCCTGGAGCAGCGCGCCCTCCTCGGGTGCGAGGCGGGACACGGCGGCGTCGGTCTCGACGCGCAGGTCGGCGGCCGCGTCCACGCGCCGGACGCAGCCGGCGGCGTCGGCCGACCCGCGCTCGGCGACGGCCATCGCCCAGACCAGGCCGCCGACGGTGCGGGTCAGGCGCAGACGCAGGGCGTCGTGGTGGTCGAGGAGCGCCTGGACCGCGCCGGTCAGGCGCTTCTCGCCGAGCCCGGCGGGGACCTGGAGGAGGACCGACTGGTGGAAGGAGTCCACCGGTCCGCGGCGTTCCCTCAACTGGTGGACGATCGGGGTGAGTTCGACCGGTCCGACGCCGTCCTCGGTCCGGGTGGCCGGGCCGCCGGCGTCCTCCGTGCGGCAGATCGCCGCGAGCGCGGCCGGGGTCTGGTGCTCGAAGACCTCGCGCGGGGTGACGACCAGACCGGCCCGGCGGGCCCGGCTGACCAGCTGGATGGAGGTGATGCTGTCGCCGCCGAGGGTGAAGAAGCCGTCGTCGGCACCGACCCGGGGGACGCCCAGGAGGTCGGCGAAGAGTTCGCAGAGGATGCGCTCGCGCTCGTTCGCGGGGGCGCCGGGCCCGGCCGGGGCGGCGGGGCCGGCGAGGAAGGCGGGGGCGGGCAGGGCCCTGCGGTCGAGCTTGCCCGCCGCGGTCAGCGGAAGGGCGTCGAGCAGCACGATCTCGCCGGGCACGAGGTAGCCCGGCAGGGCGCGCGCGGCTCGCTGCCGGATCTCCTCCTCGTCGAGGGCACTGTCCGGGGCGGTCACCACGTAGCCGGTCAGACGCTTGCCGCCGGCGGGCGTGTCGTGGGCGAGCACGGCGGCGGCCGCGACCCCGTCGAGGGCGCCGAGCACGGCGGAGATCTCGCCGGGTTCGATGCGCACCCCGCCGATCTTGACCTGGTCGTCGGCGCGGCCCCGGTACTCCAGGACGCCGTCCGGGGTCCAGCGGGCGAGGTCCCCGCTGCGGTACATCCTCGTGCCGGGGGCGCCGAAGGGGTCCGCGACGAACGCGGCGGCGGTTCGGGCGGGCTGGTCCAGGTAGCCGCGGGCCAACTGGACGCCCGCGAGGTACAGCTCGCCGGTGATGCCGGGGGGCACCGGCTGGAGGGCGGCGTCGAGCACGTACAGCCGGCAGTTGCCCTCGGGGCGGCCCAGCGGGACGATTCCCTCCGCGATGCCGTCCGGGACCTCGTACCAGGCGACGTCGACGGTGGCCTCGGTCGGCCCGTACTGGTTGAACAGCGGCACGTCCAGCACCTCGCGGCAGCGGCGCGCGAGCTCGGCGGGCAGGGCCTCGCCGCCCGAGAACACCCGGCGCAGGGGGGTGCGGGAGGCTGCGGCGGGCTCGTCGAGGAAGGCGCGCAGCATGGGCGGGACGAAGTGGACGGTGGTGACCCGTTCCGTCCGGATCAGCTCGGCGAGCCGGGCGGGGTCGCGGTGGTCCTCGGGGCCGGCCACGACCACGCAGGCGCCGACCAGGACCGGCCAGAACAGCTCGCCGACGGAGGCGTCGAAACCGGTCGCGGTCTTGTGCAGCACCCGGTCGTCGGCGGCCAGGCCGTACTGGTCGACCATGCCCCACAGCCGGTTCAGCATCGAGCGGTGCGAGACCGCGACGCCCTTGGGACGGCCGGTGGAGCCGGAGGTGTGGATCACATAGGCGGTGGTGTCGGGATGCGGTGCCGCGAAGGCGCTCTCGTCCTGCGGCGCCGGAGTGTCCGGCGCGTCGGTGAGGACCAGCGGGAGGGTGGCCCCGGCGGGCAGGCCGGCGCGGGACTCCGCCGTGGTCACCACGCACAGCGCGGCGGCGTCCTCCAGCAGCAGGGCGATGCGCGCGGGCGGCAGGGCCGGGTCGACCGGCACGTAGGCGGCGCCGGTGCGCAGCACGGCGTGCAGGGCGACCGGCAGGTCGAGGCCGCGGGGCACCGCGACGGCGATCCGCCGCTCGGGGCCGGCGCCGACGGCGCGCAGCCGCCGGGCGAGGGACTCGGCGCGGGCGTCGAGCTCGGCGTACGTGAGGCTCTCGTCGGCGAAGGCGACCGCCTCGGCGTCCGGCGTGCGGGCGGCCCGCTCGGCGAGCAGCTCGGGCAGGGTGGCGGCCGGGATGTCCAGGGCCGAGTCGTTGAAGCCGGTCAGGACGAGATCCCGCTCACCGTCGGTGAGGGCGGCGGCGGTGGAGACGGTCAGGGCCGGGTCGTGCACGAAGGACTCCAGGAGCGTGGTCCAGCGGTCGGTGAGCCGCCGGACGGTGGTGTCGTCGAAGATGTCTGCCCGGTACTCGGCGCGGGCGTCGATGCCGTCGGGGGCGCCCTCGGGGGTGCGCCGCTCGGTCAGGTCGAAGGACAGCTCGAAGCGGGCGACGGTGGCGCCGACCGGCATCAGCTCGGCGGCGATCCCGGGCAGGCGCACCGCGTCCGCGACCAGCTCGGGCTGGGCCGACAGCATCACCTGGAAGAGAGGGTTGCCGTCCGCGGTGCGCTCGGTGCCCAGCGCGTCGACCAGCCGCTCGAAGGGGAGGTCCTGGTGGCTGAAGGCGGCCAGGTCGGTCTCCCGTACGCGGCGCAGCAGTTCGCGGAAGTCCGGGTCGCCGGACGTGTCGGTGCGCAGCACCAGGGTGTTGACGAAGCAGCCGATCAGCGGCTCCAGCGCCGTGTCGGTGCGTCCGGCGACGGCGGTGCCGAGAGGGATGTCGGTGCCGGCTCCGGACCGGGTGAGCAGCGCGGCGAGCGCGGCCTGGAGGGTCATGAAGACGGTGGCCGAGTGCGCGCGGGCCAGCGCGGCGAGCCGGGCGTGCAGCGGGGCGGGGATGCGGAAGGTGAAGGAGCCGCCGGGGATGTCCGGGCCGGCGCCGGGGGTGGCGGGCCGGTCGGCCGGCAGGTCGATGCGGTCGGGCAGGCCGGACAGGCGCTCGCACCAGTGGGCGGTCTGCGCGTCGGCGAGGCCGCCCTCACCGGCAGTGAGGACCTCCTGCTCCCAGAGGCTGTAGTCGGCGTACTGGATCTCCAGCGGCGCCCGGTCCGGCTCCCGGCCCGCCGCCCGGGCGGTGTACGCGGCCGACAGGTCGGCGGCCAACGGGCCGAAGGACCAGCCGTCGGCCGCGATGTGGTGCAGGACCAGGACCAGGGCGTGGTCCTCGGCGCCGAGGGTGAACAGGGCGGTCCGCAACGGGGTCTGCGTGGCGAGGTCGAAGGGGCGCTCCACCAGATCGGCGACCGCGGCGGCGAGGCCGTCCTCGGTGGCGGGGCCGGCCGGGAGCGCCGGCCTGGCCCGTTCAGGGGCCAGGACCTGCTGGTAGGGGCGGCCGTCGGTGTCGGGGAAGCAGGTGCGCAGGGACTCGTGACGGTCGGTCAGATCGCCGAGGGCGGCGCGCAGTGCGTCGGCGCGCAGCGGTCCGCGCAGCCGCAGGACGACCCGCATGTTGTACGCGGCGGAGCGGCCCTGGTCGAGCCGGTGCAGGAACCACAGTCGGCGCTGCGCCGCGGACAGTGGGACGTGCTCCGGTCGGGTGCGGTGGACGAGGGGCGGCCGGGCCGCCGCGCCGCGGACGGCCGCCTGCACCCGCTCGGCGAGTGCGGCGACGGTCGGGGCGTCGAACACGGCCCGGACCGGCAGGTCGGCGCCGACGGTCGCGCGGATCGCGGAGGTCAGCCGGGTGGCCAGCAGTGAGTGCCCGCCGAGCGCGAAGAAGCTGTCGTCGATGCCGACGCCGGGGGCGTCGAGGAGCCGCCCGTACAGGCCGCACAGCAGCTCCTCCAGCGGGGTGCGAGGGGAGCGCCGGGTGGTCCCGGCGAGCACGAGGGCGTCCTCGCCCGGGGTGGGCAGGGCCCGGCGGTCGACCTTGCCGTTGGGGGTGAGCGGGAGTCGTTCCAGGGTGACGAAGGCCGCGGGGACCATGTACGGGGGCAGGTCGGTGGCGACGTGCCGGCGGAGCTCGGCGGGGGTGGGCCCGGCGGGCTCCGGTGCGGCGGCCGGTCCGGGCGCGGCGGCGCGCTCCGTGGCCGCGTCCTGTGCGGCGGCGGGTACGACGTAGGCGACCAGGCACGGCTCGGCGTCCTCGCCGTCGCGCCGGACGGTGACCACGGCGCGTGCGATGTCCGCACGCCGTTCCAGCACCGCCTCGATCTCGCCGAGTTCGACGCGGTGGCCGCGCACCTTGACCTGGTGGTCGGTGCGGCCGAGGAGGTCCAGGCGGCCGTCGGCGGTCCAGCGGGCCAGGTCGCCGGTGCGGTACATGCGGCTGCCGGGCTCGTCGTAGGGGTCGGCGAGGAAGCGTTCGGCAGTGTGGCCGGGGCGGCCCGCGTAACCGCGGGTGACGCCGTGTCCGGCGACGTAGAGCTCGCCCGGCGTGCCGACGGGAGCCGGGCGCAGCATCCGGTCGAGCACGTATGCGCGGGCGCCGGGGATGGGCGTGCCCACCAGGTGGCCGCCGTCGGCGCGAAGGGCGCCGGGTTCCGCCACGTCCTGGTACGTGCTGGTCATGGTGGTCTCGGTGGGCCCGTACTGGTTGACCACCCGGCAGGACTCACCGAGTGCCGCGATCCGCGCCAGATGGCCCCGGTTGAGCGCCTCGCCGCAGGTCATCACCAGGCGCAGCGCGGGGCGCTCGGCGGCGGGCAGGGCCTCGGCCTCCTCGGCGACGGCCGCCAGCAGCGAGGGAACGGCGGACAGCAGCACGGTCGCGCCGTGCCGCCGCATGGCGCGCGCCAGGGCGCGTGCGTCGTTGGCCTCGTCGGGGGCGACCAGGGCGACGCAGCCGCCCGCGGCGAGGGTGCCGAACAGGTCGCGCACGGACGGGTCGAAGGAGACCGATGCGAGGTTGAGCACGGTGTCGGCGGCGCCGAGCCCGGCGGTTCCGGTGAGGTGGTCCAGGTACCCGGCCACGCCGCGGTGCGGGACCACGACGACCTTGGGCAGTCCCGTGGAACCGGAGGTGGGGATCAGGTACGCGGGGTGGTCGGGGCGCAGCGGGGCGGTGCGCTCGGCGTCGGTGAGATCGGTGTCCGCGAACGCGGCGGCCGCGTCGACGGTGCGGGGGGCGTCGAGCAGCAGGCGCTCGGGCCCGTCGGCGCCGGCGGGCATCGCGCCGGCCGCCCCGCTGGTGGTGAGGACGAGCCGGGCCGCGGAGTCGCTCAGCAGGTGGGCGATCCGCTCGGCCGGGTAGCCGGGGTCGACAGGGACGTAGGCGGCACCGGACTTGAGCACGGCGAGGAGGGCCACGACCAGGTCGGCGGAGCGGGGGACGGCCACGGCGACGGTGGTCTCGGGGCCGGCGCCCCGGCCGACGAGCAGCCTGGCCAGCCGGTTGGCGCGGGCGGCCAGCTCACCGTGGCTCAGCTCGGTGTCGCCGAACCGGACGGCGGGAGCCTGCGGGGCGTGCGCCGCGGCGGCCTCGACCCGGGCCGTCACGGTGGTCGGCGGCCGGTCGGCGGCCGGGCCCCGGCCGGCGTGCAGCAGTTGCTCGTGCTCGGCGTCGGGCAGCACCGGCACCTGGGCGACCGGGCGGTCCAGCCCGTCGGCGAGCGCGGTGAGGGCCCGGGTGAACAGCCGCAGCGCGGGCTCGTCGCCGGTCAGGGAGAGACTGAGCCGCTCGCCGGGGACGACGGTGAGCTTCTGCGCGTAGTGGGTGCTGATCCGGTGGTCGACGCCGGTCAGCCGCAGGCCGTGGGCGGTGCCGATCGCGTCGACGTCGACCGGGTAGTTCTGGAAGACCACCATGGTGTCGGCGACCGCGCCGCTTCCCGCTGTGCGATGGATCTCGGCGAGCCCCAGGTGCTGGTGGGCGGCGAGAGCGGCCTGCTGCTCCTGGAGGCGGGTCAGGAAGGCGGCGACCGGCTCGGCGGGGTCCGGGCGGCCGCGGACCGGGACGGTGGTCAGGTAGAGGCCGACGGCGGTCTCGATGCCGGGCAGCTCGGCGGGGCGGACCGCCACCGGGGTGTCGAACACCACGTCGTCGCGGCCGGTGAGGGCCCCCAGGACCAGCGTCCAGGCGCCCTGGACCAGCGTGTTGAGGGTCAGGCCGCGGTTGCGGGCCAGCTCCGCGAGGCGGGCGGTCAGTGCGGCGTCGAGTCGGTGCTCGTGAGTGGCGCCGGTGGTCGCCGCGCCGGCCCGGGTCGGCTCGGTGAGACCGTCGAGGGCCTGCCGCCACGCGGTGCGGGCGGCGTCGGCGTCCTGCCGGTCGAGCCAGGCGTGGTAGGCCGCGGGGGACACGGCCGGCGGCAGCTGCGGCGCGTCCGGCCCGGCCTGGTACAGGACGAAGAGTTCGCGCAGCAGGACGGGCATGGACCAGCCGTCCAGGATGAGGTGGTGGTGGGTCAGGGTCATCCGGTGTCGGTCGTCACCGAGGGCCTCGTACCGCAGGCGCAGCAGGGGGGCGGCGGCGAGGTCGAATGCGGCGTAGTCGCCGTCGGTGCCGGAGCCCGCGTGCCAGCGCACCGCGGCATCGGCGAGGACGACCTGGACCGCGGTGCCGGAGCCGTCGGCGGACGTGTCGGTGAAGGCGACCCGGAGCGCGGCGTGCCGGCGGACCAGGGCCTGCCAGGCGGCGCGCAGCCGCGTCTCGTCCAGCGGGCCGGTGAGCTCCAGACGCCACCGGGTCAGGTAGTCCCGGCGGGCGGCCTCCTCGTAGCGGGCCTGGAAGAGCAGTCCCTGCTGGACGGGAGAGAGCGGGAGGAGGTCCGTCAGCGCCGGGTAGGTCTCCTCCAGCCGGTCGATGCCGGGCTGGTCCAGGGTGACCAGGGGGAAGTCGGTGGGGGTGTGGCCGGCGACCGTTCCCTGCCGCAGCTCGCGCAGCGCCGCCAGCCAGGCGTCGGACAGGGCGCGTACGTCGGCCTCGTCCAGCAGGCCCGAGGCCCAGGTCCAGGTGGCCGTGAGCACGGGCCCGCCGGGACCGTCGTGCACGAACGCGTCCACGGTCAGTGGGTGGGCGACGGGCAGCCCGGGGGCGCCTCCGCCGCCGAACGCGCCGGTGGCACCGGCGGGGGACCAGTCTCCGGCCGGGGCCGGCGTGCGGCCGAGGTAGTTGAACAGCACCTGGGGGCGGGGCAGGGCGGCGAGCGCGGGGGCGGTCTGCCCGTTGACGTGGCGGAGCAGGCCGTAGCCGGCTCCCGCGTCGGGGATGCCGCGCAGTTGCTCCTTGATCTGCTTGACGACCGCGGCGAGCGTGAGCCGCCCCGCGTCGAGCCGGACCGGGAACGTCCGGGTGAACCAGCCGGCCGTCCCCGAGAGGTCCGCGGTGCCGTCGCGGCCGTGACGCTCGACGTCGACGACGAGCGGCAAGGCGTACCGGTCCCGGGCGGCGAGGGCGAGGGCGGCCAGCAACACGTCCTCGGCACGGCCGTGGAAGGCCGCCGGAACGGTGGTCAGGAGACCCTCGGCGGGCACCTCGACGGTGAACCGGCCCGTGCCGGCCAGTGTGTCGACGGCGGGGTCCAGCGGCCGGCTGCCCAGGATCAGCTCATCCGTCAGAACGTTTTTCCAGTAGGCGAGTTCGTCGAGCAGACGCGGCTCGTTCGCCCGCAGGACGGTGTCCCGTGACCAGCTGCGCAGCGGGGTGGGGACGGGGTCGAGGGCGCGGCCCTCGTACGCGGCGCGCAGGCCGGCGAGCAGCAGCGGCCAGGTGACCCCGTCGACGGCGAGGTGGTGGCCGACCAGCAGCAGCCTGCCCGCCTCGGGGAACCACACGGCTTGGAGCAGGACGCCCTCCGCCGGGGCGAGCCGGGTGACGGCCGCCTCCCGCTCGGCGTCCGGACCGGCAGCGCCGTCGGAGCCGTCCAGGCCGCCGTCGGCCCGGCGGATCAGCTGTTCCGCGCGCACGGTGCCGGGCGCGGTCACCTCCATGGCCCAGGCGTCGCCGCGCACGGTCAGCCGCAGTCGCAGGGCGTCGTGGTGGTCGAGCAGGTTCTGCACCGCGCCGGTGAGCCGGGCCTCGTCGAGACCGGCGGGAACCCGGACCAGCACCCACTGGTGGAAGGTCTCCGTCGGGCCGCCGCGCTCGCGCAGCCAGTGCGCCATCGGGGTGAGCGGCACCGCGCCGGTGCGCTCGGCCGGTGCGGTGGTGGTGGTGGCGGTGGTGGTGGTCGAGGCCCCCGTCGCCCGGGCGACCCGGGCCAGTGCGGCGGCGGTCGGGTGGGCGAAGACCTGGCGGAGTTCGAGCCCCACGCCCTGGCGGCGGGCCCGGCCGACCACCTGGATCGCCAGGATGCTGTCCCCGCCCAGTTCGAAGAAGTTCCGCCCGGGAGCCACCTCGGGCAGGCCGAGCACCTCGGCGAAGACCCGGCACAGGACCGCCTCGGCACCGGCACCGGCCTGCGAAGGGCCCGTGCCGTCCGTGCTGCCCGCGACGGCGAAGTCGGGCGCCGGCAGCGCCTTCCGGTCCAGCTTCCCGTTGGCGTTCAGCGGCATGGCGTCGAGCACCGCGACGTGCGCGGGCACCATGTACGCCGGCAGCGTACCGGCGACCAGGTCGCGCAGTTCGCGGTCGCCGGGCGGGGTGACGCCGGGTCCGGCGGGGACGACGTACGCCACCAGCCTGGTGACGCCCGCGCCGTTGTCATGGGCGGTCACCACCGCCTGTCCGATCCGCGGATCGGAGGTGAGCGCCGCCTCGATCTCGCCGCACTCGATGCGGAATCCGCGCACCTTCACCTGGTGGTCGGTGCGGCCGAGGTACTCCAGCTGGCCGTCCCGGTTCCAGCGGGCCAGGTCTCCGGTGCGGTACATCCTCCCTCCGTGACCGTAGGGGTCGGCCAGGAACCGCTCGGCGGTCAGTCCGGGGCGGCCCAGGTAGCCGCGGGCCAGCTGCACGCCGGCCAGGTAGAGCTCGCCCGGGGCACCGGCCGGTACCGGCCGCAGCCCGGCATCGAGGACGTACGCGCGGGTGTTCCAGACGGGCGCGCCGATCGGGACGGTCGGCGCCCCCTCGACGCACTCCCATGCCGTCACGTCCACGGACGCCTCGGTGGGCCCGTAGAGGTTGTGCAGCGGCACGTGCGGGAGTAGGCGGCGGAAGGTGTCGGCCAGTTCCGGCGGGAGGGCCTCTCCGGAGCAGAGCACGCGGCGCAGCCGGGCGCACCGGCCGGGGACGGACGGGTCGTCGAGGAAGGCACGGAGCATCGACGGCACGAAGTGCACCGTGGTGACGCCCGCGTCCCGGATCAGGTCGGCCAGGTAGTCGGGGTCCTGATGCCCGCCCGGCAGGGCGACGACCAGGGCCGCGCCGGTGGTCAGCGGCCAGAAGAACTCCCACACGGACACGTCGAATCCGTACGGTGTCTTCTGCAGGACGCGGTCGTCGGCGCCGAGTCCGTACCGCTGCTGCATCCACAGGAGGCGGTTGACGATCCCGCGGTGGGGGACGGCGACGCCCTTGGGACGGCCGGTGGAGCCGGAGGTGAAGATGACGTAGGCGGGGTTCGCCGGGTCGGCGGGCGCGTGCACCGGAGAGCCGGTGTGCGTGCGGGCGTCGGCCATGCCCTGCGCGTCGAGCACCAGGACCGGACGGGAGTCGGCGAGGACGGCCCGCGCCCGGGCGGCCGGAAGCGCGGGGTCCAGCGGCAGGTAGGCGGCACCCGACTTGAGCACCCCGAGCAGGGCGGTGACCAGGTCGGCGGAGCGCTCCAGGCGCACGGCGACGACCGACTCGGGCCCCGCGCCGCGGGCGATCAGGAATCCGGCGAGGCGCCCGGCCCGGTCGTCCAGTTCGGCGTACGTCAGCGTCTCGCCCTGGAAGACCACGGCGGGGGCGTGCGGAGTCCGGGCGGCCTGGGCGGCCACGAGGTCGTGCAGGGTGGTGACCGGGACCTCGTGCGCGGTGTCGTTCCACGCGCCGAGCACCGCGGCGCGGTCGTCCGGGGTGGTGAGGCCGACCTCCCCCACGGGGCGGCCGCTGTCGAGGAGTTCGGCGAGGAAGCGAAGGAAGCGGTCCCGGTGGGAGGCGAGTTCGCGCTCCGTGTAGAGCGCCGGGTTGGCGTCGAAGTCCACCCGCAGGCCGTCGTGCTTGCCGGGGCGGCCGCCGTAGAAGGCCATGGAGAGGTCGTCCACGGGGCCGTTGGAGAGGTTGTGCATCCGGCCGGAGACCTCGCCGAACCTGAGGTCGTAGTCGAACGGCATGACGTTGACGGTGGGTCCGTACAGCCGACGCGCGGTTCCGGTGATCCCCAGTGCGTGGCGCATCTCCTCGTGGCGGAAGCGCTGATGGGTGACGGCGGCCTTCACCGCGTCGGCGGCGTCGGCGGTCAGCTCGGCGAGGGTCGCCGCCGGGTCGACGTGAAGCCAGAGCGGCACCAGGTTGGAGAGCATGGCCGGGATGTTCTGGGCGGCGCTGGTGACCCGGGCGGAGACGCAGAAGCCGAGGGCGACCTCCTCCTCGCCGGTCAGCCGGTGCAGGTACGCGGCGGCCGCCGCGACGAGCACCCGCGGCCAGCTCGACCGGGCCTGCCGGGCGACCACGCGCAGGCCGCTCTCGACGGTGGGATCGATCCGGGCACTGCACCGCAGCATGCGCCGGGAGGCGGGGGCGCCGCGCGGCGTCAGCGACACCGGCTCGGGGCGGCCGCGCAGCTGCTCCGACCAGTAGGCGCGGTCCGCCCGGTGGTCCTCGGACGAGCGGTACTCGGCGGCCTCGTCGACCATCAGCCGGACGGAGTCCAGCGCGCCCTCGCCGGGGTCGCTCCCGGAGGCCAGTGCCGTGTAGATCGCCGCGATGCGCCGGGTGCTGACGGCGGCGCCGAAGGCATCGGTCAGCAGATGGTGGATGCTCAGGTACCACCAGTGGTGGTTCTCGCCGAGCCGCATCACCACCGCGGTCATGTGCGGGGGTATGCCCAGCGGCCGGGGCCGGGCCATGTCCTCGGCCATCCGCTCCCGTGCGGCGGATTCCGGGTCGGGAAGCGTGGAGAGATCGGCGTACCCCTGACTCCAGTCGCCCAGCGGCTCGACCCACTGACGGAGCTCGCCCTCGTGCTCCGCCACCCGGGCGCGCAGTCCGTCCGCCTCCGCCAGGAACCGGCGGGACGCCTCGCCGAGGAGCTCGACGTCGAGCGGCCCGTCGATGTCGATGTACACGCCGATGGTGTAGGCGGGGCTCTCGGGATCGAGCTGCTGGCCGAACCAGATGCCCGACTGACCCGGGGTCATGGGCAGGCCGAGAGGGCGGTGGTCGTACATGTGGGAGCTCCGGGAAGCGTTCAGGGCACAACGGCAGGGGCGGGCCGGCAGGAACTGTCAGCGAGGCTTGCCCGCGCTGCGGATGCCACTCAGATCCTCCCAAAAGCATTGATGTCGGGTCAGGGATACTTTTATCAGGTCAAGTTGACCGATTGGGCATGCGGTATCGCCCCAGCCGGCGGCCGGATGAACGGGCGCCGGCCCGGTTCCCCGGACGTCGGACCATCAGGGCTTACGGGCATCCACACGAGGCCGGTTCATCGGTCACCGGCGCTTCGGGAAGTGTTCACCTGGGTGAACTCCCGGTTCGTTCCGGGACGTCATCCCGTACCGGCCGTGCGCGAAGGGCGCGCGGACCGCATGCCCTCACGCCGAGGAAACGCCAGTGCTCCGCCCGTCGGACTCCGTGCCGGCACCCCTCGCCGCCGTACCGCGTCGGACCCCGCGGGAGTGCACCGAGCCCTGCGGTTGCTGCCACCCCGGCGACACCGACCTCATCCGCACCCCTGGCGTCGACGGCCTCGGCGTCGGCGCCGTCCGTGCGTCCGCGTACTGTGGTGCCGACGGAGGGGAGGGGCGCCGTTGCGCAGGGTGCCGCCGGAGATGTTCCGGTTCACGACGGGGGACAAGGCCGAACTCTACGGTGCGATCCTCAGGGCCTTCGGCGCGGCCAACGAGCGGTTGGAGACCGCGCTCGGGCTGGATGACGTCCGCGCCCGTCTGCGGACGGTCGGATGGCTCGACGAGATCCACGACGACGACCTGCGGGAGGCGCTGCGAAGGCTCAGGGAGTGGCAGCTGCTGGATGTCGTCCAGAACCACGCGGAGAACTACCGCACCGCCGAGGAGTACGAGCGCCGTAACCTCCAGTACTCGCTGACCCGGCGCGGCGAGGCCGCGTTCGCGGGGGTCGAGCACGCCCTCGCGGTGCTCGCGTCGACGGGTGCGCTCCAGACCGCGGTGCTGGAGGCGATCACGGACCGGCTCGACGAGCTGTACGTCCTGCTGGGGGACTCCGCCTCCTCGGACCGTCGGGTCTTCACCACGCTCCAGGAGCTGGAGGGCCACCTGGAGGCGCTCCTGTCCAACACCAAGGCGTTCAACGGAGAGTTGCAGCGCCTGCTGCGCGCCGAGGGTGCGGACCTGGCGACCTTCCGGGAGGTGAAGGCCGCGACGGTGGCCTATCTCCAGGAGTTCCTCGTCAACCTCGACCAGCGGGGACAGACGGTCGCCTCCGCCGTGGAGCGGGTCGAGCAGCGCGGGGTGAGCCTGCTGCACGAGCGGGCGCTGCGGGGCGCCGAGCTGCCGCCGGTCGCCGACGGCGATCCCGCGCCGGCCTGGTTGGAGCGGCGCCGGGCGCGCTGGGAGGGGCTCCAAGCCTGGTTCCGGCCCGCGGACGGGTCACGACCCCGTGTGGAACAGCTGCACGACGTGGCGCGGCGGGCGATCGTGACGCTCCTCCAGGTCCTCGACCGGATCACCGAGTCACGGCGTCGCTCCTCCAGCGCGGTCCAGGACTTCCGGGAACTGGCCCGCTGGTTCGCCGCGGCGCCCACCGACGACGACCTGCACCGTCTGTGGTCGGCCGCCTTCGGTCTCGGCCCGGCCCGCCACGCCCATCTCGCCCACCCCGACCCGGAGTTGGTGCCCTCGTCGGGCACCTGGGCCGAGGCCCCGCCGGTGGAGGTGTCCGCCCTGCTGCGCACCAGCGGCCGCACCGAGCGGTTCACGCGCACCGGCAGGGTGCGCGACATCGGCGGGATCAAAGCGGCCCGGGCCGAGCGGGCCCGGAAGGAGCGTGCCGAACTCGAAGCCGCCTGGGACGTTCTGGGCACCGACGGCCCTGTGCGGCTCTCCGACTTCGGCATGCTGGACCACGCCGTCTTCGAGCGACTGCTCGACCTCCTCGGCAGGGCCCTGGCCGTACGACCGGACGCCGGCGGGGCTCGCCGGGCGGTCACCTCGGACGGCCGGGTCGAGGTGGTGCTCCGGCCGCTGCCCGACGGCGGACGGGCCGTCCTGCGGACGCCGCAGGGGAGGCTGGAGGGACCGGACCACCTGGTGGAGATCCGCAGCCGGGGCGCCTCGCGGGCGATCATCCGCGAGGAGGGCGCATGAGCGGGCGGAGCGCGATCACCATCAGGACGGGCACAATCGCGATCACCATCAGGACGAGCACATGAGCACCCTTGCCAATCAGCTGGTCCTCGCCGAGCGGCAGGACGTCGCCCGTGGCATCAGACTGCTCCTCGGCCGGCCGCTGATCACCGAGCGCGGCGACCCGCCCGCCTTCGAGCTGATCCGCCGCCGACAGGATCCGTTGACGAAGTGGTTCGACTACCACTGCGGCTGGCAGCTCGTGGTGGAGCCGCGCCTGGGGTACACGCGCCTGTTCAAGATCCGGACCGTCCCCGACAGCTCACGCCCCGCCCGCAGGCTGCGGTCCGGAAAGGCGCCGTTCGACCGCCGCCGCTACACCCTGCTGTGCGTCGTCGCGGCCGAGCTGCTCCCGGTCCCGGTGACGACGGTCGGCCTGATCGCCGACCGCGTCGTCCAGGCCTGTGCCACCGACGAGGCGCTGCCGCCCTTCGACACGGCGAGCAAGCCCGAGCGCATGGCCTTCGTGGACGTCCTCAAACTGCTGGAGTCCTACGGGGCTCTCCTCACCGTGGACGGCGTCACGGACAGCTTCGTCGACTCGGCGGAGGCCAAGGTCCTCTACCGGGTGGACGCCACCGTGCTGATGCGCCTGCTCGCCGCGCCCGTCGGGCCGTCCCGTCGGGCCGTCCCGGCGGAGGACGTACCGCTGCGCTTCGAGGAACTGGTCGAGGGCACCGTACGCGAGAGCCGGTACGGTGGTGCCGACGCCTCCGACGCACAGCGCAACCTCAGGCTGCGGCACTCGGTGCTGCGCCGCCTCTTCGACGATCCCGTCCTCCACCACGACGAGCTCCGCGCCGACGAACTGGCCTACCTCACCTCCCCGACAGGGCGCCAGATCGTCCGGCGCGCCGCCGAGCAGGGCGGATTCGTGCTGGAGGAACGGGCCGACGGCCTGCTGCTCGTCGACCCGGACGGGATCGCCACCGACAGCCGCTTCCCGGACGACTCCGCGACGGCCCGTGTCGCCGCCCTGCTCCTGCTGGAACCGCTGACGGCGGCTCCGGGCGGGCTGACGCCGGAACAGCTCACCGGAGAGGCGAACGAACTCCTGCGGCGCTTCCCCCAGTGGGCGAGGAGCTACCAGTCGGAGGACGGCGCCCAGCGCCTCACCGCCGACGCCGTCCGCGTCCTCACCGACTTCGGCCTGGCCCGCCGGATCGGCGACCGCACCGTTCCCCGGCCCGCGGCGTTCCGGTACCGGACCACGATGGCCGACGGCCCCGCAACATGACCAGCGAGGACTCCCGATGACCGTGACACGACTCCCGCAGCCCTCCACGTTCCGGACGCCGGGGGCAGCTGCGCGGTGGCAGCCCTCCAGGGCCGGCATCCTCAACGTCTGGCGCTACTACGACGAGACCTTCACCTTCCACGAGGGCCGGCTGCTCCTGCGGGGGCAGAACGGCACCGGCAAGTCCAAGGCGCTGGAGGTGCTGCTGCCGTTCCTGCTCGACGCCAGCCTGCGCCCCAACAGGCTGTCCACCTTCGGCGGCTCCGAACGCACCATGCACTGGAACCTGATGGGCGAGGGCACCTCGGGCAAGACCCGCGTCGGATACGTGTGGCTGGAGTTCGTCCACGACGACGGCGATCCCGTCTGGTTCACCTGCGGCGCCAGGCTCCAGGCCAGCGTGCACACCACCGGTGTCACCGCCGACTACTTCACCACCGGCGGCCGGATCGACAGCCCAGGCGGTCTCTCCCTGGTCAACGACGCCGGACAGCCACTCACCCGCGCAGCCCTGGCCGAAGTCCTGCAAGGCCGGGGCGAGCTGCACGGATCGTCGACCGACTACCGCAACACCGTCCGGAGCACGCTCTTTCCCGGATTGAGCGAGCAGCGCTACGACGCCCTGATCACCGCCCTGCTCCAGCTCCGCACCCCCAAGCTCTCCGAGCGCCTGGACCCGTCGCTGCTGTCCTCCCTGCTCTCCCGGGCCCTGCCCCCGCTCGGTCAGGGCGAGATCACCGAACTGGCCGAAGGCTTCGAACGCCTCGACCGGCAGCGCGAACACCTGAAGACCCTGGACGACGAAGTGGCCGCGGCCACCGCCGTCGCGAACCAGCAACGCGGCTACGCCCAGCGCGTCCTGCGCGCCGGGGCGGCGGCGCTCATCTCCGCGACGACCGAGATGGACAACCTCACCCGCATCGCCCGGGAGAGCGAGGTCGCGCACGCCGAAGCCCTGCGCGAGCGCGAGGAGAGCACTCGTACGAAGGACGAGCTCGGACACCGGGCTCAGGAGATCGACGGCGCCATCGAGGGGCTGCTCGACTCCGAGGTCTACCGGCAGGGACAGGAACTCGACCAGCTCCGCCGCAGGGCCGACCACGCCGCCGGGACCGCAGCCCGTCTGCGCGCCGGCGCCGACCGGAAGATCCACGCGGCCACCGAGGAGGCCGAGCGGGCCGCCGAGGCGCGGCTGCGCTCCGAGCAGCGGGCCGAGCACACCCGCGTCGCCAGGGAGGACACCCGGGGTGCGGCGCGGCGTGCGGCCATGGAGTCC
This sequence comes from Kitasatospora sp. NPDC048298, assembly GCF_043201465.1. Taxonomy (NCBI): domain Bacteria; kingdom Bacillati; phylum Actinomycetota; class Actinomycetes; order Kitasatosporales; family Streptomycetaceae; genus Kitasatospora; species Kitasatospora sp. NPDC048298. The sequence continues at coordinate 40,658 of NZ_JBICYZ010000069.1, forward strand.
CTCTGCACCGAGATGCAGACGACGCTCGACACCGCACCGGGTCCGGCCGGGGACGCGGAGGAGCAGCGGCGCGTCGCCCGCCGCCTGCTGCGCGGTGCGGTCACTTCGCGGCACGGCCAGATCGCCCAGGTCCGGGCCGCCCTCGAACGCCACGAACGTCGCGTCGCGGACCGGACGACGGCGGAGCGCCACCTCGACACGGCGCGCGAGCGACTGGCCGAGGCGACCACGCGGCGCGACGGCAACGCCCGCGCCTACGAGACCGCCGTCGATGCCCACACCGACCGGCTGCGCCAGTGGGCGACGGCCGACTGCTCCGAACTGCACATCGACGACGTCGAGGAACTCGCCTCCCGGGCCGCCGCCGAGACGGACGTCCTCACGCTGGTCGAGGCCGCGGCCCGTGCGGCGGAGAGCGCCATCACCGCCGAGGAGACGACCGTCCGCGCCGGCCTGGAGGACGCCCGCGCCCGGCGTGACCGGGTCGCCGCGGAGCTGGAGGACACGGCGGCGGCGACCGATCTCCCGCCGGTCCCACCGCACACCCGCACGGCCGACCGGTCGGTCCTGCCGGGAGCGCCGCTGTGGCGACTGGTGGCGTTCCGGCCGGACGTGCCGCTCGAAGACCAGGCCGGTATCGAAGCTGCCCTGGAAGCGGCCGGCCTGCTGGACGCCTGGATGACCCCCGACGGCGGCACCGCCGTCGTCGGTCACGACACCCTGGCCGACCCCGCATCGGCCGTGCCCGCACCGGGCTCCTCGCTGCTCGACGTCCTGGCTCCCGAACCCGACGGCCCGGTGCCGGTCGTCCGGGTGCAGCGGCTGCTCGCCGGCATCGCCTACGGCCCCACACTCCCCGCGGGCCACCCCGCCGCCGTGGCGGCCGACGGAAGCTGGCGGCTGGCGACGGCGATGGGCTCCTGGACGAAGGAGGAATCCCACCACATCGGAGCCGCGGCCAGGGAACGCGCCAGGCAGCGGCGAATCGCTGCCCTCACCTCCGAACTGGCCGAGGCCGGCACCACCGTCACCGGATTCGAGGTGCGGCTGCGCGCCCTCGCCGACCGCCGGCAGCGCCTCGGCGCCGACCTCCGGTCCCGGCCGCACCATCGGGACGTGGACCAGGTCAAGCGCGCCTGGGAGCGGTCCGAGTCCGAGGTGGGCGCCCGTGAGGACGCCGTGCGCGAGGCCGTCGAGCGGCTCGCCCAGCAGGAGGACGCGGTCGCGACCGCGCTGCGCGCCCTCGCCCTCGCATCTGCCGAGCACGCCCTGCCGACCGAACGCACCGCCCTGGACGCGACCGCCACGGCCGTCGACGGGCTGCGCGAACAGGCCGACGTCTGGCTGGACGCCCACCTCGTCTGGGTGGCCGCCCGGCACTCCTGGGACACCGCCCGCAGCCACGCCGAGGCCTCCGCGGACGCCGCCGCGGAGAGCGTGGCCGAAGCCGAGGAGGCCGAGGCGTCCGCCCGAGGGCTGCGATCCGCGCTCCGGGCCGTCGAGAGCACCGTCGGCGAGGACTACCGCCAGGTGGCCGCCCGGATGAGCGACCTGCGAAAGTCGCTCGACCGGACCCGCCGCGAGATCGACACCAGTACCCGGGCGCTCATCATGCTGGAAGGCCGGATCGGCTCACTGAGCGCCACCATGGCCCAGGACGCGGGCCGGCGTGACGACGCCGTGGCGGCCCGCAACGAGGCCGCCCGGGGCTTCCGGCGCCTCTGCGTCCTCGGATTCCCCGAGGACGCGGGCCTCGGCCTCGCCCTCACCTCCGAGGACGGCACCCGCGCCACCCTCGAAGCGGCCCGCGAGACGGCTGCCGCCTGGCCCAACCTGCCGCACGGCACCAGGAACCTCGGCGACTCCCTGAACCGTCTCTCCGAAGCCGTCCACCGCGCCCGCCAGAGCCTCAGCAGCCGTGCCGACCTCGAACTCGAAGCCGAGGACGACATCCACGTCCTCACCGCCACCGTCGACGGCATCCGGGTCGGCGCGGCCGGCCTCCTCTCCATCCTCACCGGAGACCGTGACCGCAGCCAGGACGACATCACCGCCGCCGAACGCGGTCTCTTCGACCGGACCCTCACCGGCGACACCCGCCGCCACCTCGCCTCCCGCATCCGCCAGGCCGGTGAACTGGTCGAGCGGATGAACGGCCACCTCGAACGGGTCCGCACCGCCTCGCGGGTGGCCGTCCGGCTGGTGTGGCAGATCCACCCCGACCTGCCCGCCGGCACCCGAACGGCCCGGGAACTGCTCCTCAAGGACCCGACCCGGATCACCGAAGCCGACCGCGAGGCCCTGCACGCCTTCTTCCGGGGCCGCATCGAGGAGGCCAAGACCCGTAACACGGCCGCCACTTGGGAGGAGCAGCTCGCCGAAGTCCTCGACTACACGGCCTGGCACCAGTTCGTCGTCAAGCTGGACCGCGCCAACGGCTCCGGGTGGCAGCTGCTCACCAAGAAGCTCCACGGCGCGCTCTCGGGCGGCGAGAAGGCCATCGCCCTCCATCTTCCGCTGTTCGCCGCTGTGGCCGCCCACTACGAGGCGGTGCCGGGTTCCCCGAGACTGATCCTGCTCGACGAGGTGTTCGTCGGCGTCGACACCGTCAACCGGGGGCAGGTCTTCGCCCTCCTCGCGGCGCTCGACCTCGACCTGGTGCTCACCTCGGACCACGAGTGGTGCACCTACCGGGAGCTCTCCGGCATCGCCGTCCACCAGCTGATCACCGGAGGCGACGGTGACGATGCCGTCACCAGCGCCCGCTTCACCTGGACGGGCACCGACCTGCTGCCCGACGAAGCCGACACGGACGAACCGGCATGACGGACCGCCATCCCCTCGACCTTCCCGGGCTCCGCCCCTTCTGGTCGGCCGTCCACGAGCGCCTGTCGACCGGCCGCCCCGTCAGCCGTGTGCGGTCCGGGCCACTCGACGACGCCGGCCGGGAGGCCCTGGCCGACCTCCTCGGGCTCGACCGGCTCCCCGGCGTCGAACCGACGATTCCTCTCGCCGGACTGGAGAGCGCCGTGGTTGACGCCTGCGGTCGAACGGTTCGGGAGGTGGTGACCGCGATCCTCGGCCCGATCCCCGACCGGGCCGCCGAGCGTGAGCGCAAGGCCGGTCAACGCGACGCCCTGTGGGGGTGGTTGGCCGGCCACCAGGTGGTCTGCGCCCAGCCCGTTCTCATGGACTGGGTCGGCCACCTGCGGACCAACGGCCTCGTCGACGGCTCACCCGGCCGAACCCGGAGCCTGCTGACCGCCGCGCTGACCGTCCTCGCCGCGCTCCCGGCCGACGGCGAGCCACTGCCGGTCATCGCCGCCCGCCACCTCGACGGCGACGCCCACGCCCTCGACGACGGCACCCGGCTTTCCGGCCTCGTCCTGCGCGCCCTGGCGGCGCTGTACGGCACCGACGTACCGGACAGCGCCGAGGCCCGGCGTGCGCTCTGGAGCCGGGCCGGCGTGGCCGACGACCAGCTCTCCGCCACCGTGCTCGCCGTCGGTCTGCGCCTCGACGGCGACGGCCCGGTCGCCAGGGTCTCCCGCGTCTGCGCCGAAGCCGGTCACCCCGTCAGCCTCACCCTCGCCCAGCTCCGCTCACCCGGCGAACTCGCCGTACCCGCCGGGCCGGTGCACATCACCGAGAACCCCAGCGTGCTCGCCCTGGCCCTGCGCCGCTTCGGCCCCCACTGCCCGCCGCTGGTCTGCACCTCCGGCTGGCCCAACACCGCCGTCATCCACCTGCTGCGCCGACTCGGCGGCGACGGCGCCTCCCTCCACCACCACGGCGACTTCGACGGCGAGGGCATCCGGATCGCCGCCCACGTCATGGCCAAGACCGGAGCCGTACCCTGGCGCATGACAACCGGGGACTACCGGTCTGCCGCAGCCCTGGTCCGCCCGGGCCCCGACCCCGGGCGCCTCACGCCCGCACCGTGGGACCCGGCACTCGTCGAGGCGATGGCCGAGTTGCGCACAGCCGTGGTCGAGGAAGTGATCGCCGACGCACTGCTGGACGACCTGGCAACGGGAACGCGATGACACCCTGATCGACGGGCCGAAGCCAGTCGAACGTACTCGTCCACGGGCCCCTACCCCCGGGGTGGGGCGGGGCGGGGCAGTGGAAGTGCGAGACGGGAACGTGGAGCTGGGACGCCATGGGTGTCGTCGACGTGGTCGTTGTCGTGGCCGCCGCCGTTCTGGACTGGCGGGATCGTGGGATCACCGGATGTGACGTTCGTGAGTGATGGGGCCGGTGCGGCCGAACGCCCTCGTGCCGGGGTCCGTCAGCCGCCCGTGGCCGCGTGCTTGGCCAGTTCCAGGAATGCCTTCAGGTCGTGGGCGGCCTCGGCCGCGCAGGCTTCCCCGAAGTCGTCGGCCCCGCCCTCCTCGCGCAGGCATTGATGGCCGACCGCAGAGGTGACCAGGACCTGGCGGAATCCCTCTACCGCGAGGCGACCCGGGCCGTGATACCCAGGACCGCCGTGCAGGCCGCCTTCCACCTCGGGGGCCTCCTCCAGGGCCGTGGGAACCTGGAGGAGGCCCGGGCGCATTTCGCAGCCGCGTCCCGGTCCGGTGACCGCCGTCCGAGAAAGACGTCATGCGACGCCTCAAGCGACTTGTCGCCACTGGCGGGTGGTACAGGTTTCCTTGTCGGGCCCTCGGTGAGCGGCCTCGTGTTCGTTGCTGGATAAACTATGGCAATGGCGTCGTTCGATTCTTCAGTGCAGCGGGTCGAGGACGTTCTGCATGCCCGGATCGTGTCCGGGCGGTATGCCTCGGGGATGAAGTTTCCGGCCGAGCGCGAGTTGGCCGCGGAGTTGGGCGTCAGCCGTATGACGCTGCGCCAGGCCGTCGAGTCGCTGCAGTTCCGGGGCCTGGTGAAGCGGCGTCCCGGCCGGGCCGGGGGGACCTTCGTCTCCGCCGGTGCCCCGGTCCTTGAGCTCGCGTCCATGGTGGGCCTGGTCCAGCAGCTGGCTGCGGAAGGGATCGAGGTCGCCTCGACGGTCCTCGCCGCGGAGAGCGTGGCGGCGTCGCCCGAGGTGGCGGCGGGGCTCGGGCTGGCGGCCGGGGATGAGGTGCACCACCTGCGGCGGCTTCGGTTCGCGGATGGGGAAGCCGTCGCGATCGAGGGCGCCTGGTATCCGGCGGCGCTCCTGCCGGGGTTCCCGCTCGGGCGGATCACGGGTTCGGTGTACGCGGTGCTCGGCGAGTACCGCTCGACACCGGTACGGAAGGTCGAGGAACTGCTTCCGGCCGTCGTGTCGGCGGAGGAGCGGGAACTCCTGGGTGTGGGCGCCCGGAGTCCGGTGCTTCGGCTCATGCGCACCTCCTACCGGGAGGACGGCCGGGCGATCGAGTACGCGCACGACGTCTATCGGGCGGATGCGCTGCGCGTGCGTGTGACCACCGGAAGCGGGCCGGGGTTGTAGGGCCTGTCCGGGCGGGTCGCTAGCGAACGAGGGCCGCGAGGTCGCCGACGGGGTGGGTGCCCTTGGGCGCGCTGTGGGCGAGCGGTCCGACGAGAACGCAGGCCATGCCGGCGGCGTGTGCGGCACCGATCCCGGCGTGGGAGTCCTCGACGACGACGGTGCGTTCGGGGGACACCCCCAGGAGGGCGGCCCCGCGCAGGAAGCCCTCGGGGCTCGGCTTGCCTGCGATGACGTCCTCGCAGCACACCGTGACCTTGACGACGGAGTCCAGGCCGGTCGTGGCGAGGGCCGGCTCCAGCAGGCGCCGCACCGTTCCGGTGACCACACCGACCTCGATGCCGGCCTCCGCCAGGCGCCGGACGAGCTTGACGTGGGAGGCCGGGATGCGGGGCCGTTCGGCTACCTCGCGGGCGTAGGCCGAGCACATGTGACCGAGGATCCGGTCGGCGAGGTGGGCATCGCCGTGCGAGAGTGCCGCGCAGATTTCGAGGTCGCTGATCCCGACGAAGCGGCGCTCGTACTCCTCCCATCCCAGCTCGATGCCGCACAGTTCCTCGGCCGCGTCCGCGTACAGTCGGCCGACGAGGTCCTCGTCGAGGGAGAGCGTGCCGTTGAAGTCGAACAGCACACCCTCTGCCCCATGGAGGGCCGCAAGGGCGGCTTCAAGATCGAAGATGGTGTTGGACATAGGGGGAGTCCTTTGATGGGTTTCGATGGGCAGGCGGGGTGAGCGTAGCAGTTTTCGGTCTAGACCAAAGTTTGTTGACTGTTTGCCTTGACACCAGCCTTTGGTCATGAACGGCGCGCAGCATGGCGGGCGGTGAGCGAGATCGGCTCACTGCCCCTACCCTCAAGAACGGCGCCACCATGTCCACGCACCTGCCCGCGTCCGTCCCCTCCCGCCGCAGCTTCCTGCGCCTGTCCGCCCTCGGCCTGGGCGCGGCCGCCCTCGGTACGACCCTGGCCGGATGCGCCAGTGGTTCGTCGGCCGGCTCGCGCAAGCCCGTCGGATCCTCCCTGGACGAGATCGCCGCGCTGGCGAAGAAGGAGGGCAAGGTCCAGCTCATCGCCCTGCCGGACACCTGGGCCAACTACAAGGGCCAGCTGGAGAAGTTCCGCGCCAAGTACGGCATCGAGACCCCGGTGGCGTCCCCCGACGCCTCGTCGGCGGAAGAGGTCAAGGCGGTCAAGACCCTGCTCGGCCAGTCCTCCCAGCCGGACTCCATCGACATCGGTTACTCCTTCACCAAGCCCGCCACCGAGCAGGGACTGATCGAGGCCTACAAGCCGAGCAACTTCGACCGGATCCCGGACAACCTCAAGGACCCGAACGGCCTGTGGGTCGGCGCCTACTACGGGGTGGTCTCCATCGGCGTCAACACCAAGGCCGCCCCGCGCCCGGCGAGCTTCGAGGACCTCAAGCGCCCCGAGTACAAGGGCAAGGTCGCCCTGCCCGGCGACCCGCGGACCGGCGCCACCTCCCTCGCCACCGTCTTCGCCGCGGCTCTCGCCTACGGCGGTTCGACGGACGACATCACCCCGGGCATCGAGTACTTCGCGGACCTCGCCAAGCGCGGCAACCTCGTCAACATCTCCAAGACGAGCAGCGCGCTGGCCTCCGGCCAGGCGGCGGTCGTCTTCGACTGGAACTACAACTTCACCGGCATGAGCGCCGAGCTGAAGCGCACCGGCGTGGACCTGGAGTTCTTCGTCCCGGCCGAGGGCGTCTTCGGCACGTACTACGTGCAGCCCGTCACGAAGGCCTCGCCGCAGCCGAACGCGGCACGGCTGTGGGTGGACTGGCTGACCAGCGACGAGGGCGCCGAACAGTACGCCCTCGGCGGCGCGGTGCCGGCCCGGTTCACCGAGCTCGCGCAGGCCGGCAAGCTGTCCAAGGAGGCGATGGCCAACCTCCCGGACCCGGAGATCCTCCGCAAGGTGACCTTCCCGACCGTCGACCAGGGCGCGAAGGCCAACAAGCTCGTGACCGACACCTGGGCCGCGAAGGTCCGCGCCTGATGGCGGGCCCGAAGGCCGCAGCGCGCGGGCTGCGCCGCCCGGCCCTCGGCACACTGCCGTACTTCGTCTTCCTCCTGGTCTTCCTCTTCCTGCCGGTCGCGGCGAACGTCCTCCAGGCGTTCCAGGTCGCCGGGGCCTGGTCGACCGAGTCGATGGCCCGGGTCTTCGAGCCCCAGTACTTCGACGCGTTCGTCCTGACCACCAACCTGTCCCTGGTCACGGCGGTCGTCGGCGGAGCCGCCGGGCTGGTCCTGGCCTGGGCGCTCGTCGGCGCGGAGCGCCCCCGGTGGCTCAAGAACCTGGCCCTGTCCTATGCGGCCATGGCCTCGCAGTCCGGCGGAGTGCCGCTGGCGTTCTCCTTCATCGCCACGATCGGCGGGCAGGGGCTGGTGACCTGGCTGCTGCCCGGTCTGCTGCACGGATTCCGGCTCGACTCCTTCCTGGGCGTCGCACTCGTGTACCTGTACTTCCAGATTCCCCTCATGGCGGTGCTGATGCTGCCCGCGCTGGCCGGCCTGCGCCGCGAGTGGCACGAGGCCGCGAGCACCCTGGGCGCCACCGGGTGGCGGTACGCGAAGGACATCGCCCTGCCGGTGCTCGCCCCCTCGCTCGGCGGGGCACTGCTGCTGCTCTTCGCCAACGCGTTCTCGGCGTACGCCACCGCATACGCCCTGGCCGGGGGCGGCCTGAACCTCGTACCGCTGCTGATCGGCTTCTTCATCGCCGGGAACGTGACCATCGACGAGTCGTTCGCAGCCGCCCTGGCCACGGTCATGATGCTCGTCATCGTGGTCGCGATGGGCGCGCGGGCACTGCTCGAACGGAGGAGCCGGGCATGGCTGAGCCACTGACCTCCCGGCGGCCGTTCCGCATCGGGGGACTGCTCCGTACGGCGGTCCTCGCCGTCGCCCTCCTCGGGTTCCTGGTCCCGGTGGCCGGGGCCGCCGTCTTCGGGTTCACCGTTCCGGGCAAGGCGGGCGCGACGCTCGACAACCTGGCCGCCGTCCTCACCTCGGCGGGTGCCGGCGACGCGCTGGACATGACGATGCTGCTCGCCGTCCTGTCCACCCTCGCGACGCTCGCGCTGCTGCTGCCGACCCTGCTGGTCCTCCACCTGCACGGGACGGCCAGGCTGCGTCACCTCGCGGAGTCGCTGTCGCTGCTCCCACTGGTGGTGCCGTCCGTGACGCTCGTCTCCGGAGCGGGGCTGTTCTTCCACGCCACGATGCCGGGATTCCTCGTCTCACCGCTCTCGTTGGTGCCGTTCTACGTGGTGCTGTGCCTGCCGCTGGCGTACCGCGCCCTCGACGCCCAGCTCCGGGCGGCCGATCTGCGCACCCTCTGGGCGGCGAGCAGCTCTCTGGGCGCCGGTAGCCTGCGCACGCTGGTGCGCGTCGTGCTGCCCGTCCTGCGCACCTCGCTGCTGTCCGCGGCGCTCATGTGCGTCGCGCTCGTACTGAGCGAGTTCGCGGTGGCCTCCCTGCTGCTGCACTTCACGTTCCCGGTCTACACCGTGCAGGCGGGCGGCAGTTCCCCTCGTGGCGCCGCGGCCCTGTCCTTCCTGACCATGATGATCACGTGGCTGCTCCTGTCGGGCATCTCGTGGCTAGCCCAACGACGGAAACGAACCGAATCATGAGTTCCCCCAACGCCCTCGGCGTGGCCCACCCGGCCACTGTCGCATCCCGTCCGGGCCACGTCTCGCTGGCCGGGGTCAGCAAGGCCTACGCCGGTCGGACCGTACTCGACGACCTGAGCCTCGACCTCGTCCAGGGCGAGATGGTGGCACTGCTCGGGCCTTCGGGCTGCGGCAAGACCACCACCCTGCGGATCCTGGCAGGCCTGGAGCGGCCCGACGCCGGACGTGTGACCATCGCCGGCAGCGACGAGACCACGGCGCCGGCGCGCTCGCGCAACATCGGCGTCGTGTTCCAGCACTACTCGCTCTTCCCGCACCTGTCCGCCCGCGAGAACGTCGCCTACGGGCTGCGCATCCGGCGCGTGGATCGCGGCGGGCGGACCCAACGCGCGGATGAACTCCTGGAGTTGGTCGGGCTCGCGGAGCACGGCGGGAAGTTCCCCCACCAGCTCTCCGGTGGGCAGCAGCAGCGCGTCGCCCTGGCCCGCGCACTCGCGATCCAGCCCCAACTGCTGCTGCTGGACGAGCCGCTGAGCGCTCTCGACGCGACCGTCCGGGCCCGCCTGCGGGAGGAGATCCGCCGGATCCAACGCCAAGAGGGCATCACCACACTCATGGTGACGCACGACCAGGAAGAAGCGCTCACCATGGCCGACCGCGTCGGGGTCATGCTCGACGGGCGCATCGAACAACTCGCCACCCCGGAAACGCTGTACAACGAACCCGAGACGCCGTTCGTCTCGCAGTTCGTCGGCGTCGTCAACCGTATCGAGGGCACGGTGGCCGGCGGTCGGATCACCGTGTTCGGAGCCGGCCTGCGGGTCGCCAACCGCGAACCCGTCGCGTCCGCGCGGGCCGTCGCCCTGATCCGCCCCGAGGACATCTCCGTACAGTCAGCCCGCGTCGGCGGGGCCGCAGGTGTCGTCGTCGAGCACATCCTGCGCGGGCCGCTCAGCTCGCTCCTCGTACGCCACGGCGCGGACCACCTCCGGGTGGACCTGGCCACACCGATGGCGGGCTCCTACCCGGTGGGAACCCCCGTGTCCCTCGGCGTCACCCGTACCCGCACCATCGTCGAAACCCCTGTCGAAACCCCCGCTGAAAGCTGAACCGCCCGTGCCGAACGCATTGCTCTCGCCAACGCCCGCCGCCCGGACCCGCATCCTCCTGATCGGCATCGACGGACTCCGCTGGGACCTGACCGCCGACTCGCCTGCCGCCCCCACGCTCCGCGCCATGGCAGAGGAGGGCCACCTGATGCCCATGACCATGGAAGTGCCGACCATGTCCGGACCCGGCTGGTCCTCGATCCTCACCGGGACCACCCACGCCCAGCACGGGATCAGGGACAACTCCTTCGTCGGTCACCGGCTCCACCACCACCCGGACCTGCTCTCCCGGGCCTTCTACCAGGACCAGACCACCCGGACGTTCGCGGCGGCCGGCTGGCCCCCGCTGGTCTCCCCGGACGGGCTCGGCCCCGTCGTCCACCAGCGGGCGGAACAGCAGAAGGCCGGACTGCACACCGTCGTCGCCCGCGACGGCGAGGTGCACGGCTTCGTCCGGATCGACGCCGAGATCACCGACTTCGCGCTGGCCGCGCTCACCTCCCACCGCTCGCCGGACGTGTCGTTCGTCTACTTCTGCGACGTGGACGACGCCGGTCACGTCTACGGCGCGCGGACCGAGGAGTACCAGGCGGCTCTGAGCAGGGTCGACCGTCACGTGGCCAGGCTCCGGCATGCCGTACACACCCGCGCGGTGGAGCACGGCGAGGACTGGCTCGTCGTGATCGTCGCCGACCACGGCCATCTCGACGAGGGCGGGCACGGCGGCGACACCCCCGAGGAGCGCACCTCGTTCATCCTGCGTTGGTCGCCCACCCTGCCCCTGAGCACGTGGCCCGACGAGGTCGCCCCGAACGAACTGCTGGAGCTGATCCTCGCGGAACGGGAACCCGCGCGGTAGGCGGCGGGCACCCATCGCCCGGGACCATGGCAGATCTGCCCGTGATCGCGTGCCCGCGCGGGTGTGATCCGAGTCGAAGAGGAAACCGATGGTCGGTATCCCCGAGGGCATCGACACCCCGGACATCATGGTCGAGCTGGACGTGCTCCAGTGGAACGTCGACCGCATGGCGGCCGGGCTGCGGGCTCGGCCGGCGGTGATGATGCGGCAGACGTCGCCCTCGGTGCAGCTTTCGGGGTCGGTCTCGGAGGCGGTGCGGGCCAGGTCGCGCAGCCGGTCGTGGAACTCGGCGACCAGGCCCTTGTCGCGCCGGCGCCGGAAGAAGGCGTGGACGCGGTCCCTATTAGTTACGTGGAATCAAGCGCCGCAGGATGCGTCTCGTATCCTGCGGCGTCCCCATGTACTGAGGAGACCTGTTGGGCAACGCGGTGGTGCTGGA
>NZ_JBICYZ010000070.1:0-50037 GCF_043201465.1 Kitasatospora sp. NPDC048298
GACCGCCACCCCACCCGCATCCACACACTCTGCACCCAACACGCCATCGCAGCAGCGGCCTGACCCAGATCAAATACTTCGCCAGCAGAGTCGCCAGGCCGACTTCCTGTGCCTGCTGGTGCATTGTTCGGGGGCTTCGACGGCTACCCCCGCTTCGGGCTGCATGAGAAGTCGGCGAGGTCGACTTCCTGTGCACGGGAGTGCCGCCCGGGTGAAGCAGTATGGGTGCCGATGTCCCGTGCCTCTCCAGGGTGCTGCGTGAGAAGTCGGTTCGCCCGACTTCTTGTGCTGGCCGGCCGGACGATTCCCCGATGCCATGTGCTGCGCCTCCCTGCGCAGGAAGTCGGCCAGGTCGACTTCTCGTGCAGTAGTTGGGGTGGGGTTGGTGGGTGGCGTAGTTCTCGGCGGTGGTGAAGAAAGCTTTCTCCTGGCCACGAGGGTCTCTGGGCTGCGTGCTGCCGGTTCGGTGTTGCGTACGGTTGCCCCGGTGGTGCGCAGGAAGTCGGGTGGGCCGACTTCCTGCGCCTGATGGTGCTTTGCTCTGGGGGTTTCGATGGCCGACCCGCGCTTCGGGTTGCGTGGGAGATCGGCGGGGCTGACTCTGCGGCTCGGGCGGTGCTTGGTGGTCCGTTGCGCGAGAAGTCGAATGGGCCGACTTCTCGCGCAGCAGGGGGTGTGGTCAGTGGGTGGCGTAGTACTCGGCGAGGGTGAAGAAAGCTTTCTTCGGGTCCCAGGGGACGCCGGGGTAGGTGGTGGCCAGGCGGTCCTCGTAGGTCTTGGTGATGCCGTAGCTGGCGAGGTCGAGGTCGTCGCGGGGGTCGCCGTTCGGGCGGTGGACGTGGTCGTAGAGGGCGAGGGTGAAGACGAAGGTGGCGTCGATGCCGCCGGTGTCGAAGGCTTCCAGCAGTTCGCGCAGGTGGGCGGCCTGTGCGGCCTCGTCGCGCTGGTAGGTGCCGTCGAGGCGGACCGGTCCGTTGTCGTCGTACTCGACGACGTCCAGGCCGAGTGCGCCGCGGTCGCCGGCGCCGCGGTAGGTGGCGGAGCCGAACTCGGTGACGGCGACCGGCTTGCCCTGGGCCGTGAGGTCGCGGACGCCGTCGGCGAAGCGGTCGGCGGTCTCGGCGGAGCGGTACAGGTCCAGCGAGACCAGGTCGAAGGGCTCCCAGTCCACCCGCTCCAGCGGCACCGCGGCGTACGTGACCCGCCCGCCGAAGCGCTCGCGTACCGTGGCCACCGCCCGGTCGAGGAACGCGTTGACCCGGCCGCTGACCGCGCCGAGGTGTTCGCGCACCTGCTCGGGCCGGGCGAGCAGGGCGATCCGCTCGCCGGTGTCGGCACCGGGCAGGAAGCCCGGGTTCATCAGGCTGAGCTCGGCGCCTGCCACGAACACCACCTCGGCCCCGCCCTGCCGCAGTCGTTCCGCGCGCTCGGCGCAGTCGGCGAACAGCTCCAGCATCTCCTCCGCGGTGAGCTCCAGAGGGTACGGGGAGTACCAGATCTCCAGGCCGAGCGCGGCGGCCCGCCGGGCGGCGAGCTCGATCCGGTCGGCGTCGCCGCCCATGATGCGGACCGCGTCGCAGTGCAGCTCGTCCCGGATGATCCGCAGCTCGCGTTCCACCACCTCTGGGTCGAACCGGGCCCGGGAGTACGTCCCGTTCCTGACGAATCCGGTGTCGTAGCTGATTCCCTTGGTACGCATGCTTTCCTGCCTTTCCGGCGAGAGGAAATTTACGGTACGCCCAGTACCGTAGTTGCCTGGAGTCGCCGACGGCAAGAAGGATGGGGGCGGTCTACGGAGAGGGCGGCGGCATGGCCGGGCAGACGCGGCGGCGCGGGGCGGCGCTGGAGGAGGCGATCCTGCGGGCGGCGGTGGAGGAGCTCACCGACGCCGGGTTCGCCGGACTGACCATGGACAAGGTCGCCGCCCGCGCCGGCACCAACAAGAACGCCATCTACCGCCGCTGGCCCAACCGGCTGGCGCTCGGCCTCGCCGCGTACAAGCAGCTCGCGAAGGCGGCCCCGGTCCCGGACACCGGTGAACTGCGCGGCGACGCACTGGAGTTGCTGCGCCAGGCGAACCGCCACTGGAGTTCCCCGCTGGGTGCCGTGCTGCGCGAGCTGCTGGCCGCGGCCGGCGGTTCGACGGAGTTCCTGGCGCAGCTGCAGGACCAGTCCGGCGACGCCGCGGCCGCCCCCTGGCTCACCGTCCTGGGCCGTGCGGTCGCCCGCGGCGAGGCGGCCCCCGAGGTGCTGCACCCCCGGGTGGCGACGGTGGCGGTGGTGCTGCTGCGCAACGAGTTCGTGGTGCGCGGGGTGCCGATCGCGCCGGACGACGTCCTGGTGGAGATCGTGGACGAGGTGTACCTGCCGCTGGTGCGCGGACGGGCGCAGGGCTAGCGAGCCGCGTTCCACCGGCCGCCGGGCACGCTTCCCGCGCCGGGCCGTTGTCGCAGGTCACCCGTAGGGTTCGACCGTGAACGTTCCCGAGGTCATCCCGATCAAGCACGAGCCCGACTACCGCACCGACACCATCGGCCGCTGGCAGGGCGGCCAGTTCCTCGCCTCGGCCCTCTGTCTCGGCGTCGGTCGGTACTACGCCGTCCTGCACCGCTTCGACGCCGCCGGTCGGCACCTCGACTCGCAGATACGCTCCACCGACGCGGAGCCGGAGGCCGAGCGCCTGTTGGCGGAGTGGCTCGACGCCCTGCCGGGCCGGGAGTACGGGGACATCGCGATCGCCCCGTTCGCCGTGCACGTCGACGGCGAGCTGTTCGGCCTGGTCCGCGAGGACTACGAGGAGGACGAGGTGGACGAGGACGCCGGGGAGGACGAGCGGGTCCACTTCGAGCTGTACCCGGACGGCCTCGGCTTCGACGCCCCCTGGTGCGGCCGCTACGACACCTGAGCCGTTCCGGCCGCCCGTCGCCGCGGGTGCGTCACCACGGCGCCACCCGGTAGTCCTTGAGGAACACCCCCGACACCGGGTCCCCGGCCTCGCCGCGGACGATCGGGTCGTAGACCCGGGCCGCGCCGTCCACGATGTCCAGCGGGGTGCGGAACCCCTGGGCGGCGAGGTGGGCCTTCTTCGGGGCCGGGTTCTCGTCGGTGATCCAGCCGGTGTCGACGGCGCACATGTGCACGCCCCGGGTGGCGAGTTCGGCGGCGCTGGTGCGGGTGAGCATGTTGAGCGCGGCCTTCGCCATGTTGGTGTGCGGGTGCCGGGCGGTCTTGTTGCGGACGGCGAACCGGCCCTCCACCGCCGTGACGTTGACGATGTAGCGGGCGGGGTGCGGCGAGGTCAGCAGCAGGGGGAGCAGCCGGTCGCAGAGCAGGGCCGGGGCCAGCGCGTTGACCAGCTGGGTCTCCAGGACCTCCGCCGGGTCGAGCGAACCGAGCGTGGCGGACCAGGAGTTGGCGGGCGCGAGGTCGGGCAGCAGCCCGGCCTCGTCGGCGATATCCAGCAACAACCCGGCGCCCGAAGGCAGTTGGGCGAGACCGGTGACCGGCCGGAAGCCGGGCGCGTGGTCGATCGCCCGGCGGTCGGCGGCGGGTAGGGCGTCCTGCTCGCCCGCGGCCAGCAGCGCGTACGACTCCGGCGGACGGCGCAGGGTCTGCGCGGCGTTGTTGACCAGGATGTCGAGCGGGCGCCCCTCGGCGCGCAGCCGCTCGGTCAGGCCGATGACCTGACGCGGGTCGCGGAGGTCGATGCCGACGACGCTGAGCCGGTCCCACCACTGCCCGCTGCCCTCGGCGGCGCGGAAGCGGCGGACGGTGTCCTGCGGGAAGCGGCTGGTGACGATCAGGTCGGCACCGTCCCGCAGCATCATCAGGGCGAGCTGGAAGCCGATCTTCACCCGCCCGCCGGTGAGCAGCGCCCGGCGCCCGCGCAGGTCGGTGCCCAGGGCCCGGCGGGCGGTGTTGTCGGCCGCGCAGTCGGGGCAGAGCATGTGGTAGAAGCCGTCGACCTGGCGGTACGGCTGCTTGCAGACGTAGCACTTGCGCGGCACCAGCAGCTCGCCGACCGGCCCGTTCGCGGGCGTCAGCGGCGCGTCCTCGCGGCGGGTCCGGCTGCCGGTCGCGGTGGTGGCGAGCAGATCGGCGTCGGTCTGCCGCAGGGCCTGCCGGGCCTCCTGGCGGCGGCGCTTGCGGCTCTCCATCACGAAGGAGCTGAGCTGCCGCTCGGCGTGCAGCCGGGTGCGGTCGTGGGCGGGGAGCGCCCGCAGCCGGCCGAGG
This sequence comes from Kitasatospora sp. NPDC048298, assembly GCF_043201465.1. NCBI lineage: Bacteria > Bacillati > Actinomycetota > Actinomycetes > Kitasatosporales > Streptomycetaceae > Kitasatospora > Kitasatospora sp. NPDC048298. The sequence goes on from NZ_JBICYZ010000070.1 coordinate 4,234, forward strand.
GTGCGGCTGAAGGCGGCGAGTTCCTCGGCGGTGACGTCGCCGGCGCAGGCGGCGTCGCCCGCCGGATGGATGGTGATCAGCTGGTCGTGGTCGTCCCGGACCGTCATGTCCGCCCCCTCGTGCCGTACAGGTGGGAGGGACTGTAACGGACGGTCCGGGACGATGAGATGCCAATTTCCGCCGGTGGGTGACGTCAGGTGGTGATCTCAGGTGGTGGCCTCGGGTGGTGACGTGAGGCCGTGGCGCGGGGTGGTGATGTGCGGCCGGCGGTGGCCCGTGGGCTCAGCCCGCGTACTGGCCGAGGATCTTCGCGAACTCGTACGGCTGCTGCGGGATGTTGGTGCACGTGGACAGCGAGCCCCCGGTGCAGGCGTTGGCGTCCCGGGTGGCGTCCCAGAAGGAGAGCATCCCGATGTGGTTCTGCCGGGCGAAGGCCACCAACTGCTGGGCGTCGGCCTGGTTGTAGATCTGGTGGTCGTCGTTCTCGCCGATCATCGGGGTGACGCCGACCATCGCCCACAGCTGGGCGTCGGTCTTCGCCGGGTAGAGCGCCTTGAGCTGGCCGAACAGCGACTGCGCGGCCTGCACGGCGGCGTTGCCGTAGTCGGTCCCGCTGCGGTAGTAGTCCATCGCCATGATGTTGACCAGGTCGACGGCCACCCCGGCGTCCCGGGCGGACTTGACGATGGCGACGCCCTCGGCGGTCAGGCCCTCGGGCAGGACGGGCAGGGTGAAGGAGATCCTGAGGCCGGGGTGGGCCTGCTTCAGCTTGGCGAGCGCGGCGGAGCGGCGCTCGTTGGCGGCGGTGTCGGCGATGGCCGCGCCCTCGATGTCGAAGTCGACGTAGCGCAGGCCGTAGGCGTTCACCACGGCGTCGTACTCGGCGAACAGCGAGTCCACCGTGGTGCAGGCGGCGGCGAGTTCGGTGCCGGCCGCGCCGCCGAAGGAGACCTTGACGTCGCCGCCGGCCGCGCGCAGCGCGTCCACCTGGTCCTTGGCCCAGGCGGTGCGCGGGTCGTAGGCGTTGAACCAGCTGGCCTTGCAGCCGACGCCGGTGACGAAGCCCATCGTGTAGCCCTTGAGGCCGCCCGCCTTGGCCATGGCGGGCATCGAGGGGGTCGGCCAGGCGCCCATGTCGATGTACGGGGCGACCGGGAGCGCGACGTTCGGCGCCGGGGTGGTCGGGCCGCCGGTGGGCGTGCCGGTCGGGCTGCCGGTCGGGCTCGGCGGGGTCGAACTCGGCGGCGGGGTAGACGGGTTGCCGCCGCCGGGGCCGGTCAGGACGACGTCGTCGGCGAGGTAGCCGCCCTGCCCGTACCAGCCGTGCAGGTAGACGGTGACGCTGGTGGTGGCCGGTCCGGTGGTGAAACTGGTGGACAGCTGCTGCCAGTTGGCGCCGCCCGCGGTCCAGGTGGCCGGGTCGGTGACGCCGCTGCCGGTGGCGCCGAGGTAGACGTACTGGCCCTGCACCCAGGCGCTGAGGGTGTACTTGGTGTTGGGCTGGACGCTGACGGTCTGGCCGCACTGCGCGGTGTCGCCGGCGCTCACCGCCCCCTTGAGGGCGTACGTCCCGCTGTGCGCACCGGAGTTGACCACGCTGCCGGTGCCGGCGGAGCAGCTCCAGGGGCCGAGCGCACCGCTCTCCAGGCCGCCGTTGGCGAGCAGGTTCCCGTCGGCGGCGCCGGCGTTCCCGGCGAGGGCGGCCAGGCCTCCGGCGGCGAGCGCGGTGGCGGCGGCGAGGCTCAGCAGGGTGGTCCGGCGGGCGGGGCGGCGGTGCGTGGGGGCGTGCTGGGGCGCGCTGGGCATGGGGGTGCCTCTCGGGACGTGGTGGCCGCCCGCGCCGCGAGGGGGGAGACACGGGGCGGGCGGCGGCCTGGGGGTGGTCCGGTGCGTGGGGAGCGCGGTGCTGAGCATCAAACTGGACTAGACCAGCTGTGCACGTCAAGCACTTCCCGGGCCCGTACGCTTCACCGAGGGCAGGTTTTAGGAACGGTTAAGACGGCGGCGCCGGCGGTGGTCTGTGGCCTCCAACCGGCCTCCAGTCAGCCGCCGGCCGGTCAGTCGCAGCAGGACTTGCACTCCTTGACCTGGACGTTGTCGATCACCGGCCCGTACGCGCCGGCCACGGTGCTGCTGAAGCCCAGGGTGGTGGTGGGGTTCTGCGCGACGAAGGTGAACTGCCGCCCCACGTAACCCATCGCGGCGGTCGTCCGACCGGTGACGTCGAAGCTGAACGCCTGGAAGTCCTGGCCGTCGATCCGGGCCACGCCGGTCCGCACCGGGACGCCGCCCGCCGGGTTGCCGGCCAGCGCGTACGTCACCGTGTAGGTGGTGCCGGGCACGGTGGTGAAGGTCTGGGCGACGCTGCCGGGGGTGCTGCCGTTGAGGTCGACGGACTGGTCGCCCTCGGCGGCCTGCCAGAAGCCCGCGCCGATCAGGTCGACGTTGCCCGCGGTGATCCGCCACGGGCCGATGGCCTGGCCCGTGCCCAGGGTGGCGAAGGCGTTCGCCGGGGCCTTGGGGTACTCGAAGCCGCCGCCGTCGAAGCGGCCGGCCGTGCGGTGCCCGCCGTCGGCCTGCGCCGGGGCGGTGAGTGCGGTGGCGGTGGCCGCGAGCAGGGCGACGGCGGCGATGCGGGTGCGCGAGAGCGACATGTGTTCCCCAACTTCCCTGGTGGGCGGCTGTGTTGGTCGGCCGTGGTCAGAGCGTCGACGGTCGCGGCCGACCCTGCCAAGTCCGGACCGGTGGCGCCCGGTGGTGCGGGCGGTTCGTGAGCGGGCTCTCGCGCGCCGGTTTGGCGGGTGGCCACCGGTGATGGCCGGGTGAAAGATCAGGGGGCGAACAACGAGGGTTGACGGCCGGAGGCTTCGTACCCGGTGGTGAAACCGGAAGCGCGCGCCCCGCTCACACCCCTACGGTGGGCCGATGACCATACGAACCAGCTTCGACGCCCCCCGGATCTGCTTCCTCGGCGACTCCTTCGTCCAGGGGCTCGGCGACCCGGAGTTCCGCGGCTGGGTCGGCCGGGTGCTGCAGGCCGCCGCCCCGGGCGCCACCGCCTTCAACCTCGGTGTCCGGCGCGAGACTTCGGCGCAGGTGCGGCGCCGCTGGCGGACCGAGGTCGAGGCGCGGACCGTCCCCGGCGCGGACAACCGGCTGGTGCTCTCCTTCGGCGCCAACGACGCGATGGTCGAGGACGGAGTGCCACGGGTGGCACCCGACCGGACCCTGCGGAACCTCGCGGCGCTGCTCGACGACGCCCGCGAACTCGGCCTCGGCGCCCTGGTGGTCGGTCCGCCGCCGGTGGTCTGCGGGGGAGCGGCCCACCGGGAACGGCTGCGGCGGCTCGTTCCGGCGATGGCCGGGACCTGCGCCGCGTCCGAGGTCCCCTTCGTCGACGTCACCGAGGCCCTGGCGGCCGATCCGGTCTGGACGGCCGAGACGGCGGCCGGGGACGGCGCGCACCCGGGATCGGGCGGGTACGGGCGGCTCGCGGAGCTGGTCCTGGCGGGCGGTTTTCGGGATTGGATTGGGAACAGGGCCGAACTCGACCGGCTCCGAACGGGCTTGACCTTGAGTGCACTCCAAGGTGAATGCTGAGGGCGTTGATCACGCACCACCGCACGCACCACCACGCTTACACCCGCGGCGGCCACCACGGACCCCGCGGAACCCACGATGGGAGCACCGTCATGCGCAACGCCTCGTTCGGTACCAGCGGCCCCGAGATCGGCGTCATCGGTCTCGGCTGCATGGGCATGACCTGGGCCTACGACATGCAGAGCCGGGACGACGAGAACTCGGTCCGGGTAATCCGGCAGGCGCTGGACCTCGGCGTCGGCCTGATCGACACCGCCGACATGTACGGCCCGTACACCAACGAGGAGGTGGTCGGCGCCGCGCTGGCGGGCCCGTACCGGGAGCGCGCCTTCCTGGCCACCAAGGTGGGCATCGTGCCGGGCGGCTCGGGCCAGCACGAGCGCAACGGCCGCCCCGAGCACGTGCGCCGCTCGATCGACGAGAGCCTGCGCCGGCTGGGCACCGACCACGTCGACCTCTACCAGCTGCACCGGGTCGACCCGGACGTCCCGATCGAGGAGACCTGGGGCGCGTTCGCCGAGGTCGTCGCGGCGGGCAAGGCGCGCAGCATCGGCCTCTCCGAGGCGACGGTCGAGGAGATCAAGCGGGCGCAGTCCGTGCACCCGGTGGCCTCGGTGCAGTCCGAGCTGTCGCTGTGGACCCGGGACGTGCTGGCCGACGTGCTGCCGTACACCGAGTCGCAGGGCATCGCCTTCCTGCCGTTCTCCCCGCTCGGCCGCGGCTTTCTGACCGGCGGCATCACGTCCTTCGAGGAGCTGCCCGAGGGCGACTTCCGGCGCCGGCTGCCGCGCTTCCAGCAGGACGCGCTGAAGGCCAACCTGGAGCTGGTCGGGAGGGTCCGGACGGTCGCCGGACGGATCGGCGCCACCCCCGCGCAGGTCGCGCTGGCCTGGGTGCTGGCGCAGGGCCGCTACGTCTTCCCGATCCCGGGCACCAGGACGCCGCGCTACCTGGAGGACAACGTGGGCGCGGCCGCGGTCGAGCTCTCGGCGGCGGACCTGGCCGAACTGGACGCGCTGCCGGCCGCGACCGGCGGGCGCTACTGACGGTGGTGCCGACGTCCGGGCGCCACTGACGGTGCTGCCGACGTCCGGGCGCCACTGACGGGCCGCTTCTGACGGTGCCGCGACCGGCGGGCGTCACCGACGGTGCCGTCGACGCCCGGACGGCAGCCGGTCAGCGCTCCATCACCCACACCAGCTGCCGTCCGGTCTCGCCCGGAGCCCGGACGGCGGCCTCGGCGATCCGGTCCAGCCGGTAGCCGAGCTTGCGCGGGACGGCCGCGCTGGCGCCGTTCGCCTGGTCGCAGCGGATCTCCACCCGAGTGATCCCGGGCAGCGCCAGCGCGGCCTCGGTCAGCGCCCCGGCCGCGGCGGTGGCGATGCCGCGGCCGACGTGCCCGGCGGCGACCCAGTAGCCGATCTCCAGCCCGCCCGGGCCGATCCGCCCGTGCAGGCCGAGGGCGCCGATCACACCGCCGGGTTCGGCGTCCAGGCCGGCCAGGTACATGAAGTCGGTGCCGGCCTCCCAGGCGGCCGCGCCGGCCCTGGTCAGCTCGGCGGTCTGTGCCCGGGAGGGGGCCTCGGCCGCCCACTCCATCCAGGGCCGCAGGTGCTCCAGGTTGGCGCGGACGGCCCGGTTCAGCGCCGCCGCGTGGGTGCTGCGGCGCCGCCGCAGCCAGAGGCCGCCGGGCAGCCGCAGCTGTTCCGGCGGCCGCCCGGCGGTCGCCTCCACGACCGGCGGAGCGAGGCCACAGGACCGTGACTGTGCTTGGCTCATGACGGCGATTATCACCTTGGCCAGGACCTGTCAGCACCCGGATTGCCTCCGGCGGCGGGCGCGTCCGGCCACGAGCCGGTGCTGACCGGCCCGGCCGCGCCCGGTCGCACCCCGGCGCGTCAGAGCCGGACCATCACCTCGTCCAGGTCCTTGCGCCGCAGGTCCGGCACGCGCGCCCCCTCGGCGGGGTAGCCGACCGGGATCACGTACGCCGCGCGCTCCTCCGCCGGGCGGTCGCACACCTCGTTGAGGAACTTCATCGGGCTCGGGGTGTGGGTCAGCGTGGCCAGTCCGGCCTGGTGCAGCGTGGCCAGCAGCAGACCGACCGCGATCCCCACCGACTCCTTGGTGTAGTACGGGCGCGGCGAGTCGGGGCCCTTGTGCACCTCGAACACCACGATCACGGCCGGCGCGTCCTCCAGGAACGGCTTGCGCCAGTCGGTGCCGATCGGGGCGAGCGCGGCCAGCCACTCCTCCGACGCCCGGTGGCGGTAGAACTCGCGCTCCTCGGCCTCGGCCGCCTCGCGCAGCCGCCGCTTGCGCTCCGGGTCGGTGATCACCACGAACCGCCAGGGCTGGACGTGTGCGCCGCTGGGCGCGGTGCTCGCGGTCCGGACCGCCCACTCGACCACCCCGTCCGGGATCGGGCGGGTGGAGTAGTCGCGGACGGTCCGGCGCTGGGCCATCACCTCGTGGAAGGACCTGCTGCGGGCCTCGGCCTCGTGGGCGGGCACCGTCATGGGGGTGAGCGGGACGGTCGGGTGGGACGTTCCCGCCACGGCGCTGTCTGTGCTGTCAACCATGGCGGACAGCACAGCACATGACGGCCCCTCCGGGAAGAGGTACAGACCGAGAGGTAGAGACCAATCGCCGGTCGAGCGCCGACTCGGAGGCCGGCGCCGACTCGGAGGCCGGCACCGATCCGGAGGCCGGCACCGATCCGGAGGCCGGTACCGATCCGGAGACCGGTACCGATCCGGAGATCGGCACCGACCCGGAGGCCGGTGTCGACCCGGCCGCCCCAACCGGCTCAGTGCTCGTGCACCCGCCCGTCCCGGACCTCGATCCGCCGGTTCACCGACACCGTGTCCAGCATCCGCCGGTCGTGGGTGACCAGCAGCAGGGTGCCGGTGTACGAGCCGAGCGCCGACTCCAACTGCTCGATCGCGGGCAGGTCCAGGTGGTTGGTGGGCTCGTCCAGCACCAGCAGGTTCACCCCGCGGGCCTGCAGCAGCGCCAGCGCGGCCCGGGTGCGCTCGCCGGGGGAGAGGGTGTCGGCCGGGCGCAGCACGTGCACCGCCTTGAGGCCGAACTTGGCCAGCAGGGTGCGCACGTCCTCCGGTGAGAGCTCCGGCACGGCCGCCGCGAAGGCCTCCAGCAGCGGCTCCCCGCCGAGGAACAGCCCGCGCGCCTGGTCCACCTCGCCGACCACCACGCCGGAGCCCAGCGAGGCGCTGCCGGCGTCGAGTTCGAGCCGGCCCAGCAGGGCGGCCAGCAGTGTGGACTTGCCCGCGCCGTTGGCGCCGGTGATGGCGACCCGGTCGGCCCAGTCGATCTGCAGGTCCACGGGACCGAAGGCGAAGTCGCCGCGCGTGGCGCTCGCCCCGCGCAGGGTGGCGACCACCGAGCCGGAGCGCGGCGCGGTGGCGATCTCCATCCGCAGCTCCCACTCCTTGCGCGGCTCCTCGACCACGTCCAGCCGCTCGATCATCCGCTGGGTCTGCCGGGCCTTGGCGGCCTGCTTCTCGGTGGACTCGGTGCGCATCGCGCGGCCGATCTTGTCGTTGTCGGAGGACTTGCGGCGGGCGTTGCGCACGCCGTTCTCCATCCAGCCGCGCTGCATCCGCGCCCGGGCCTCCAGCCCGGCCTTGGTGTCGGCGTACTCCTCGTACTCCTCGCGGGCGTGCCGGCGGGCCACCGCGCGCTCCTCCAGGTACGCCTCGTAACCGCCGCCGTACAGGTTGATCTCCTGCTGGTGCAGGTCCAGCTCCAGCACCTTGGTCACGGTGCGGGCCAGGAACTCGCGGTCGTGACTGATCAGCACGGTGCCCGCGCGCAGGCCCTTGACGAAGGACTCCAGCCGCTCCAGGCCGTCCAGGTCGAGGTCGTTGGTGGGCTCGTCGAGCAGGAAGACGTCGTAGCGGGAGAGCAGCAGCGAGGCGAGGCCGGCCCGGGCGGCCTGGCCGCCGGACAGGGCGGTCATCGGCAGGTCCAGCGAGACCTTCAGCCCGAGCGAGTCGGCGACCTCCTCGGCGCGCTCCTCCAGGTCGGCGCCGCCGAGGTCCAGCCAGCGCTCCAGGCCGGTGGCGTACGCGTCGTCGGCGCCTGCCCGGCCCTCGACCAGGCCCTCGGTGGCCTCGTCCAGCGCGGCCTGCGCGGCCGCCACGCCGGTGCGGCGGGCCAGGAAGTCGCGCACCGACTCGCCCTCGCGGCGCTCCGGCTCCTGCGGCAGGTGGCCGACGTTGGCGCTCGCCGGGCTCAGCCGCAGCGACCCGCCCTCGGGGGTGTCCAGGCCGGCCAGCAGGCGCAGCAGGGTCGACTTGCCGGCGCCGTTCACGCCGACCAGGCCGATCACGTCGCCGGGGGCGATGACCAGGTCCAGGCCGGAGAAGAGGGTGCGTTCGCCGTGGCCGGCGCTGAGGTCCTTGACTACGAGTGTCGCGCTCATGATGGGGCCGATTGTAGGAGGAGCGGGGCGCGCGGCCGAAAAAGCGGAGGCCGCGGCTGTCCCGCCGCGGCCCCCGCCCCCGGATCACCCGGGCCTGACGTCCCCGGATCACCGGCCTGATCACTCGGCCCTGATCACTCGACGCCGATCACTCCGGGCTGGTCACCCGGTGCTGATCACTTGGCCTTCTTCGAGAAGTACTCGAACATGTGCTGGGCGACGTCCTCCAGGTATGGACCGGCCTCGTAGGTGTTCGCGCCGTTGCCGATGGAGGTGTCGCTGACCAGGGCGGGCTTGCCGTCCTTGGTCGCGTACCAGCCGCCGCCGCTGCTGCCGCCGGTCATGTTGCAGCCGATCAGCAGCATCGCCGGGCGGCTCGGGTCGCCGGTCTTCTTGGACGGCTTGCCGCCGTCGCAGTGCTCCAGCTCCACGCCGTCGAAGGGCTTGCCCTCCGGGAAGCCGTAGTTGCTGACGGCACCGACCTGGTCACGCGGGGCGTTGAACCAGAGCGGGACGGAACCGCCGACGGTCTCCTCCAGCGACTTGCCGCCCGGGTTGGGGTTGGCGACCTTGATGATCCCGAAGTCGTACTGGCTCCAGGGGCCGCCCTTCTCCGGGTCGGCCTCGGCGGCCCACTGCGGCGAGACCATGCCGGAGGTGGCGGTCCACTCGCCGTACGGCTCGGCGTCCTCCAGCTTGGCCTGCTTGTTGCCGTTGCTCAGCACACCGTTGCTGTTGAAGGCCGGGGCGAAGGTGATGTCGGTGTAGTACTTGTTGCCCTTGCCGCCGTGCAGGCAGTGGCTGGCGGTCCACACCAGGTTGCTCTTGCCCGGGTTGGCCGGGTCGGAGACGACGGTGCCGGAGCAGACGTAGTCCTCGTTGCCGTCCTTGAAGAAGATCTTGCCGTTGACGTGCATGTTCTTCGGGAACGGGTGCGCCACGGGCTTGGCCGGGACGACGGCGGGCAGCTGGTCGGCGCCGCCGGGCTGGGCCGCGGTGGGCTGCGTGGTGGGCGCGGCGGCGGTGGGCGCGCCGGTGGGCTGTGCGGGCGGCTGGGTCGCGTCCGGCGCGGGCTGCGGCAGCGGCTTCGGCTTGGCCTCCAGCAGCTTCTGCAGCGTCCAGTAACCCTTGACCGCCGGGGTGATCACGTTGGCCTGGGCCCACTTGTCCCAGTCCTCCAGCTTCCAGGTCTTGAGCTCCTCGAGCGTCGGAAGCTTGATCGGAGCCGCCCCCGGGGTGCCGGCGGCGCTGGCCCCGGCGGTGGGAGCCGCGGTCGCGGGCGGGTCGACGTTGTCCGGCCCGCAGGCGGTGGCGACCACCATGGTCAGCGCGGCGACGGAGGCGCCCAGGACGGCACGGCTCGGCCGGGATATCGGTGACATGCGTTCAAATCCCCCTGTTGACTACCGCCATGCGGCCCGTTCCCCGGGCGCGGCCCCACTCGGCCGCGGGCATGGCAGGTGAGGAGTCTGCCATGCGGCCGGCGGCCTCTCGGCACCCGCCCCGGACCGGGACGCGGCCGTCACCGGATCGGCACGGGATCGGCACCGGGCCTCCGTGGGGCCTCCGTGGGTCGTCCGTCGGGGCCTCCGTGGAGCCTCCGTGGGTCGTCCGTCGCGGCGCCGTCGGGGCCTGCGTGGGTCGTCCGTCGTGGCGCCGCCGGGGCCTCCGTGGGGCCTTCGTCGTGGCGCCGCCGGGGCCTCCGCCGGATAAATCGGTTGCACGCCTCGTGCCGGTTGCCTAGCGTGGTCCGGGTCATCAGCCAGACAAGGAGAAGGCCGTTGCTCTACTGAGGTCCCGGGACACCGCCCCCGCCGCGCAGGCCCTGCTGCCGTTGCGCGGTGCGCGAGTGTGCGACCTCAGTCACGGCCCGTGGCGCTCCCCTGCGTGACGCCACCCCTTCGTTTCCTCCGGCCGTCCCCGGTTCCGCACCCGCGGTGTCTCCCCGTGTTGCTCACCACCCCTTCGGCAACCACCCCGGGAGGCCTGTATGGCACACCAACCCACCACCACCGCCGTCCTCTGCACCGAGCTCTCGTTCGAGTGGCCCGACGGCAAGCCCGTCCTGGACGGCTTCCACCTCGCCGTCGGCCCCGGCCGCACGGGCCTGATCGGGCTCAACGGCGCGGGCAAGTCCACCCTGCTGCGGCTGATCGCCGGCGACCTCACCCCCACCGGCGGCACCGTCCGGGTGGGCGGCGAACTCGGCTACCTGCCCCAGGGATTGACGCTCGACACCACCCTGAGGGTGGACGAGGCGCTCGGCATCCGCGCCACCCGCGAGGCCCTGCACGCCATCGAGTCCGGCGACACCGACCAGCGCCACTTCGACGCGATCGGTGACGACTGGGACGTCGAGGAGCGCGCCCGCGCCACCCTCGACCGGCTCGGCCTGCACCGCCTCGGCCTCGACCGCACCACCGGCGAACTCTCCGGCGGCGAGGCGGTGTTGCTGCGGCTGGCCGCCCTGCTGATGGCCCGTCCCGACGTCCTGCTGCTCGACGAGCCCACCAACAACCTCGACCGGGCCGCCCGCGAGCGGCTCTACGAGACGGTGGCCGGCTGGAACGGCGTGATGCTGATCGTCAGCCACGACCGCGAGCTGCTCCGGCACGTCGACCAGATCGCCGACCTCAGGGACGGCGAAGTCACCTGGTACGGAGGAAACTTCGAGGACTACGAACGCACCCTCGCGGCCCAGCAGGAGACGGCCGAGCGGCAGCTGCGCAACGCCGAGGCCGACGTCCAGCGCCAGAAACGGGACTTGGCCGAGGCCCGGATCCGGCTGGACCGCAGCGCCGCGTACGGGAAGAAGCGCTCGGTCACCCGCAACGACCCGCACATCTTCGCCGGGATGCTCAAGCGCAAGGGCCAGGAGACGGCCGGCCGTCTCCAGGGCATGCACACCGAGCGCCTGGAGGAGGCCAAGGCCCGGCTCAGCGTGGCCGAGGAGGCGGTGCGGGACGACGCCGAGATCAGGATCGACCTGCCCCGCACCGCCGTCCCGGCCGGGCGCACCGTGCTCACCCTGGACAAGGTCCGGCTGCCCTACGGCACCACCGCCGCCCTCGACCTGCGCGGGCCCGAGCGGATCGCCCTGGTCGGCCGCAACGGCGCCGGCAAGACCACCCTGCTGCGCACCATCGCGGGCGAACTCGCCCCGCTGGCAGGGGAGGTCATCACCCCGGTGCCGCTGCGGCACCTCCCGCAGCGGCTCGACCTGCTGGACGACGGGAGCTCCGTGGTGGAGAACGTCAAGCGGTTCGCCCCCGCCGCCGGGGACAACGCGGTCCGCGCCCGGCTCGCCCGCTTCCTGTTCCGCGGTGCCCGGGCTGACCAGCCCGCCGCCACCCTCTCCGGCGGCGAGCGCTTCCGCGCGACGCTGGCCGCCCTGCTGCTGGCCGACCCGCCGCCGCAGCTGCTGCTGCTCGACGAGCCGACCAACAACCTGGACCTCGCCAGCGTCCGCCAGCTCACCCAGGCACTGGCCGCGTACCAGGGCGCGCTGATCGTGGCCAGCCACGACCTGCCGTTCCTGCGCGGCCTGGGGCTCACCCGGTGGCTGGAGCTGGACGGCGAACTGCGGGCGGTGGCGCCGATGTAGCGAGTGTGGCCGAGGTGGCCACCTCGGCCGAATCGGCCGAGGTGGCGGCTACCGCTGCCGGTCCTCGTCGCTCTGGGAGTCCCGGGAGTCCTGGGCGCCCTGGGAATCCCGGGTGCCCCGGGCGTCCTCGGTGAGCATCCGGCGGGCCGTGCTCAGGGCCGAGTCCCTGAGCCCGGCCAGCTCGTCGGGGGTGAACACCGGGGTGCGGACGTTCGGCGGGATGCCCGGTCCGTCGAAGGTGCCGCCGCCCCGGGTGAGGTACTTCTCGTTCGGCAGGCCGACTAGCAGATCCGGCGAGAGCGTCTTGATCATCACGTCGGAGAAGACGCCCTGGGTGTTCTCGCCGACCCGGAGCACCTTCGGGGAGCGGCCCATCATGGCCTGGGTGAAGGTCTCCGCGGCGCTGGTGGAGATCGAGGAGGTGAGGACCGCCACCGGCCCGGTGAAGTGCCCGCCCGCCGAGGGCCGTACGGTGACCGGCTCGGGCCGGGTGAACCTCGTCGGGTCGGCCGGGTCGTTGCGCGCCACCTTCCGGTAGGCGACGTAGGGGCGATCGGTGAGCCGGGCGGCGATGTGCAGCCCGAGCGCGTCCGAGCCGCCGCCGTTCAGCCGTACGTCGACGACCAGGCCGGTGGGGCGGTCCGGCCCGGCCAACAGGGCGTCCAGCGCCCGGTCCAGTTCGGCGAGCTGGTTCTGGTGGCCGCCCTCGGTGTACCTGCCGAAGCTGCTCACCCGGAAGTAGCCGATGCCGTCGGGGAGCCGGCCCACGCCGAGCCGACCGTCGGCGAAGAGCTGCTCCGGGCCGGTGAGCTGGGCGGCCGAGGCCTGTCGGGCCCGGGCGGTCAGTTCCTCGGTCTCCTCCGTCGTCCCGGGCCGCTGTCCGCCGAAGACCGACCTCGGGTGCCCGTCGACGACCCGGGCCAGTCCGGTGTGGGCGTCGCCGAGCGGGCGGAGCATGTCCACGAAGAGGTCCTGCAGCTGGTCGACGGTCGTCGTCGGGGTGATCGTGCGCCGCTTCTCGTCCCGGACGGCGTGCCAGTCGATGCCCTTGGCGGCGAAGAAGGGGTAGTTCTCCTCGAAGTTCTCCCAGAACCGGTCGAAGACCGCCAGCGGGTCGTTCGGAACCGGCTCGGCGCACAGCGGCGGCAGGGCGTCCAGACGGTCGAGCGACTTGCTGCCGACCCCGCCCTCCTCGCGTTCGACGGCCCGGTTGCGGCCCTTGGGGGTGAGTGTCAGGGCGTTGTCGCCCATCTCGTAGCGGATGGTGCCGTCCGGTCCGGGCGCGGCCGTCTGCGTCCCGGTGATCCACCCGGGCACGCAGCTGTGTGCCGTCACGTCGTACGTGGTGAGCCGGCTCCCGGAGACCGCGACCAGCAGACCGTAGCCCTCCAATCGCCAGACCCCCTCCAGCGGGTTCGCCCGCCCTCCCTGGGCCGCGGTCGCCCCCTGGGCCGCGGCCGCCCCCGGCGCCGCCAATCCCACGGCCGCCGCGAGCGCCACCGCCGCGGCCGCCGTCCTGCTGATGTTCCTGCGTGTCATCTCCGGCCTCCGCCGAACCCCGGTCTCCCCCGCGGAACCCCTCCGCCACCGCTCCCCGCCGACGCTACGGCCGGCCCCGTCGCCCGGTCGTCATCCCGGGTGGCGCACCCGCTTCCTCCTCCGGGCCCATCCGCTTCCTCCTCCGGGCCGATCCGTGCCGGGCGGAATAGCCCCCGGCGCTCTCGACAAGCGCCGTTTTGAGTGCGGGTGAAAATCCGCCGTCCACGGCCCCAACTGCCCCTGGCTCCAGTACCATCGGCGACATGCCTGCGCTCAACATCGAGTACACGGAGCACGAGCTCGCCGCGATCCGCGAGGCCGCCGCCGCGGACGGCAAGACGGTGAAGGCGTACGTCCACGACCTGAGCGTGCGGGAGCAGCAGCGGAGGGTCTTCGTCGACCACGCGGTGGCGTTCTGGAAGGCGCACCGGGCCGAGTTCGACGCCGCGTTCCCCGAGGACGCGCCCGCGGCGTGAGCGGCCGTGCGGCGGCGGTGCGAGCGGCGGCCACTGTGGCTACGGCGGGCGCGAGCGCGAGCGCGGCGGGTGCTGGTGCGGCCGGTGCGGCCGGTGCGGGCGTGACACGGTGAGGGGCGGGGGAGCGGCGCTGCTCCACGTCGACCTGCGCTGGCTCCTCGACGTCCAGGAACTGGCCTCCCCGGAGGACCTCAGCGTGCGGGACTACTCGGCGCTCCAGGCCGCCGTCGCCCGGCACCGGGTGAACACCGCCCAACTCGGCCACGAAGCGGACCCGGCCTGGTGCGCGGCCACCCTGATGCACACCATCGTGCTGCTGCGCCCGCTGCCGGTGCGCAACAACCTGTACGCCTGCATGACGACGGCCGCGTACATGCACGCGGCCGGGGAGGGGATCGACTCGCCCTACGGGGCGTTGGTGGAGCTGGCCCGCGACATAGCGGAGGGCCGGGCGGACGTGTACGCGGCGGCCGACCGGATCCGCGCCTGGCGGATCTGAGGCCGGCCGACCGCCGCGTCATCGTCAGTCCGAGGCCGTGCCCGTGCCCGTGCCCGTGCCCGCGCCCGCGCCCTGCGGCGCCGGCCGCAGCCTGCCCGTGATCCGCGTCCCGAGCCGGTCCAGCCCGACGACGACTGCGGCGAGCACCACGAACTCGACGGTCAGCAGGGCGATCTGGCCCCAGACGTAGCCGTAGCCCTTGGCGGTCGGGTCGAAGAAGAAGTAGGGGTACGGCAGCGGGTAGTCGTCGAACAGTGCGTTGCGGGTGAGGACGATCGCCGCGTAGCCGAGCGGGAAGGCCAGCCAGAGCGGTATGTCCTTCCAGGCCGCGGCGTTGCGCGGCCTGAGCACCAGCCAGTCGACGATCACCATCACCGGCGTCACGTAGTGCAGGAAGAACGACGACCAGTGCGCCAGCCTGTCCGGTCCGCTGACCAGCCCGGGCAGTGGGTTGGCACCGTGTTCGAGCAGGATGTGCGAGACCAGCCCGGTGATCAGGATGTACAGCGTGGCGGCGCCGCGCAGCCGGGGCGCGGGCGCGTCCACGGTGTCGCGCTTGAGCATCCAGTACACCGCGCCGACGAAGTAGCCGAACACGATCACGTTGCTCTGCACGGTGAAGTACACCAGCGGTGCGGTTCCGAGGATCAGGCCGAGGCCCGCCGAGAGCACGATGCCCATGCGCCACCACAGCGCGGGCCGGGTCCGGACTGTCATGCGGCCACCAGTTCGTTTCAGGCGATACGGGAGGTATCGGGCGTCAAGGGGGAAGGCTGCACTCTACTCGCTGGGGCCGAGCGGATGGAATCCGTGTTCGAACCACTTCGGCCCCCGGGCTCCCCTGCCGAGGCCTGGCGATCCGTCAGTTCGGCCTGTCAGCCGGGCAGTACGAAGCCCGACTCGTACGCCGCGATGACGGCCTGGGTGCGGTCCCGCGCGCCCAGCTTGGCCAGCACGCTGCCGACGTGCGTCTTCACCGTCTCCTGGCTCACCACCAGCTGCCGCGCGATCTCGCCGTTGCTGAGCCCGGTGGCCATCAGCCGCAGCACCTGCCCCTCCCGCTCGGTCAGCCGCCCGATCGGGCCCCGGTCCGCCGCCCCGGCCTCCCGGCGCCGGTCCGCGCCGTGGCGCAGCGCGAGGTCGCGGACGGCCGCCGGGAACAGCAGCGAGTCGCCGCGCGCGACCAGTCGCACGGCCTGCACCATCTCCTCCGCCCGGGCCCGCTTCAGCAGGAACCCGGCGGCGCCCGCGCGCAGCGCGTCGTACACGTGGTCGTCGTGCTCGAAGGTGGTGACCACCAGGATGCGCGGCGGCGGAGCCATCCCGCCGACCAGCTGCTCGGTGGCCCGGATGCCGTCGATACCGGGCATCCGGACGTCCATCAGCACCACGTCCGGGCGCAGTTCGCGCACCAGCGGGACGACCTCGGCGCCGTCCGCGGCCTCGCCGACCACGGTGAGGTCCGGCTCGCTCTCGATCACCACCCGCAGGCCCAGGCGGACCAGCCGCTCGTCGTCCGCGATCACCACCCGGATGCTGTCGACACCCCGCTCCGCGCCGCTGTCCATGCCCTCGTTCACGTCGTCCCTCCCACCGGCAGCCAGACGGCCAGCCGCCACGTCGTTCCGTCCTCGCCCGACCCCGCCGCGCTGCCGCCGTGCAGTGCCGCCGCCCGCTCCGCGATCCCGCGCAGCCCGCGTCCGCCGCCGGGGCGGCTCGGTCGGGCGGGGCCGAGCGGGTTGGTCAGTTCGATCTCCAGCCGGCCGCCCGTCAGTGCGACCCGCAGCCCGGCCGGGGCGGGTCCGGCGTGGCGCAGCACGTTGGTCAGGCCCTCCTGCACGATCCGGTACGCCTCGCGGGAGACCGCCTCGGGCAGGCCGGCCAGCCCGGGCGCCAGCTCGGCGTCCACCGCCACCCCGGCGCGGCCGAGTTGGCGCAGCAGGTCGTCCAGCCCGGCGAGGGTGGGCCCGGCCGGTTCGGCGGCCCGCGGGTCCTCCTCGCGCAACAGCCCGAGCACGGTGTCGAGTTCGGCGACGGCCGCCCGGGCGGTCTCCTCGATCGCTGCGAGCGCCTCGGCGGCGAAGTCCGGGTTGCTGCGCAACACCCGGGCGGCGGCCGAGGCCTGGATGCCGACGGCGCTGAGCGCGTGCCCGACCGAGTCGTGCAGCTCGCGGGCCAGCCGGTTGCGCTGGGCGAGCACCGTGGCCCGGCGCTCGGCGGCGGCCACCCGCTCCTCCGGGGTCGGGCCGAGCAGGGCGGGCGCCCAGCGGGCGAGCAGCGCGCCGCAGGCGGCGTTGGTGCCGACGATCAGCAGCAGCAGGCCGAGGCCGAGGGCGGGGCCGCTGGCCAGCCAGGCGGGGAAGTGCCGTTGCCACATCCGGACGAACTCCTCCGTCCCCGAGAAGCCGCAGACCAGCACCACCGCGAAGGGAGTGCCGGCCAGCGTCATCCCGGCGACCACCCCGCCGAACAGCAGGTGCAGCACGTACCAGAGCGCGGTGCGCCGGCGGGCGGCCCAGGAGCGGGCCGGTCCGGCGGCCAGCTCCTCCGGGTGAGGCGCCGAGCACAGCGCCCGCGCGGCCGCGCCCTCCAGCCCCCGCACCATCGGCACCAGCGCGGTGACGGCGGCCATCGGCAGCGAGGTGGCCAACGACAGGACGTACAGCAGCAGTTGGCGGGCGGGTGACTGGTTCGGGTTGAGCGCGCCGAACAGCACCACCGACAGCATCCAGTACGGCATCAGCAGCGCGCCGCCCAGCACCAGGTGCACCCAGCGCAGCCGGGCCCGCCGCCCCAGCGCGGCTCCCGCCGTGCGCCGCAACCGGCCGTCCGCGCGCGCCGTACGCGGCAACCGGCCGTCCGCGCGCGCCGTACGCCGCAACCTGTCGCCCACCCCCGTGATCACCCGCGCGACTCTACGGCAGCGGTGCGCCGGCGGGCGCCCAGTTCGGCCAGCGCCATCGCCCCGACCGCCAGGACCAGCACCGCGGCCACCACCTGGGCGGCCTGCACCAGGGGCATCAGCCCGGGCACGGCCATCCGCAACTCGGTCACCCGGGTCGTCGTCGCCCCGAAGGCCACCACCTGCCAGGCGCCCCAACCGAACAGCGAGCCGGCCGCCGTCCAGACCACCAGCAGCGGCCCGAGCAGCCGGCGCCCCGGACGGAACCGGAAGACCAGGACCAGCAGCGCCGCCGCCGCGGCCACCGCCATCACCGCGCAGACCCCGTCCATCACCGCCACGCCCCGGTTCCGCTCCTCCACCATGACCTGAGGCAGTCCGGCGGCACCCCCGAGCGCCCAGTAGGCCCGGCCCGCCGCGACGCCCACGGCGAGCAGCGCGGCGACACAGGCGAGGGAACGCTGCACGGCCAGCGTGGGGGAGTCGGGCAGGTCGCCGATCCGCTCCCGCAGCAGCCCGGCCCAGCGCCGGCGGGCGTACAGCGCGAAGGCGGTGAGCAGGGCGAGGCCCTGGACGGCGAAGCCGCCGTACACGACGAGGAAGACCCAGTCGCCGACGCCCTTGTCGTCCGGGTCGGCGCGCTCCGGCCCGAGCACCAGCAGGCTCAGCAGGTACAGCGGCAGCGCGACCAGGATGGTGCCGAGCAGCCCGGTCGCCACCCACATCGGGAACGCCACGAGCCCGGCCGGCGCCCGCCGCCCCCACGGGCGGACGAAGGCCAGCGCCAGAGCCACGGCGATCGCGTCCATGCCGAAGGTCAGCAGGTTCACCAGCCACAGCCGGTCCATCCCGCCGGGGTCGTCCGATCCCACCGGATGCCCGGTCAGCCAGAGCAGCTTCAGCGTCAGGTACGGCCCGGTCGCCGCCACCGCCGTCCAGGCCGCCCCGGCCCGCAACACGTGCTCGTTGATCCTCATGCCCCCACGGTCCCGCCGGGGCGCACCCCGGGGCCTCCGCCGGGGGCGCGATCCCCCTCCCCCTGGCGGGGGATCTCCGGCCGGGACCGCGCTGCGGGCCGACCTCTGGCGTGCGGCAGACCGACCTCAGGCCATGCGGTGGATCAACCGGTCCTCCTCGTCGGTCCGGCCGTCCGGGTCGGCGACCAGCCCGAGCCGCCCGGCGAGCCGGCGCGAGGGCAGGTTGTCGGCGTGGATCAGGGCGACCACAGGGATGCCGGGGTGGCGCGGCAGCGCCTCGGCCATCGCCGCCCGGGCCGCCTCCGCCGCGTACCCCAGGCCCCAGGCGGACGGCCGGAACCGGTAGTAGAGGTTGAACACCCGCTCCCCGTCCAGGGTGTGCAGGTACAGCCCGGCGAACCCGATGACCGCCCCCGGGTCCTCCCGGGTGGCGACGGCGCAGTACCCCACCCCGTCCCGCACCCAGTCGGCGACGAACCCGTCCAACATCTCCTGCGCCTGGGCGATCTCCCGCTGCGGCCCGTTCGGGTTGTACCGGTTGGTCTCCGGATCCCCGTGAATCGCGAACACCACCTCCACGTCGTCCTCCTGCGGCCGCGTCAACACCAGCCGCTCGGAGACGGTGACGATCGTGCGGGCGGTGTGGTCGGTGCGGGCGGTCAGGTCGGTGGTGGTCATGGCGCTTCCCCGTGTCGTGCGTAATAGGCCTCCCGCAAGATAGGCCATTACTCCGACACTCGCCCGTCGATTTCCGCCGCTACAGGATCGGCTCGCAGCCGATCGCCTTGCCCCCGGCGGTGAGGAACTGGCGGACCCGGTCCTTCTGGTCGGGGAAGAGGAAGGGCTTCTCGAGGCCCGAGGTGATCCCACCGGTGATGGTGAAGAAGACGTCCTTGCCCCGGCACGTGGTGACGAGCGTCCCGTCGGCCACCCACTGGGCCCGCCCCAGATCGGACGTGCTCGCGCCGTCCTTCCGGGTCAGGGCGGTGGTCCGTGGCTCGGTCGTGATCGCGAACTCCTGCACCCGGCTGTCGTACTGCGAGTCCCCGCCGATCCGACACGACCAGATCGGGGCGGTGGCGGTGGTGACCTGCTGCGGCATGCGCCACTGGGCCTCGGGGTTCCTGGCGGGTGCGAACCCGGGCAGTCCGCAGAGGTTGGTCCAGTCCGGGTCCGTCACGGCGCCCTTCGCCGACAGCTCCTTCGGTGCCGCAACGGCCCGATCGGCACAGCCGCGTGCCTTGGCGACCTTGTTGGCGAAGGCCACGGCCAAGCGGGCTCGGGCCTCGTCGTGGCCCGGCTGGTCGGCGCGCACCTCGGCGCGCACGCCCTTCTCACACCCCTCGGGGAGCACGGCCCATGCGACAGCCGGAGTCACCGAACCGGCCGAGTCACCGGAGAACAGCCGGGCATCCGACGCGGCCAACACTCTCGGTCCGTCATCAGTGTTGAGAGCGATGGTGAACTGCACGATCTTCTCGGTGGTCTTGAACACACCGGAGCTGACCGTGGCCGTGCAACTGTTCCCGGTGTGGTTCTCCGTCGCCGAATAGCTGCCCTTGCTCTCACGGATCCGCCCGGACCCCAGCAGCTCGTGCACCTGGTCCGCCGTGGCCGCCCCGTCGCACACGGCGTCCGGCCCACCGAGGTTCGTCAGCCGGTACGACACGAACCCCAGGGCCCCGACGAGGACGAGGGAGAACGCCACCAGCACCGTCGCCAACCGCATCCGCAGCGCCCGCGTGGTGAACCCCCGCCGGTCGAGCGCGGTGTCCAGCCGCCCCGCCGCGCTCCGCCGGCCGTCCTGGCCGTCCGGGTCGTTCTGTTCCATGGCGTGTCCCCCTTCGCTCGTCGTTCGTCCGGCTAGAGGATCGGCTCGCAGCCGATCGCCTTGCCCCCGGCGGTGAGGAACTGCTGCCAGGTGGAGTCGCCATCCGGTCCGGAGCTCCAGGAGCCGTTGAGTTCCATCCGGAAGGTGGTCGGCCGGCCCTGGCAAGTCGCCGTCATCTCGCCGGGCCGCACCCAGCGGGCCCGGCCGATCCCCGGTTCGTCCTTCGGGGTTGCCGGGGCCAGGAGCCGGGGCTCGGTGCCGATGGTGAAGGTGATCGGGGACCTCGGACTCGCGTCCGAGTGGATGAGACAGGTCCACAGCGGGTCGGTCGAGGTGGTCACGGTCTCCCGGAGGGCCGCGCCGCCGAGGCCGGCGGGCGCGGTGAGCCCGGGCAGGCCGCAGACGGCGTTGCGGTCGAGGTCGTGGTCCTTCCCGGCAGCGGAGAGCTGGTGCGGCGCGGGCATGGACGACGTACCGCACCCCTGTTGTGACGCGACGCGGCCGGCCGTCGACACGGCGAGCGCGGCGAGCTTCTCGGCCCCGGGCCGGTTGTCGCGGTCCGCCCTGACGGTGATCCGCTGCCCGCTGTCGCACGCCTCGGGAAGCAGCGCCCAGGCCCGGTGGTCGAAGCCCGCGCCGGACGCTCCGCCGTTGGCCGAAGCGGCGAACAGCCGGGCCTCCGCGTCATTCGCGACGACGGAGAGGTCGCCGTTCTTGCGCAGCTCAACGGTGACGGACCGCTCGTTGCCGAAGACCCCGGAACTCACCTTCGCCATGCAGAACGCTGACCCGCTGCGCAGGTACCCGTTGCCGAACGCCTGATCGCTGACCTTGCCCGGCCCGAGCGCGTCGTTCAGTAGATCCGCGCTCACGGCGCCCTCGCACACACTGTCCGGACCGAAGGCGTTGGTCAGGTTGTCCACCAGGAACACCCCGGCCCCGGCCACGACCGCCGTCACCGCCACCACGGCGACCGCCGCCCGCACCCGCAGCGGCCAGGTGGTGAACCCCCGTCGGTCGAGCGCCGCGTCCAGACGCCCGCCGACGGCGCTCCCGTCGCCGGGCTGATCGGCGGTGTGCTGTGTCTTCTTCATCTCAGCGCCCTCCGAGTGCGTTGCGGTATGTCTGGTTGACGCCTGTCCCGTAGCTTTCGGACACGTCGTGCAGCAGCTTCTGGGGCACACCGGCGGTCGAGTTGATCTCCGCCTGGGTGAGACCGGCCAGTCCGGCCTTCTCGACGATCATCGTCTTCAGCTGGTTCTCTCCGGAGTTGAACATTTTGGACAGGTCCGCCTGCGTCTGCTGGTCCTGCTCGCTGTTGAGCCCGTTCGCCCACTCCGAGGTCCCGACGTCGACCATGCGCTGGACGAAGTCGCCCACGACCGGTACGGGAGTCAGGGGCGTGCCGATGAGGTGGTAGTTCATCTTCGCCTGCCAGTTGTTCTGGAACACGACGTCGTCGTGGTGACGGGTCATGACGTCCGACTGTGCGCCGCTGAGCGCCCCCAGGACCTGGCCGGCCTCCCGTACGTAGCCTTCGATGCCGGGGCCGGGGCGCCCGGTGCCGTCCGGCCTGAACGCGTCGGCGGGGTAGGAGTCGAGTCGCCGGGCGATCTCCTGGCTCTCGGCGTAGTGGATGGCCTTGAACGCCTCCGGGTCGTCGGACACACCTCGGATGACCCGGATGAGGCGGTCCCGGTCGATGGCCAGCCCGCTGGTCTCGGAGTGCCCGTTGACCTCCTTGCCGATGATCTCGTACGTGTCGGCCGCGTAGTCGGCGATCATGTTGCCGAACGGCCGGCGCAGTCCGACGGGGAGTTCGGTCACATGGCCGGCGGAATCGCCGCCGAAGTGGCTGATCGTGTCGGACATGATGCGCGCCATCGCCGCGTCGTGCGGGCGGACCGGCGGCTGGCTGCCGTGCGGATCGCGGCCGGTGGTGGCGGCCTCCAGGGCATCGCCGAAAGCACCGCGGGAGGTGTCCCGCGCGAGCGTGTCCAACTGGTTGTGTTCGTAGCCCTGGTTGGGCCACTGGCGGTCCTTCAGCAGGTAGGCGAGGTTCTTGTTGGCCGCGGGGTCGAAGAACTCCTTCGACGCCTCGGGGTGGCGGCTCATGGTCTGCATGAGGTCCCGCATCGGATCGCCCTGGTGGCCGGAGATGTTGCTCCAGTCCGGGCCCCACAGGTCTTCGCCCTTGAGTTTGCTGCCGCGCTCGTAGTCGACCAGGTCGGTGCCGACCTTGGTCAGGAAGCCCTTGTCGAAGCTGCCCCTCGCGTTGAGCAGTGCCGTCAGCGCCGGGTAGTTGTCGTTGTAACCCGCCGCAGATGCCCCGGGGCGACGGGCGGCGGCCAGCAGGCCGTCCTCCCAGGCCTTGCCCATTCCGCCGTCGCGGGTGGCGGTGGCCAGTGCGACGGACAGGCTGCCGTAGACGTCCTGGTATCCCTTGGCGTTGTGGTTGCCGCGCGCGAGGCCGTCGTAGACCTTGCTGTACTCCAGCAGGGCGTCCGGACCCGTCTTGCCGCCGTAGTTGAGGCCGTTGAGCAGGGTGGTGGAGAAGTCCTTGTTCTCCGCGTTGGCGGCCATGAGCGCCTGCAGCTGCTTGAGCTGGTCGTCGGAGAGGCTGCCGCCCTTGGACATCAGGTCCTTGGCCCGGTTGGCGTCGGCGACCGGGCCGGCGCCGTACGGGGCGGCGTTGAAGGCGGTGGTGCTGGTGCCTATGTCGCCCTGGAGGGCCACGGTGGCCCGCTGGTCGGCGGCGGTGGCCTTCGCGACGGCCTTGCCGAGCCGGTCCGAGAGTGCCTGGGCGTTGGCCCGGATCGTGCGCTCGGCCTCGGGGTCGTTCCTCTCCTCCTTCGGGACGGTCCAGTTGACCGTCCCGTCGGCGGTGACGCTGAGGGTGGTGTCGCCCTGCGCGTCGTGCAGCGCCGTGTCGAGGTCGCGGCGGGCGGCGGCGAAGTCCTCGGCGGCGGTCTTCATGATCGCGGCGAGGGCGGTGGCGACGGCCGAGGCCTGCTTGAAGTCGCCGTCGATGCCCTGCATGGCCGTGGTCGCGGCGTCGGCGGCGTCGCCCTTCCATCCGGCCCGTTGTGCGGTGCTGGTGAGGTCCTTGGCGACCCGGCCGTCCAGGGCGGTGAGGGCCTTGGCCACGCCGGCCCAGGCTTCGGCGGCTTCGTTCACCCCGGAGAAGTCGGCCTCGTGCAGTTCCTTGAAGGACACCATCGGTCTGTTCCCCCCGGTACCTGTCAGTTGTTCGAACGCATGTCGGCGGTGATTCCGGCCTCGTTGGCGCCGTAGAACCGCTGGGTCTTGTCGAGGTTTCCGGCGGCGTTGCCGAGCTTGTCGTGCAGGGTCTTGCACTGCTGCAGCCAGCGCTCGGTGCTGCCGGTGAGGGCGCCGCCGAAGGAGAAGCCGCGGATCCTGGTCGACGCGGTGCTCGCGTACTCGGTGAGGCTGTGCGCGCCGGGGCCGGCCTTGCCGTTGGCGTTGTCCAGGTCGGTGGCGATCTGCCGGGCTATCCCGGCCGAGGCGTTGAGCTCGTGCGGGGTGTCCAGTCGGGTGGTGCCCAGGGCGGGTGGGATGAGCGCGGGGTTGCCGCCGCCGACCGGGGCCGGAGGGGCGTACGGCGACTTCGCGGTGTACGTGGGCCCTGAGCTCGGCATCGGGTCCTTGGCCGGTGCGACCGGTCCCGTGGTGAAGTACGGGCTACCCATGTGCGAATCCTCCCCATTCGGTGAAGCAGCCGCTCCCCTGCGGCATGAAGACCGTACAGGGAGCCGTTGTCAGTACACCGACCCACCCTCCGTGGCGCTGGATGTGCGGGGAGTGGCGGCGTTCAGCGGGGCTGCGTCAAGGGGGAATTGGCGGCCCGGCGCGAGGGTGGAGGTCTTGTTACCGGCGGGTCGCTTGCCTATCATCCCGAGTGTTACAGCTTTACTGTCAAACCCGTCGGAAGGGTTCAGCAGCCAGTGGGTGACGCGAGCAGGACGCCGGAGGCCGGGGGGCCGTTGGCGGGTGTGCGGGTGGTGGAGCTCGCCGGGATCGGGCCGGGGCCGTTCGCGGCCATGCTGTTGGGGGACCTCGGGGCGGACGTGGTGCGGGTGGACCGGCCGGAGCCCTCGCCGCTCGGCACGGACCCGGCGTACGACCTCAGCAACCGCAACAAGCGCTCGGTGCTGATCGACCTGAAGTCCCCCGAGGGCCCCGCGCGGGTGCTGGACCTGGTCGAGCGGGCGGACCTGCTGATCGAGGGCTACCGGCCGGGCGTCGCGGAACGGCTCGGGGTCGGGCCCGGCGCGTGCCTGGCGCGTAACCCCGCGCTGGTGTACGGGCGGATGACCGGCTGGGGGCAGCACGGCCCCCGGGCGGCGACCGCCGGGCACGACCTCGGGTACGCGGCGGTCGCCGGGGTGCTTGGGATGGTGGCGGCGCCGGGCGGGGCCGAGGAGCCCCCCGGCATCCCGGCCAACCTGCTGGGCGACTACGCCGGCGGCTCGCTCTACCTGGTCGTCGGCCTGCTCGCCGGACTGCACCACGCCCGGGCCACCGGTACCGGCCAGGTGGTCGACGCGGCGATCGTGGACGGCGCGGCGCACCTCGGCAGCATGCTGTGGGGCCTGCTCGCGGCCGGCCACTGGCAGGACCGCCGGGGCGTCAACCTGCTGGACGGCGGCGCGCCGTTCTACGCGGTCTACCGGGCGGCGGACGGCGGCCACCTGGCCGTCGGCGCGCTGGAGCCGCGTTTCTACGCGGAGTTCGCCCGGCTGCTGGAGCTGGGAACGGACGCGCCCGGCCAGTACGAGCTCGCCCGCTGGCCCGAACTGCGGGCCCTGATCGCCGCCCGCTTCGCCACCCGGACCAGGGTCGAGTGGGAGGCCGTCTTCGCGGGCTCCGACGCCTGCGTGGAACCGGTGTTGACGATGCGTCAGGCATCTGTGGACACCCACCTGTCGGCGCGCGGGACGTACGTCGAGGTGGACGGCGTCACCCAGCCGGCCCCCGCCCCGCGCTTCTCCGCCACCCCGGGTGCCCTGCGCCGCCCGCCGGCCCGGCCGGGTGCGGACACCGCCGAGGTGGCCCGGGACTGGGGCGTTCCCTCTCTCGACGTCAGTGCCTCATCCCCCAACGCTTCGGCAGAGCAAGGAGAGTAGCGTTGCAGCGCGAGATCTTCACCGAGCAGCACGACGACTTCCGGGCCACCGTGCGGGCCTTCCTGGCCAAGGAGGTGCTGCCGCACTACGACCGCTGGGAGAAGGCCGGCATCGTCGACCGCTCCGCCTGGCTCGCGGCCGGCCGCCAGGGCCTGCTCGGCCTCGCCGTGCCCGAGGAGTACGGTGGTGGCGGCACCCCGGACTTCCGCTACGCCGCGGTGCTGGCCGAGGAGTTCGCCCGGGCCGGTGCCTCGGGCCTGGCCATCGGCCTGCACAACGACATCATCGGCCCGTACCTCACCTCGCTCGCCACCGAGGAGCAGAAGCGCCGCTGGCTGCCCGGCTTCTGCTCGGGCGAGCTGATCACCGCGATCGCGATGACCGAGCCCGGCACCGGCTCCGACCTCCAGGGCATCCGCACCCAGGCGTTCGACCGGGGCGACCACTACCTGCTCAACGGCGCCAAGACCTTCATCTCCAACGGCATCCTCGCCGACCTGGTGATCGTGGTCGCCCGTACCACCCCCGAGGGCGGCGCGCACGGGCTGAGCCTGCTGGCTATCGAGCGCGGCACGCCCGGCTTCGAGCGCGGCCGCAACCTCGACAAGATCGGCCAGAAGGCCCAGGACACCGCCGAGTTGTTCTTCGAGGACGTCCGGGTGCCCAAGGAGAACCTGATCGGCGAGCTCAACGGCGGCTTCGTCCACCTGATGCAGAACCTCGCCCAGGAGCGGCTCACCATCGCCGCCGCGGCGATCGCCGGCGCCGAGTACCTGGTCGAGATCACCACCGACTACGTCAAGCAGCGCGAGGCCTTCGGCCGTCCGCTCGCCAAGCTCCAGCACGTCCGCTTCGAGATCGCCGAACTGGCCACCGAGTGCGCCGTCACCCGTGCCTTCGTGGACCGCTGCATCACCGAGCACAACCGCTACGCGCTCACCCCGGCGGACGCCTCGATGGCCAAGTGGTGGGCCACCGAGCTGCAGAAGCGCACCGCCGACCGCTGCCTCCAGCTGCACGGCGGCTACGGCTACATGAGCGAGTTCCCGGTCGCCCGGGCGTTCACCGACGGCCGCATCCAGACCATCTACGGCGGCACCACCGAGATCATGAAGGAGATCGTCGGGCGTTCCATCCTCGGCTGAGGTCCCTCCGTCGATCGGGTTGCCCCGCAAGCCCGTTGCCCCGCGAGCCTGTTACTCCTCAAGCCCGTTACCCCTCAAGTTCACCGCTCCGCAGACCACAGACCCACTGCCCCGAAGAATCCGCTGAAAGGCGTTCCCACCGTGACCACCGAAGCGTACGTCTACGACGCGATCCGCACCCCGCGCGGCCGGGGCAAGGCCTCCGGCTCGCTGCACGGCACCAAGCCGATCGACCTCGTCGTCGGACTGATCCACGAACTGCGCAACCGCTACCCCGGGTTGGACCCGGCCGCGATCGACGACATCGTGCTCGGCGTGGTCAGCCCGGTCGGCGACCAGGGCTCCGACATCGCCCGGATCGCCGCCATCGCGGCCGGCCTGCCCGACACCGTCGCCGGCGTCCAGGAGAACCGCTTCTGCGCCTCCGGCCTGGAAGCCGTCAACCTGGCCGCCGCCAAGGTCCGTTCCGGCTGGGAGGACCTCGTCCTGGCCGGTGGTGTGGAGTCGATGTCCCGGGTGAAGATGGCCTCCGACGGCGGCGCCTGGTTCGCCGACCCGATGACCGCGTACGAGACCAACTTCGCCCCACAGGGCATCGGCGCCGACCTCATCGCCACCATCGAGGGCTTCTCCCGCACCGACGTGGACGCCTTCGCCGCGGAGTCCCAGGCCCGCGCCGCCAAGGCCCAGGCGGACGGCCTGTTCGACCGCTCGGTCGTCCCGGTGCGCGACCGCAACGGCCTGGTCGTGCTGGAGCGCGACGAGTTCATCCGCCCCGGCACCACCGTCGAGACCCTGGCCGGCCTCAAGCCCTCCTTCGCCGCCATCGGCGAGGCCGGCGGCTTCGACGCCGTCGCCCTCCAGAAGTACCACTGGGTCGAGGCCATCGACCACGTCCACCACGCGGGCAACTCCTCCGGCATCGTGGACGGAGCCGCGCTGGTGGCGATCGGCAACCGTGAGGTCGGCGAGCGGTACGGGCTGCGCCCGCGCGCCCGGATCGTCTCCGCCGCCGTCTCCGGCTCCGAGCCGACCATCATGCTCACCGGCCCCGCCCCGGCCACCCACAAGGCCCTCGCCAAGGCCGGTCTCACCGCCGCCGACATCGACCTGGTCGAGATCAACGAGGCCTTCGCCGCCGTCGCGCTCCGCTTCATCCGCGAACTCGGCTTCCGCCACGACCAGGTGAACGTCAACGGCGGCGCGATCGCGCTCGGCCACCCGCTCGGCGCCACCGGGGCGATGCTGCTCGGCACCGTGATCGACGAACTGGAGCGGCGCGACCTGCGCTACGGCCTGATCACCCTCTGCGTGGGCGGCGGCATGGGCATCGCCACCATCGTCGAGCGCATCTGACTTCCTCCCCGCAGATCTGGAGACCGTGAACCCATGAGCGACACCACCACCATCCGCTGGGAGCAGGACCAGGACGGCGTGGTCACCCTCGTCCTCGACGACCCCACCCAGTCCGTCAACACCATGAACGAGGCCTTCGTCGCCGACTTCGAGGCCGTCGTCGAGCGGCTGGCGGCCCTGGCCTCCCAGGAGTCCTCCCCGGACGCGCTGCGCGGCGTGGTGATCACCTCCGGCAAGAAGACCTTCTTCGCCGGGGGAGACCTGCGGATGCTCTCCGCCGCCCGCCCCGAGGACGCCGAGGCCGTCTTCGAGAAGTCCATGCGGATCAAGCGTTCGCTGCGCAAGCTGGAGACCCTCGGCAAGCCGGTCGTCGCCGCCGTCAACGGCAGCGCGCTCGGTGGCGGCCTGGAGATCGCCCTCGCCTGCCACCACCGGATCGCGCTCGACACCCCCGCCAGCCGGATCGGCCTGCCCGAGGTCACCCTCGGCCTGCTGCCGGGCGGCGGCGGTGTGGTCCGTACGGTCCGGCTGTTCGGCATCACCGATGCCCTGCTGAAGTTCCTCGTCCAGGGCCGCCAGTACCGCCCGGCGCAGGCGCTGTCGCATGGACTGGTGCACGAACTGGTCGACACCCCCGAGGAGTTGGCCGCCCGCGCGAAGGCCTGGATCGAGGCCAACCCGAACGCCGTCCAGCCCTGGGACGTCAAGGGCTACAAGATCCCCGGCGGCACCCCGGCCACCCCGGCCTTCGCCGCCAACCTGCCCGCCTTCCCGGCCAACCTGCGCAAGCAGCTCAACGGCGCTCCCTACCCGGCCCCGCGCAACGTCCTCGCCGCCGCCGTGGAGAGCGCGCAGGTGGACGTCGACACCGCGATGGCCATCGAGGCCCGCTACTTCACCGAGCTGGCCTGCGGGCAGACCAGCGCGAACATGATCCAGGCGCTGTTCTTCGACATGCAGGCGGTCAACTCCGGCGCCGGGCGGCCGAAGGGCGTCGAGAAGCGACTGGTCCGCAAGGTCGCGGTGCTCGGCGCCGGGATGATGGGCGCGGGCATCGCCTACGCCTGCGCCAGGGCCGGCATCGAGGTCGTGCTCAAGGACGTGAGCCTGGAGGCCGCCGAGCGCGGAAAGGCCTACTCCGAGGGGCTGTTGAACAAGGCCGTCGCCCGCGGGCGCTCCACCGAGGCCAAGCGCGACGAACTGCTGGCCCGGATCACCCCCACCGCCGAGGCCACCGACCTGGCCGGCTGCGACGCGGTCATCGAGGCCGTCTTCGAGAACACCGAGCTCAAGCACAAGGTGTTCCAGGAGATCGAGGGCGTCGTCGGCCCCGACGCGCTGCTCTGCTCCAACACCTCCACCCTGCCGATCGGCCTGCTCGCCGAAGGCGTCGAGCGCCAGGGCGACTTCATCGGCCTGCACTTCTTCTCGCCGGTCGACAAGATGCGGCTGGTCGAGATCATCCGCGGGCCGCAGACCGGCGACGAGGCGCTGGCCCGCGCCTTCGACCTGGTCCGGCAGATCGACAAGACCCCGATCGTGGTCAACGACTCCCGCGGCTTCTTCACCTCGCGGGTGATCGGCCAGTTCCTCAACGAGGGCGTCGCCATGGTCGGCGAGGGCGTCCACCCGGCCAGCATCGAGCAGGCCGCCGCCCAGGCCGGCTACCCCGCCAAGGTGCTCTCCCTGATGGACGAGCTCACCCTCACCCTGCCGCGCAAGATCCGCGACGAGCACCGGCGTTCGGTGGAGGCCGCCGGCGGCACCTGGACGCCGCACCCGGCGGACGCCGTGGTCGACCGGATGGTCGACGAGTTCGGCCGCCCGGGACGCAGCGGCGGCGCGGGCTTCTACGAGTATGGCGAGGACGGCAAGCGCGGGCGGCTCTGGCCGGGGCTGCTGGAGCACTTCGGCGGTTCTTCCGGCGGTTCTGTCGTTGGTTCTGGGGTTGGTTCTGGGGTCGGTTCTGCCGCTGAGGTTCCGTTCGAGGACCTCAAGGAGCGGATGCTGTTCAGTGAGGCGCTGGACTCGGTGCGCTGCCTGGAGGAGGGCGTGCTGACCTCCGTCGCCGATGCCAACGTCGGCTCGATCCTCGGCATCGGGTTCCCGGCCTGGACGGGCGGCGTGTTCCAGTACATCAACGGGTACGAGGGCGGACCGGCCGGCTTCGCGGCCCGCGCCCGCGAACTCGCCGCCGCGTACGGCGAGCGGTTCGCACCGCCGGCGCTGCTGGAGCGGGTCGCGGCCGAGGGGCGGACCTTCACGGACTGAGCCGCGCTCCCAGCCGGGGCCGGTGAGGCCGCAGGCGCCGTGCGACGCGCGGCGCCTGCGGCCTGCGGTCCGGCCTGCGGTCCGTGGTCACCGGTGTGCGGTCTGTGGTGTGCGGTCCGGGGTCCGCGGTCCGCGACCTCACCGGGCTTCCGCTACCGCTCCGGGCCCGGCTCCTGGCTCAACTCCTCGTCCAGTTCGTCCCGCAGGGACCGCTGGAAGGCCGTGACCAGGGCTTGCGCCACCATCGGCTGGATGTGGTCCGTCAGCGCCCGCATCCGGGCCAGCTCCTCCGGCGCGGGCTCGCTCTCCCGGTACGGCTTCCACGCCGTCTCGCGGAACAGCCGGTGCAACTCCCGTGCCGTCGCCCGACTGTGCTCCAACACCACCGCCCGGGCGGCCAGCAGCGTCTCCAGCGGGATGGGTACGTCCAGGATCCGCACGCCCAGCGGCAGCAGCCCGGGATCCACCCGGAACACCTCCGGATCCGCCGTCCGCTCCAGCGCCCCCATCGCGGCGAGCCGTTCGACCTGCTCCTCCGCCAGCCCCCGCCCGGCCCGCCGCTCCAGCTGCGCCCTGGTGGCCTCCTCCGGGGTCTCCGGCGTCCAGGACGCCACCAGCGCACGGTGGATCGCCAGGTCCAGCGGCGTGCTGTCCTCCGGCAGCCGCGCCAGGTACCGCTCGATCGCGGCCAGCGTCAGCCCCTGCCGCTGCAACTCCTCGATCAGCTCCAGCCGGTCCAGGTGCGCCGCCCCGTACAGCCCCACCCGCCGCGGCCCCAACTCCGGCGGCGGCAGCAGGCCCTTCGTTCCGTAGAACCGCACCGTCCGCACCGTCACCCCGGCCCGGGCCGCCAGCTCGTCCACCGTCAACCGCAGCCCGGCCCCCGCCCCGCCGTGCTCCCCCATCTGCCGCCTCCCGCGCTGGCACACTCCTGCTGTGACAGCAGCAGTGTGACAGTGCCGTCCCGGCCGGTCCACCGATGGGGGAGGGGCGGTGGACGATGGGCGGTGCTTGGTGGGCGTAGGCGTAGGCGTGCGCGTGGGCGTGGGGCCGGGGGTGAGGCGTACGGGTGCGGATACGCCGACGCCCCTGCCTTCCGCCGGGCCGGTGTCCGGCGGAAGGCGAAGGGCGTCGGGCGTCGGGCGGGGCGTCGGGTGGAGGCGCCGGGAGGGGTCAGGCGAGGGCGGCGTGGTGGCGGCGGGTGACCTCGGGGTGGGCCCGGGTGTAGCCCTTCCACTCGTTGAGGCCGAAGTCGGCGAAGAGCGGGTTGTCCGGGTCCTCGGTGGCGCCGGGGGCGTGGTGGGCGAGCGGGAAGTTCAGCGGCTCGACGTGGGCGTCGAGGCGGGGGTTGTAGAAGAACGGCACGGAGAAGCGCTCGCGGGCGCCGGGCGGGCTCACCACGCGGTGGCTGGTGGCCTTGAGGTAACCGTCCGTGGCCACCTCCAGCAGCTCGCCGAGGTTGACGACGAAGGCGCCGTCGAGGGGCGGGACGTCGAGGAAGGTGCCGTCCGCGCGCTCGACCTGGAGGCCGCCGACGGTGTCCTGCAGCAGCAGGGTGATGAAGCCGTAGTCCTTGTGGGAGCCGACGCCCTGGCCGGCGCCGTCCGGGGCGGTGCCGGGGTAGCGGACCAGCTTGAGACGCAGGTGGGGGTGGCCCGCGAAGGCCTCGTCGTAGAAGTCGGGGCGGGCGCCGATCGCGGTGAGGAGTTCGTGCAGCAGACGGCGGGCGACCTCTCCGAGGTGGTCGATCCAGCCGAGCGTGGCGGTGCGCAGCTCGGGGAGCGCCTCGGGCCACTGGTTGGGCCCCTCCAGCCACCAGTACGGGGGCTCGCCGCCGCTGGGGACGCGCGGGGGCAGCTCGGCGCCGATGTCCAGCTGGTCGCGCCAGTCCTGGTTGCCGCCGGTGCGCTCGTCGCCGGTGCGGGTGTAGCCCCGGTAGTGGGGGGAGTTGAGGTTGCTCACGGCGAGCCGGTCGGCCTCGGGGAGCGCGAAGAAGGCGCGCATGGCCCGGGTGAGCGCGGTCGTCTCCTCCGGGGTGACGCCGTGACCGACGAGCTGGAAGAAGCCGACGCCGGTGGCCGCGGTGCGGAGCTCGTCGTGCAGGCGGCGGCGGTCGTCCGGGCTGCCGTCGGCGAGCGAGAGGTCGATCACCGGGAGGGCGTCCGCCGGGGAGTTCGCCGGGGCGTCTGCAGGGGCGTCCGTCGGAGTGGAGCCGGTACCGGTCTCGGATATGGGCGTGTACTGCTGCGTCATGTGTGACATCCGCTGGGTCTCGTCCCGGCTGGTCCCGGTGGTCGACCGGGGACGGCCGGAGCTGCGCCTGGTGCGGCGGGTGCTCCGGGAGCCGGGAGGTGGCGGCGGCCGGGCAGGGGCCGCCGGTGAGGGTGGGTGGCGCGAGGTTCAGCCGGAGCGTCGACAGGACATGGTCGTCACGCGGAGCAGGTCCACGTGGCGGCGGCGAACAAGGATGAGCACCTCACCAGCGTAATTGACCCGTTCTGCGGCGGGCGAGCCCCCTGCAGCGGAGGGCCGCTCGCCACTTGTCGGTGATCTATCAAGTTGTGGGGTGGCGGGCGACGGTGCCGGAGTGCGGCCGCTTATGGCTCCCTTCGGATGGCGGGCCCCTTCGGATGGCAGGCTCCTTCGGGTAGTGGACCCCTTCGGATGGACGATCCCTTGGCGGCTCCCTTCAGGACTTGTTGAGGTAGGCCAGGACGGCGAGGACCCGGCGGTTGTCGTCGTCGGAGGGCTGGAGGTCGAGCCGGACGAAGATCGACGCGGTGTGCTTGGCGACGGCTCGCTCGGTGATCACCAGCTGCTGGGCGATCGCCGCGTTGGACCGCCCCTCCGCCATCAGCGCCAGCACCTGCCGCTCGCGCGGGGAGAGGGTGGAGACCGGGCCGGCCGAGGAGTTGTGGGTGAGCAGCCTGGTGATCACCTCCGGATCCATCGCGGTGCCGCCCTGGGCGACCCGTCGTACGGCGTCGATGAACTGGGTGCCGTCCATCACCCGGTCCTTGAGCAGGTAGCCGATCCCGCCGGTGCTGCCGGCCAGCAACTCGCGGGCGTACAGCTGCTCCACGAACTGCGACAGCACCAGGACGGGCAGGCCCGGGTGAGCCCGGCGGGCCGCCAGCGCGGCCCGCAGCCCCTCGTCCGTGAAGCCCGGTGGCAGCCGGACGTCCACCACGGCGATGTCGGGCCGGTCCGCGGCCACCGCGGCGAGCAGTTGCTCGCCGTCCTCCACCGCCGCGGTGACCTTCATGCCGTTGGCCTCCAGCAGCCGAGTCAGGCCGTCCCGGAGGAGGAAGAGGTCTTCGGCGATGACAACGCGCACGGGATCTCCAGGTTCACGATGGTCGGTCCGCCGGACGGGCTGCTGATCGCGAGCACCCCGTCGAAGGCGGCCAGGCGGCGTTCGGTTCCGCTGAGGCCGGTTCCCCGGGACGGCTCGGCGCCGCCGCGCCCGTCGTCGGTGACCGATATCCGCAGCAGCCCGTCACTGTGCCCTATCTCGATCCACACGTGCGAGGCCCCGGCGTGCTTGACCACGTTGGCCAGCAGCTCCGTCACCGCGAAGTAGGCGGCTGACTCCACCGGGGCCGGCGCCCGGCCGGGCAGGCTTCCGGTGAAGCCGACCGGCAGCGGCAGGTCCAGCGCCGTCGCCTGCACCGCGTCGGCCAGGCCGCGGTCGGCGAGCACCGGGGGATGGATGCCGCGGACCAGGTCCCGCAGCTCGCCCAGCGCCTTCACCGAGGACAGCCGGGCCTCGGCCAGCAGCGGCCCGAGGGCGTCCGGGTCGTGCTTCAGCTGCTCGGCCACCGTCAGCAGCATGCCCAGCGCCACCAGCCGGGCCTGCGCCCCGTCGTGCAGGTCCCGCTCGATCCGGCGCAGCTCGGCCGCTCCGGCGTCGATGGTGTCCGCCCTGGTCCGTGCGAGATGGCTGACCTGGCGGGCGAGCTCGACCCGCCGGGACGGCCCGAGCAGGGCCCGGGCGGCCTTCTCGTGGATCCTCAGGACCGGTGGCGCGGCCCACAGGGCGGCCAGCGGGGAGATGGTCAGGCCCATCGAGTAGACGACGCCCAGGGCGAAGAACCGTTCGTTCCGGCCGAAGACCTCCAGGGCGATCGGCGCCAGCAGGACGATCACGGCGACGAGCAGCACGGTGGTGCCGGTGAGCAGCGTCCAGGCGAAGTCCCGCCACGTTGCCGGGTCGGTGAGCCAGCCGCCGGCCCGCAGCCGCTGCCAGGGCCCGGCCCCGGCCGGACCGCGGTACGGCACCGGGATCGGCCGCCCGCTCCACTTCCCGACCGTCCGCCTGCTCTCCGTCGCGATCCAGCGGGCGCCGAACAGCCCGAGCACCACCAGCGAGGGCGCCATCCAGAGCGAGCCGGCCCGGCCGCCGGGGGCGGCACCGCCGTAGAGGTGCGCCGCCATCAGCGCTATCGCCCCCGGGGCGAACAGCGCGGCGCCGAGCGCCCGGCCGCCGCCCCCGGTGGCCCAGCACAGCGCCCAGAGGGTGACCGGCGCCATCGGCACCGCCAGGATCAGCGGCCCGCCCGGGTGGAAGTCCCGGGGATCGTCCGGACCGAACAGCGCGGTGGCCAGCAGGACCGGCCCCGCCAGCAGCGCGAGGAGGCCCGTCACGGCCAGCGTCACCGCGTACCAGGCACGCACCCCGTCCGCGCAGGCCCGGCCGACCCGCAGGGCCGCCCCGTTCAGCACTCCCGCGTTCATGACGCGCCCCCATTCCCTTCCGAGACCCCCGTCCGGAGGCCTCGAGGCCACGGCTCCGGAGCCCCCCGTGGGCCCCGGTTCCGATCTTTCGCTGGGTCAGTCTGCCCGGCCGGAGCCTCCGGCGCTCTAGGCCTGAACACCCAGTTCGGGGTGTATCTGGATACACCCCGAGGAGGCCGTCCAGACGGCTGTCGGCACCCCGCCGCGGATTCGTAGCGTGATGTTCCGTCAGCCGGACCGGGATTCCCGGTGCCGGATCTCGAACCGTGGAGGGCCCGTGAACGCGCCGATCATCCGGATCCGCGGCGTCAGCAAGACGTACGACCGATCCGACGCCGCCCGCCCCGCCCTGGCCGGGCTCGACCTGGAGGTCAGGGCCGGCGAGGCGCTGGCCGTGCTCGGCCGATCGGGCAGCGGCAAGTCCACCCTGCTGAACCTGATCGCCGGCCTCGACCGCCCGAGCGAGGGCGAGGTGGAGGTGGACGGCGTGGCCGTGCACCGGCTCGGCGAGGCCGCGCTGGCCGAGTACCGGCGGGCGCGGATCGGCATGGTGTTCCAGTTCTTCAACCTGCTGGACGACCTGAACGCGGAGGACAACGTGATGCTCCCGGCCCAGCTGGCCGGGATGCGGCGGGAGCAGGCCCGGGCCCGGGCCGGGGAGCTGCTGGAGCGGCTGGGGGTGGCCCGGCACGCCAAGGCCTTCCCCGGCCGGCTCTCCGGCGGCGAGCGCCAACGGGTCGCGGTGGCCCGGGCGCTGATGAACCGCCCGCCGCTGCTGCTGGCCGACGAGCCCACCGGGGCGCTGGACACGGCCTCGGCCGCCGACGTCCGCGACCTGCTGCGCGGTCTGAACGCGGACGGCCAGACGATCCTGCTGGTCACCCATGACACCGCGCTCGCCGAGGGCTGCGCCGACCGGACGATCGAACTGCTCGACGGCCGGCTGGTCAGGGACACGGCCGCCCTGCCGGTACCGGGCGGTGGCCGATGAGCGCGCTCGGCAAGGTGGTGCGCGCCGGGGTCGGCCGCCGGCGGGTGCAGACCCTGGTCATGGTGCTCACCACGATGATGTCGGTGACGGCGTGCATCCTCGCGCTCGGGCTGCTGGTCGCCGCCCGGGGCCCGTACCAGCGCTCCTTCGCCGACCAGCACGGCGCCCACCTCAACGTGCTGTACGACCAGGCCAAGGCGAGCCCGGCCCAGCTCGCCGCGGCGGCCCGCGTGCCGGGCGTGACGGCCTCGGCCGGCCCCTACCAGGCGGTCACCGTCCAGCCGCGCTCCGGCCCAGGCACCAGGATCCCGCCGGCCGGGAGCCCCCTGCCGCCGACGACGCTGGTCGGCCGCGGCGAGAAGGGCGCGCTGGACGATCTGCGGATCACCGAGGGCCGCTGGGTCGCAGGCCCCGGGGAGGTGGTGTTCCTGGACGGGCACTCCCCGCTGGCGGTCGGCGACACCATGGAGTTCCCAGGCCTTCCGGGGCACCCGACGCTCAAGGTCGTCGGCCTGGCGGCCTCGGTCTCCTGGAGCGCGGACGGCTGGGTCGCCCCCGAGCAGGTGCCCGGGTTGACGGCGCCCGGCACCACGCCCGCCGCCCAGTACCTCTACCGCTTCGCCCACGCCGACAGCGACGCCGAGGTGGAGGTCGACCGCGCCGCGCTCGCCGGCGCCGTCCCGGCCGGGGCGCTCGCCAAGGCCACCTCCTACCGGCCCGTCCAGGAGGAGGCGAACCGGACGGCCTCGACGTTCGTCCCG
The DNA here is from genome assembly GCF_043201465.1 of Kitasatospora sp. NPDC048298. Lineage (NCBI taxonomy): Bacteria > Bacillati > Actinomycetota > Actinomycetes > Kitasatosporales > Streptomycetaceae > Kitasatospora > Kitasatospora sp. NPDC048298. Next base: position 40,517 of record NZ_JBICYZ010000070.1, read on the forward strand.
TTCGTCACGGCCTTCGGGGCGCTCGGGCTGGCCATGTCGGTGCTGATCATCGGCGTCGTGGTCAGCGGCGCCGTCAGCGCCGCCACCCGGCGGATCGGCATCCTCAAGTCCCTGGGCTTCACCCCGGCCCAGGTGGTGCGCGCCTACGTCGGCCAGGCGCTGATCCCCGCCGGGGTCGGCACGGCGCTCGGGGTACTCCTCGGCAACCTGCTGTCCGTCCCGGTCCTCGGGCTGGCCCACAAGGCCCTGCGCGGCGGACTGCTCGGCATCCCGGTCTGGGTGGACGTCGTGGTCGCGGTGGTGGCCCTGGGGGCTGTGGCGGGCACCGCGCTGGTGCCGGCGCTGCGGGCCGGGCGGCTGCGGACGGTGGAGGCGCTCGCGGTCGGCCGGACGGCGCCGGGCGCCAAGCGGGCGGCCGCCCGCGGCGCGGCCGACGGGGCCGGGGCGGCCGGCCCGCTGTCCCGGGCACAGGAGCTGATCGGCCGACTTCCGGTGCCACGGGCCCTCAGCCTCGGACTGGCCTCCCCGCTCAACCGGCCGGGCCGTTCGGCGACCACGGGTGCCGCCGTGGTACTCGGCACGGTCGGGGTCACCCTCTGCGTGGGCCTGACGCTCTCGCTGAGCTCCCTCCAGGACGGCCTGATGGCCGGCCGCGCGGGCAAGGTGGTGGTCCAGGCCCCGATCGAGGGCTCCGCGCCGTTGGCCGACCAGGTGGACGAGGCGGCCGTGGCCAAGGCCATCGACTCCCGCCCGGGCACCCGGGCCTGGTACAGCAGCGCCCCGACCCCGGTCGCCCTGGCCGGCAACACCGGGCGCTCCGAGGTGGTCGCGCTCAGCGGAGACGCTTCCTGGAGCGGCTTCCAACTGATCTCCGGCCGTTGGTTCCAGGGCCCCGGCGAGGTCGTGGTGGCCGCCGCCTACCTGCGGGCCAACCAGGCGAAGGTCGGTGACACCGTCACCCTCACCGACCACGGACGCAGCACCCCGGCGAAGATCACCGGCGAGGTTCTGGCCACCAACGACCTGGTGTTCACGGACCGGTCCACACTGGTGCCGCTCGGCGGCGCGATCCACGCCGAGGCGCTCACCTTCCACATCGACCTCACCCCGGGTACCGACGCACAGGCCTACGCCGAAGGGCTGGACCAGGTCGTGAAACCCCTGGGCCTGGGCGCCGACCTCGGCGGGGAGCACCTCAACATCGTGGTGCTGGCGATGAACACCCTGGCGGGCACGCTCACACTGCTGCTCTCCGTGGTGGCGGGGCTCGGAGTGCTGAACACCGTGCTGCTGGACACCAGGGAACGGGTGCACGACCTCGGGGTGCTCAAGGCACTCGGGATGTCACCCCGGCAGACCGTCGGCATGGTGCTCACCTCGGTCTGCGCCAGCGGGCTGGCGGCCGGGCTGATCGGGGTCCCGCTCGGCATCCTGGTGCACCACCAGGTGATGCCCGCGATGGCCCGAGCCGCCGGAATCGGTGTGCCGGACGCCGACCTCGCCGTGTTCGACCCCTCGGTGGCGGGGCCGCTGATACTCGGCGGCCTGGTGCTGGCCCTGCTCGGAGCCGTCCTCCCGGCCACCTGGGCGGCCCGCACCAGGACGGTCACGGCGCTGCGGACGGAGTGACGGCGGGGGAGAGAGGAGAGGACACGCCCTGCGCCCGGCTTCTGCCAGGGAGCCCAGGGGAGCCCCCGGTAAGGCTCCCCGGCAGAGCCGGACCGGACCGAGCCGGACCGGACCGAGCTGGACTGGACCGAGTCAGGCCGGGCCGAGCCGAGCGGGATCGGACAGAGCCGATCCCGCCCGAGCCGGACGGGCAGCCCAGCGCGACCAAAGATCGCGCGTCGGCCCGGCCGCCCGACCAGGCCCGACTCAGGACAGCCGAGCCGCTGCGTACGCCTCCATGGCGGCGCGCTGGTACGCGGCCAGGCCCGGGGCGATGGCCTCGTACGCGGCACTCCACTGCTCGTTCTCGGTGCAGGAACGGGCGATCGCCAGGTACTCCTCGGTCGGGACGGACCGGATGGTGCGCAGCAGCTGGTACTCCTCGTCGATCGTGCTCTGCACGGGCGCGGCGTCGGCCGGGTGGCCGGCCGTCATCAGCTCCGCCAGGTGGATCATGCGGGCGGTCCGCTCGCGCTGTCCGGCCTCGATCTCGGCCGGGGTCATCGCGGCCGTCGCGCGCCGGGCCGCCTCGGCGTGCTCGGGGAAGTCCCGCAGGCTCGCGTCGACGTCGTCGGGCTGGATGCCCTCGAAGAGGTTTTCGGGGCGGTTGATGGTCATGGGCGTGCCGTCCTTCCGGGCGCGTTCCAGGTCGGCGATCGTGCGGGAAACGGTGGCGGCCAGGGCGTCGAGCCGGTCGCGCTCGGCGACCAGCCGCCGACGGTGGCCCCGCAGGGCCTCCAACTCGTCCACCTGATCGCCCAGGATCCGGGCGATCTCGGTCAGCCCCACGCCCAGCGCCCGCAGTACCAGGACCTGTTGCAGCTGGAGCAACTGCCGCTCCTCGTAGTAGCGGTGGCCGTTGGAGCCGATCCAGGCCGGGGGCAGCAGCCCGATCTCGTCGTAGTGCCGCAGTGTTCGGGCAGTCACTCCGGACATCCGGGCCACTTCGGCGATGGGCCAGGCCATGGTCCGCCTCCCTCGTCTCCACGTCGCACGTTCGCATGGACCGGGGCCGGTTCTCCGGCCCTGGTCACGACGGTAGAAGCTGCCGCTGCGGCAGCTTCAAGCCCGAGGGCGCCCCGCCGCCAGCGCGCCGGCTACGCCTCGCCGAACCAGTCCAGGGACTGTCCGTGCGGCCCCGTGAACGCGACCGGCCGTTCGTCCAGGGCGAGCACGAACAGACCGGAGCCGGCCGGTGCCGGGCGGGGGAGGCGTCGGGCGACGGTCGGCAGTACCGAGACCGCCTCATTGGAGATCCAGTGCCCGGAAAGCCCGCGCATCGTCGCCGCGAACTCCTCCCGCCCCTCCGGCGGCAGGTACGCGAGCACCGCGCTGTGGAACACCACCGGAGTCGCCCCCGCCGGAGCCTGCGCCACCAACTCCCGTACCGTCGCGTTGAGATCGCCGCGCACCAGCAACGGCGGTTCGGCCCGGGCGACCCGGACGGCGCCGCGCAGCCGGTCCAACCGGTGGGTCTGCTCGGGCCAGACCAACGATTCCAGCCAGCGCATGTCCTCCTCGGCCCGCACGTCCAGCGGATTGAGGTCGATCCCGGCCCGCCAGACCACCTCGGGCAGCCGCTCCCGAAGGGAGCCGGGGAACGACACCGGCCCGGTCACCGTGCAGTCCAGCGTCACCGGGCTCGCCGCCGCGCCGAACTCAGCGCCGAACGCAGTGTCGAACTCGGCGCCGAACTCGGCGACGGTGGCGCCGGCACCAAGCCCGACTCCCTCCCCCTCCCCGGCCAGGAAGCGGTACCGATACCGGTACCGGTCCGGGTACAGGCAGAGCCCCGCCGAGGCGCCCACCTCGATCAGGGCAAGCGGTTGCGGCAGCGCGGCCAGCAGCGGCAGCAGGGTGGCGCAACGGCCCGCCTCGTTGGTCTGCGTCCGTCGCTCCAGCATCGTCGCCGAGACCTCGGCCCAGTGCTCCGCCACCCAGCCGTTGAAGGCCGACCAGCCGTCCGTCACCGGCCCACCCAGGTGCCGTACCGCGCCGAACAGCAGGTTCGGCTGCCGCTTCGCGGCCGGAAGACCGTCGAGCAGCGCACACAACTGCCCGTCCCCGGCGACGCGTTCGGCCAGCTCCTGGTAGACCGGTGAGTTGCCGCGCGCCTCCCGCTCCGCGAACGCCTGGTAGAGGTCCCCCGTGTCGCTGCGCATCCCCCACACGTCCTTCCGACGCCTTCTCGAGTGATCGAATCGGCCCAGACTACGCCCGGTCCGACGTGCCGCCCTCCGCCCGGAACAGATCCGGAACCGGCCCGGAACCGACCCAGAACCGGCCCGTGGCCATGCCGACGGAAGGCCATGCCGACCGAGGACCGCGCCGACGGAAGGCCACGCCGACCGGACGCGCTCAGCCGAGCAGACCGCCCATGTGCCCGTCCTCGGCGAGCAGCCGCCACGAGCAGCCGGGCGAGGCGAACGCCTCGGGGTCGACGGCCTCTACCAGCCCGTCCACCACCGCGCTCAGCAGCGCCTGCGGATCGAACACCGCCCAGGTCTCCCGGGCCCGGCCGTACTCCCAGCGGTCCCACTCGGCGCGCAGCCGCTCGTACGTCCAGAGGGAGTAGAGCAGGGCGGAGAGGTCACGGTTCAGGTAGGCCTCGGGCTGGCCGTCGTCGTACCAGTCCGGCAGCTCCAGTCGGCCGGTGGCGCCGTCCAGGGCGATCGTCAGATCGGTCGGCCAGTCTCCGAGGGCGAGGAACTCCCGCTGGTACGGGCGCTCCTCCTCACCGTCGAAGTACTCGGGATACGCCTCGCCCATGGTGACCAGCGGCTCATCGCACACCCCGAACATCGCCCCGCCCAGCGGCAGGCCGACCTCGGTCAGCAGCCGTCGGGTCGGCCCGTGCACCAGGGCGGCGGGCAGGTCCTCGGGCCGGAAGAGGTGTACCCGGCCGGGGCCGCCGTCCTGGTCCGTCAGCGCCGCCAGCTCCGCCACCAGCTCCGGGGCCACCTCGTACGCGGGCCCGCCCGGGCCGCCCGGCAGCGCACCCCAGCCCAACGCCCGCACCAGCAGCGCGGTGCCCCAGTGCGGGGGTGGGGCTGAGCCGTCGCCGAACAGCCCGGGGTCGATCTCCCGCATCCGTCGCTCGGCCTCCGCCAGCACCTCGGCCATCACGGTCGGGCCGCGCCGCCCGTCCAGTGCCGCCGGGCGCCGGGCCGCCTCGGCCACCGCGTCCACCTCGCGCACCAGGCCCGCCAGCGCGGCGACGCCGGAGGCCAGCAGGTCCCGCCGTGGGCCGCTGTTGTCCAGGAAGACCTCACCGGTCACCCCGTCCAGCAGCACCAGGCTGCCGTCGGCGGCGAACGGTGTGGAGTACGCCGTCTCCCCGAGGACGAACAGCCGCTCCGCCTCTGCGGAGACCGCCGCCGGCTCCCCGTCTCCGAGCACCTCGAAGTCCAGGAACGCCCCGGTCTCCGGCAGCCCCTCCCGCGCCAGGAACTCCCGACTCCCCGCGTGTACCACCCCAGCCGGAAGCTCCACCACCCGCTGACACCCCACGTGCCCCACCTCTCCCGGCCTACCCCGTGACCCCCAGACCCTAGCGGCCCGCCCCGACAGCACCGGGGCACTCGCCGGGCGGGGCAGCCGGTGGGAGCCGACCGGTTGCTGCGGCGCCGGGCCCTTTGCGGCGGCTCAGACCCTCCCCGCCTCACCCCCGCGAACCTCGCCTCACCCCCGCGAGCCTCGCCTCACCCCCGCTGAACCCCGCCCCCTTCCTCCTCAGCCGAGGCCGCCGGCCTCCCGGGCCGCCTGCTCCACGCGGTCGCGGTGGGCCCGCCACCAGTCGGCGTCGCCGGGGGCGGTGTTGGCGCCGTCGGAGCGCTGGCCGGTGGCGCCGTCCACGAGTTCGCGGACCAGGTCGGCGTGGCCGACGTGACGGTGGGTCTCGGCGATCATGTGGACGAGCACCCGGTGGAGGGTCTGCTCGTGGCGGGCACCGAACGGCACCTTGCCGACGGCGTCCAGCGGCAGGGCCTCGATGGTGGCGTCGGAGTGGGCCCAGACCCGTCGGTAGCGCCCGACGATCTCCTCGGTGCTCTCGTCCGCCCGCGCCCACATGTCGCCGTTGGGCTCGGTCTGTCCGGTGATCCACACGGGGGCCGGTTCGGGGAAGAGACGGCCGAAGGTGTCGCCGAAGTACAGCGCCTCGGCGCCGGTGACGTGCTTGACCAGGCCCAGCAGGTTGGTCCCGGTGGGGGTGAGCGGGCGGCGCAGGTCGTACTCGGAGAGGCCTTCGAGCTTCCAGAGCAGGGCGTCGCGGGCATCCTGGATGTAGATCCGGAGATCGTTCTTGTCGTCGGTCGAAGTCATGGGACCAGTCTGTTGGCCGCGGGATGCCTGTCCATCGGTTTCCCGTCCCGGCCGGCCACGGCCGTCCCGCTCGGTCCCGGCCGGCCGGGACCGAGCGTCAACACGTGCCATGATCAAGGCTGTTCACCGAACGTCAGGCCCCTTCGAAGGAGCGGAGATGACCGACGAGGCCTGGTCCTGGGACGAGACGCTGTTCGCCGGAACGGCCGCCCACTACACCCGCGGCAGACTCCCGTACGCCCCTGGACTGGCGGAGGCGTTGGTCGAGGAACTGGGGCTCGACGGGCGGGGACGGCTGCTCGACGTGGGGTGCGGGCCGGGCACGCTGGCGCTGGGCCTGGCGCACCTGTTCGGTGAGGTCGTCGGGGTGGACCCGGACGCCGGGATGATCGCCGAGGCGCGCCGGGCGGGCGCCGCGGAGCCCAAGGCCACCTGGGTGCGGGCCCGGGCCGAGGAACTGCCGTCGGGGCTCGGCACCTTCACACTGGCGGTCTTCGGCCAGTCCTTCCACTGGATGGACCGCGACCTGGTGGCGGCGACCGTGCGGCGCATGCTGCGGCCCGGCGGCGCCCTGGCGCACATCTCGGACCTGAAGGGCGAACCGCGTCCCACCGAGGGGCTGCCGCACCCGCCGGTCCCGTACGCCGCGATCGGGGAACTGGTCCGGCGCTACCTCGGCCCGGTCCGCCGCGCCGGGCAGGGGCTGCTGCCGCACGGCACGCCGGACGACGAGGCCGCCGTCCTCGCCCGGGCGGGCTTCACCGGTCCGCGGCGGATCGTCGTCCCGGGCGGGCGGCCGCTGGAGCGCACGGCCGACGACGCGGTCGCGGGCGTCTTCGCGCTCTCCTCCTCGGCCCCGCACCTGTTCGCCGAGCGCCGTCCGGCCTTCGAGTCGGACCTCCGTCGACTCCTCGCCCGGACCTCGTCGTCGGGGCGCTTCTCGGAGCGGCAGCCGAGCAGCGAGGTGTTCGTCTGGCGCACGGCGGACGGGCGTTGACCATCAGGGAACTGACGGCCGGAGAGGTGGCGGCCAGGGAGCTGACGGTCAGGGAGGCGACAGCCTGGGCGGGGCGGACGGGCCCTGCCGGTCAGCGGACCACGTCGAAGACCTGCTTCTGGAGGCCGTTCCCGTACACCTCGTGCTCGACCAGCTTCAGCTTCTGGGCGTCCTTGTCCGTCGTGCTGAACATGCGCTTGCCGGCGCCGAGCAGCAGCGGGAAGACGAGCAGGTGGTAGCGGTCGATCAGGCCGGCGTCGGAGAGGGCGCGGTTCAGGGCGGCGCTGCCGTGGAGGATGATCGGGCCGCCCTCGGTCTCCTTCAGCGCGGCGACCTCGTCGAGCGAGCGCAGGATGGTGGTCTCGCCCCAGTTCGACACCAGGTCGTCCTCGGTGAGGGTGGTGGAGACGACGTACTTCGGCAGCGTCTTGTAGTGGGCGAACTCCGCCATGTCCGGCCACACCGGGCTGAACGCCTGGTAGCTGACCCGGCCGAGCAGCATCGCGGTGGCCTCCTCCTGTTCCCGCCCCTTGATCTCGAACGCCTCGGGGAGGAACTCGATGTCCTTGAAGGTCCAGCCGGAGTTCCGGTAGCCGGGTTCGCCGCCGGGGCCCTCGACCACGCCGTCGAGCGAGATGAAGGCGGTGCTGATCAGGGTGCGCATGAGTGGTTCCTCGGTTCTCTCGCGGGGCTGAGTCTGGGTCTGGGTCTGGGGCTGAGTCTGGGCCGGGATCGGGTCTGTCGGCCCGAAGGCCCGAAGTGGCAGGTCAGGCGAGGGCCTCGGCCAGCCACTGCTGCCAGGCGGCCTCGGCCTCGGCCTCGGCCCCGTCCGGAACCGGGCCGAAGAGGTGGTGGAACAGCAGCACCAGGCCGGAGCCGTGGTGGAAGGTGTAGAGCCCGTCGGCGGTACGGACCTCGACGCGTTCGTCGTCCGCCCAGACCACTTCGCCGTCCAGCGGCGGCAGGCCCGCCGGTTCCCCGTGGGCCCGCGTGCCCGTGGTGACCGGGAGCGGCAGCGACAGGGCGCGGGCGAGGAGGGCCCGGACCTCCGGTTCCGGCCGCCCGGCCGACGGCGCGGCGGCGAAGACGGGGACGGCGGTGCGTCCGGGGAAGTGGGTGAGGTACTCGTGGAGCGTGTGGAGGTGGAAGGGCCAGCCACGGCGCAGCGCGTCGTACTCGTCCTGCCAGTCGTCGCCGAGCAGGCCGCTGTGGACGACGCGGAGGACGGTGGCGCCGCCGTCCCGGCCCTCGATCAGGTACTCGAAGGCCATGAACCGGCCGTCCTCGCCGGTGGCCGTACGGGTGGCCAGGCGCTTGCCGGGCTCGTAGGCGGTGACGACCGCCTCCTCGCGGTGGCCCCCGGTCTCCATGACGGCGGTGCCGCCCTCGCGCGGGTCCAGCTCGTTGCGGCCCATGAACCAGGAGTCGATCCCCGGCCCGGTGGCGATCGCCTCCCAGACCTGTTCCGGGCTCGCCGGCAGGGAGGTCTCCAGCCCGATCTCGAACGGGTGGGTCATCGCGGGTCCTCCTGGTTCGGTGTGCTCCCGGCCTCGTCCGCCGCAGCGGCGATGTCCCCGGCCGCCACCTCGGCCCCGACCGGTTCCGTCCCCGCTCCGGCCTTGGCCTCGGCCTCGGCCTCGGGTGGTGCGGCGGGGATCTGGTGGAGTCCGACGACCACCCGGTGGCTGCGGCCCCCGGGCGCGGACTCGTCGTGGTAGCGGCTGACGAGGGTGGCCACGGACTGGGCCAGCTCCTCGGCGAAGGCGGCCCGGTCGGCGGCGGAGGCGAACCGCACCTGCGCGTCGATGCCGAAGCTGGCGACCCGCCGGCGGGCCCGGGAGGCTCCGGTCAGCAGGGCCCCGACCTCCTGCACCAGCCGGGAGCCGAGCGCCAGCAGCCAGCGGGCGGAGAGCTGGTCGGGGGAGCGGGTGGGGTCCGGGCTGACGGCGGCCAGGACGCTGGGGGAGATCACGTAGGAGGCCGCGGTGGCGCGGTACACCCGTTCGGTGACGTTGCCCTTGCGGCGCTCCTCGGCGAGTTCGACGAGGCCGTGCCGCTCCAGTTCCTTCAGGTGGTAGTTGACCTTCTGCCGGGGCAGTCCCAGCCGGGCGGCCAGCATGGCGGCCGAGGCGGGCTCGGTCAGGGCGGCGAGGAGGCGTGACCGCATCGGGTCCAGCGAGGCCTCGGCCGCGGCGGGTTCTTCGATCACGGCGACTTCCAGCACCGTTCCAGCTTCTATCCGACAAAAAAATTTGTCAAGGAAAAAACACTTGTCGGTAGTCCGGTCGGGCGAGCACCTTCACCCGCCCGCCGTCACCCGCCCGCCGTCACCCGCCCGGCGTCACCCGCCCGGCGTCACCCGCCCGGCGTCACCCGCCCGGCGCCGTCACCCGACGGCGTAACGGCGCCGACGTGCCTCCGGACCCGTCCTCCCGGTGTGTCTTGTGACAGCGAAGCTTCACCGTTTGTCACCGAAGTTTGATCACCGCTAGGTTCCTGCCATCGAGGTTTGACCGGGTGGGGTTGCTGGCGA
>NZ_JBICYZ010000071.1:0-50008 GCF_043201465.1 Kitasatospora sp. NPDC048298
GGCCTGAGCCGGCCGCTCGCCACCCCTGCCGCCCGTCCCGGCGGACCGCGGCGGGGGGGGGGGGGGCGGGGGGGGGGGGGGGCCCCCCCCCCCCCCCCCCCCCCCCCCCGGCGCGTTGCGGCCCCGGACGGCCGTCGGCGGCGGGTGGGAGCATGGTGCTCCTGGGTGCGTGGAATGGACGGAGCGGGCGGTTGGGGGAGCGGCGGCGGGTCGGGGTGGTGCTGGCCGACGCGGAGGGCCTGCGGGCGGCGGCCAGGGCGGTGGTGGCGGATCACCGGGAGGCCGTGGAGCAGGTGCGGCCGGCGTACGTCGCGATCCGGGACCGGTTGGTGGAGGAGGAGTTGGGGGCCATCCCGGTCGCGCGGCTGCGGGACGTGACCGAGGGGCGGCTGCGGGTCGGGGCGCTGGAGGCGGCCGGGCTGGGGACGGTGCGGCAGGTGCTGGAGGCCTCCGGCTACACCCTCCGGCTGATCCCCGGCGTCGGGGCGCAGACGGCGGCGCAGGCGCAGGCCGCGGCCGGGCAGCTCGCCCGGGCGGTCGAGCAGACGGTGGCGGTGCGGCTGGACGTCGAGCGGCAGGACCCGCTGAGCACCGCCTTGGTGGTCGCGCTCCAGCGGCTGGTGGCCGCCGGGCCGGAGGCGCGGCGGGCCCGGGAGACCGCGGAGCGGGTCCAGGCCGAGGTGGAGCCGCTGGTGGCGGCCGCGCGGCCGGCCCGGGGGGTGCTGCGCGGGCTGTTCGCCGGCCGGGAGCGGCGGGCGCAGGCGCGGGCGGCGGTCGACCTGCTGGAGAAGCTGCTGGTCGGGTACGGGGCGCAGGAGGTCCCGGTGCTGCTCGCCCAGGCCTCGGTCGACCTGCTGCGACCGCCGCTCGACCCGATCGAGGCGTGGACGGACTTCGAGCTCCGCTCGGCCGACTACTACGGCGTGCTCGGCGGGATCGTCGAGGAGGCCGGGGTCGAACTCGCCGCCGCCGAGGGGTTCCTGCCGGAGGAGCTGTCGGACCGGGTGCGGGCCGAGCCGCTGGACGACGCCCACTGCCGGGTCTCGCTGCGCGGCTACCAGGCGTTCGGGGCGCGGTTCGCGCTCGCCCAGCGACGGGTGATCATCGGGGACGAGATGGGACTCGGCAAGACGGTGCAGGCGATCGCCGTCCTGGCGCACCTGCGGGCCCGGGGGAGCACCCACTTCCTGGTGGTCTGCCCGGCCGGCGTCCTGGTCAACTGGATCCGGGAGGTCGAGTCCCGCAGCACCCTGCGGGCGTTGCGGGTGCACGGCCCGGAGCGGGAGGCGGCGCTCGCCGAGTGGCTGCGGGACGGCGGGGTCGCGGTGCTGACCTTCGACGGGCTGCGCCGCCTGGAGGCGGCGGAGGTCGCGGAGGCGGTCGCCGTCGGGATGGTCGTGGTGGACGAGGCGCACTTCGTCAAGAACCCCGCCGCGCAGCGCTCCCGGGCGGTGGCCGCCTGGGCGGAGCGGGTGGAGCGGGTGCTGTTCCTCACCGGGACGCCGATGGAGAACCGGGTGGAGGAGTTCCGCACCCTGGTGCGGTACCTGCGGCCGGAGCTGGTGCCGCTGGTCGAGCAGGGTCCGGCGGCCGCCGGACCGGCGGCCTTCCGCAGGGCGGTCGCCCCGGCGTACCTGCGCCGCAACCAGCAGGACGTGCTCACCGAGCTGCCCGAGGTGGTGCACGTGGACGAGTGGGAGGAGTTCTCGCCCGCCGACCTCGCCGCCTACCGGTCGGCCGTCGCGGCGGGCAACTTCCCGGCGATGCGCCGGGCCGGGTACGCGGACCCGGCGGAGTCGGCCAAGCTGAGGCGGCTGCGGGAGATCGTCCGGGAGGCGGCGGACAGCGGGCTGAAGGTGGTGGTCTTCTCGTACTTCCGGGACGTCCTGGCGGCCGTCCGAGCCGCCCTGGGGCAGCGGACGTTCGGGCCGATCGACGGCTCGCTGGGCGCGGTGCGGCGGCAGGAGACGGTGGACGGGTTCAGCGCCGCGCCCGGGCACGCGGTGCTGCTCTGCCAGATCCAGGCCGGCGGCGTGGGGCTGAACATCCAGGCGGCCTCGGTGGTGATCCTCTGCGAGCCGCAGGTCAAGCCGACGCTGGAGGACCAGGCGGTGGCGCGCTCACGCCGGATGGGGCAGGTCCGCCGGGTGCGGGTGCACCGGTTGCTGGCCGTGGACAGCGTCGACCAGCGGATGCTGGACCTGCTGCGGGCGAAGGGCCGGCTGTTCGACGACTACGCGCGGCGCAGCGAGGTGGCGGAGTCGACACCGGAGGCGGTGGACGTGTCGGAGTTGTCGCTGGCGGCGCTGATCGTCGAGGAGGAGCAGCTGCGGCTGGCGGCTACCCACGGATGACCGGCGGTTTCCCACGGACGAACGGCGGTTTCCCCGCGGATGACCGGCGGCGTCCCACGGACGAGCGGACGGCGGTCAGCCGTCCGCGAGCGCGCGCAGGTAGGTGAGGACGGCGCGCACCCGGCGGTGGCCGGTGTCGGGGGTGGGCATGCCGAGCTTGCCGAAGATGGCGCCGATGTGCTTGTTCACCGAGCTCTCGGCGAGGAAGAGGAGCCGGGCGATGGTCGGGTTGTTGTGGCCCTCGGCCATCAGGGCGAGCACCTCGCGCTCGCGCGGGGTGAGCGCGGCCAGCGGGTCGGGTCCTGGGCGGTGGGCCATCAGCTGGGAGATGACCTGCGGGTCCATCGCGGTGCCGCCCTCGGCGACGCGCCCCAGTGCCTGGAGGAACTCCTCGGCCCGGCCGACCCGGTCCTTGAGCAGGTAGCCGACTCCGGTGGCGCTCTCGGCGAGCAGCTCGGCGGCGTAGGCGCGTTCGACGTACTGGGAGAGGATCAGGACGGGCAGCTCGGGCAGTCGGCGGCGGGCCTCGACGGCGGCGCGCAGGCCCTCGTCGCGGAAGTCCGGTGGCAGCCGGACGTCGAGCACGGAGACGTCGGGGCGGTGGTCGAGCAGGGCGGGCAGCAGGTCGTCGCCGTGCTCCACGGTCGCGCACACCTCGTGCCCCTCGCTGCGCAGCAGCAGGACCAGGCCCTCGCGGAGCAGGGCGTTGTCCTCGGCGATCAGGATCCGCACGGGATCTCCACTTCCAGGATGGTCGGGCCCCCGGGCGGGCTGGACAGGCGGGTGGTGCCGTCGAACGCGGCGACCCTGCGGCGCAGGCCCGCCAGCCCGCTGCCGGCGCCCTCGACGGCGCCGCCCCGGCCGTCGTCCTCGACCCGGACGGCGATCGTGGCGGCGGTGATCCGCAGCCGGACCAGGGCGCTGCGGGCGCCGCTGTGCCGGGCGACGTTGGCGAGCGCCTCGGAGGCCACGAAGTAGGCCGCGGCCTCGGCGGCGGCCGGTGCGCGCGGCGGCGGGTCGGCGGAGAACGGGGAAGAAGGGGAAGGAGGGGAAGGAGGGCACGGCAGGGAGGACGGGGCGGGTGGCGAGGGCGGGGTGCCGGGGTGCTCCCCGGTGTCCAGCTCGACCCGGGTGGGCACGGCGCAGCGGTCGGCGAGCGACCGTACGGCCTCGGCCAGGCCCCGGTCGGCGAGCAGCGGCGGGTGGATGCCGCGCACCAGGGCGCGCAGCGACTCCAGGGCCTGCTCGGCGACGAGTTGGGTGGAGTCCACCAACGCGGCCGCCTGCTCGGGGCGTTGGTCGAGTGTGCGGCGGATCATGCCGAGCCGGAGCGAGACCGCCACCAGGTTGGCCTGGGCGCCGTCGTGCAAGTCCCGTTCGATCCGGCGCAGTTCGGCGGCGTGGGTGTCCAGCGCCTCGGACCGGCTGGTGGTCAGCTCCTGGACCCGCCGGGCCAGCGAGGTGCGGGGCCGGGCGACCAGCAGCCGGCGGGAGGTTTGGGCGTGCAGGTCGGCGGCCGGCGGCAGCACGGCCACGGCGACCGCGGCGTAGCCGACCCCGCCGACCGCCGCCAGGAGGGCCACCGGCCAGGAGTCGACGGTCAGCAGGATGACGGCGTCCCGCTCGCCCGGCAGGAGCCGCCACCACACCGGCGCCGTCAGCCAGTTGAACGCATGGCTGCACAGGGTGAGGGCGGCGCCCGACAGGACCGTCCCGGCGGTGGCGTGGGCGAGCAGCCACAGCAGGTCCCGGCGCACGGCCGGATCTCGTACGGACGCGCGGTCGCCGTACGGGGTGCGCGGCCGTTCGCCGCCCAGTCGGCGGCCGACCAGCCGCCGGTGGAACTCGGCGCAGTGGCGCAGCAGTCGCAGGGCCGGTGGGAGGAACGGCAGGCCGAGGCCGACCAGGCAGAGGGCGAGGAGGACGAGCAGCAGGCAGAGTCCGGCCAGGGCGGCCAGGCCGGTGCCGAGGCAGAGCAGGAGGTAGCCGGCGGCGGCGGGGAAACGGCGTACGGCGGACCGGGCGGTGGAGTGGACGGTCGACCGGACCGTGGACGCGTCAACCCTGGGCGCCCGCACGACTGTTCAGTGCCTCCGAGTCTCCGGGTCTCCGAGCCGACTTTCCGATCACCCTAACACCGGCCCCGGGACCGGCCGTCGGCCGCGGCCCTTCCCCCGGCGGCGAGGGCGCCTCCACAATGGGGCGGTCGATCACGGACGGAGGGGGCCGACGTGGAGTGGCTGCTGGGGATCGGTGGGGCCCTGCTGCTCGGGGTGCTGACCAACCTGGTGTACGACTTCGCCAAGTACGGCGGCTCGCGGCTCGGTTCCCGGGTACCGGCGCCGCGGGTGCGACGGGCGAGCCTGACGGCCGCGGCCCGGGCGCACGACGTGCGGGCGGATGGGCTGGCGCCGCTGATCACCTGGTCGGCGGCCCGGCCGCTGACTCCGGGCACGCTGGTGACGGCGCACCGCGGGCGGGTCGAGCGCCCGCACGTGCTGGACGCGGTCGGCTGGGCCGACGAGGTGGCGCGGCAGCGGGCGGCCGGAGCCGCGGGCCGGACGGCGTACGTCTCGCGGCTGACGGTCGATCACGGCGAGCACGGCGGTGCGCGGGTCTGCGAGGTGGACATCGCGGAGAGCGACTACGCGGAGTGCATGGCCACCACCCGGCTGGGCCGGGAGGAGCCGGAGGTGGCCCGGCTGCTGCACGAGGCGCTGGACGAGGGCCTGACGAGCTTCGTGGCCGTCGCGCCGCCCACGATGGTCAGCGCCTGCGTCGCGGTACGGGACCGGCTGGGCCGGCTGCTGCTGCTCCGCCGCTCGCTGGCGGTCAACACCTTCCCGGCGCAGTGGACGGTCGGAATCAACGAGACGATGAAGTACCGCGACGAGCCGGGCGCCGCCGAGGACTTCTACGGGCTGGTCCGGCGGGCGCTGGAGGAGGAACTGGGACTGCTGCCGGAGGACGTCGGGCCGACCGTGATCACCTGGCTGGGCTGGAGCGAGCCGGCCTCCTGCTACACCCTGGTGGCCACCGTCCGGTCCCGGCTCGAGGCGGCCGAGATCGACCGCCGCCGCGAGGCCTGCCACAGCACCTTCGAGCACGACATGGCCGTCTGGGTGCCGTTCACCCGCCGTACGGTCTCCGAGCTGGTCGAGGGCGGCACCTGCCCGGACGGCTCCCGGCGCTGGTCGTACCTCGCGCCGCTGGTGGCCTGGGAGGCCTGGCGGGCGGCGCAGCAGGAGCGGGCGTAGGCACGGAGCGGGCGTGGGCACGGGGAGATGGCACGGAGCGGGCGTGGGCACGGAACGGACGTGGACCGAACGCGGGGAACAGGCGTTCCCGAGAACGACCGTTCCGCCTGCGGAACGGTCGTTCCGCCATGACACGCGCCGTACGGACGGGCCCCGGTCAGCCGACGGCGGTCCGCCAGTCCGCCGGACCACTCGCCGGGAGGTGTCCGGGCAGGCCCGGGGTCCAGCGCTTGGTGCCGTCCGGCAGCACGGCCAGCGCCTCGACGCCGGGTCGGCGGGCGGCCCAGGCGAGGGCACGGTCCGGGCCCATGGCGAAGGCGGCGGTGGCCCAGGCGTCGGTGCGGGCGATGCCGGTGCCGGGGGCGCCGACCAGGGTGAGCGAGAGCAGGCCTTCGGCGGGGCGTCCGGTGTGCGGGTCGAGGATGTGGGCGCCGCGCTCGGCGGTGCCGGAGGTGGCCACGGCCAGGTCGTGGCCGGCCAGGACGGCGGCCAGCAAGCCCGGCTGCCGGGGGTCGGCGATGCCGATCCGCCACGGCCCGCCGGCGGTCTGCACGTCCCCGCCGCCGCTGACGCAGTACTGCCGGGCGCCGGAGGAGCGCAGCAGGGCGGCCGCCTGCTCGACCGCCCAGCCCTTGACCCAGCCGCTGGGGTCGAGCCGGCCTCCCGGCCGCCCGGTGAAGTACCCGTCGGTCTCGGCGGCCACCTCGCGGCAGGCGGCCAGGACGGCGCGGACCTCCGGATCGCAGTCCTCCGGAGTGAGTTCGCCCCGGTCGAGGCGGCTGATGTCGCTGTCCGGCCGGTACGTCGAGAACACCGCGTCGATCCGGTGCAGCCGCTCGGCGATCCGCTCCAGCACGGCCGGGGTGCCGGGGCCCGGGTCGCGCACGGCGATCGAGAAGACGGTGCCCATCACGGGCTCGGCGTGGCTCAGCACGGGCGCCTCAGCCCTTGGCCCGGTCGAGGGCGCTCTGCAGCGAGCGGACGTAGCCGTCGCTGGTGTAGGTGGCGCCGCTGACCACGTCGATCCGGGCGCTCTGGGCGGCTATCGCCTCCTGGTTGAGGATCGGCAGCGCGGAGCCGTTGATCTCCAGGTCGCGCCGTTCGGTGGTCGGGTACTTGACCACGTCGACGGCGGTGATCCGGCTGCCCGCCAGGGTGACCTGGACCTGCACCGGGCCGTACCGGGTGTTGACGGTGTTGCCGCTGACCTTCCGGGTGGCGCCCGATCCCGAGCCCGATCCCGACCCCGAGGCGGGTGCGGAGGCGGACGAGGAAGGTGAGGACGGTACCGGGGCGGTCGAGGGCTCCGAGACGTCGGACCCGGACCCGGCGGCGGACCCCGAGCCGATCACCGGGGCCGGCCCGGGGGCTTCGTGCGGTTTGAGGGACAGCAGCAGCACCACCCCGGCCGCGGTGGCGGCACCGGTGACGACGGCTCGGCGCATGGAATCAACGCTCCTAGGGTGTCGGGCGAGCCGAACGGGCTCAGAAGGAGAAGCTCTCGTGGTGGATGCGCCGCGGCCGCACCCCCGCCGCCCGCAGCGCGCGGACGGCCTCCTCGGTCAGGGCGTCCGGGCCGCACAGGTAGACCTCGTGCTCGGCGAGGTCCGGGACCAGCCGGGCCAGCGCGGCCCCGAGGTCGCCGACCCGCTCGCGCGGGCCGACCAGCTCGTGCACCGTCGCGCCGCGCCGCCGGGCGACGTCGGCCAGCTCCGCCCGGAACAGCACGTCCTGCGGCCGCCGGGCCCGCTGGACCAGCGTCAGCTCGCCCGGCAGGGTCTCGAACAGGGCGCGCAGCGGGGTGATCCCCACCCCGGCGCCGAGCAGCAGCACCCGGCGCTGCCGCAGCCGCCGCCCGGTGAACGCCCCGTACGGACCCTCGGCGCGCACCCTGGTCCCCGGGCGCAGAGCGGCGACCGCTGCGCTGTGCCCGCCGAGGTCCTTGACCGTGAAGCGCAGGAAGTGCGGGTGCGCCGGCGCGGACAGCGAGTACGGGTTGGCGGCCCAGCGCAGCCCGGGCGCCTGGAACTGGAGCCGGAAGAACTGGCCCGGCTCGGCGCGCAGTTCGTCCAGCCGCCGGCCGCTCAGGAACAGCGACACCACGCCGGGGCCCTCCGGCCGTACTTCGGCGACCGTCAGGCCGTGCCGCCGGTCGAGCAGCCACGGCCGCAGCAGCCGGAACCAGCCGACCAGCGCCGCCGTGCCGAAGTAGAGCGCGTACCAGGCGGCCTGGCCGGGGCCGCCGGCGAGGTCGGCGCCGGTGGCCAGTTGGTGGGAGAAGGCCAGCGCCACCGCGAGGTAGGTCGCCAGGTGCAGGTAGTACCAGGCCTCGTACGGGAGGCGGCGGCGCGCGATCCGGGCGGAGACCGCGCCGGTGCCGAGCAGCAGCAGGGTGCCCAGGGTCGCCTTGATCATCTCGGGGTAGTGGAAGACGAGCTCCACGCCCTCGCCGACCAGGCCGCGCCCGTCGGTCAGCGCGTAGCCCCAGACGACCGTCAGCACGTGCACCGAGACCAGGGCCGTCATCCCTCGCCCGCCGAAGGCGTGCCAGCGCGCCAGCCGGTCCGCACCGACCCCGCGCTCCACCGGCGGCAGTCGCGCCATCAGCAGGAGCAGCACGGGCGCGGCGTAGCCGGCCAGCAGCCCGGTGATCCGGCCCGCGCCGGTCAGCCAGCCGTCCGCGCCGACCACCGCCGGGGTGCCCTTCCACCACAGCGCGAGCACGCCGAGCCCGCCCGCGGCGATCAGACCGAGCGCGGCGCGCGGGTCGAGGGCGAACAGCGGACGCGGCGCCGCCCGGTGGCCCCGGCGGTCGGGGGCCGGCCGGGGCCCGGGCCGCGGCTTCGGCGCGGCGGCAATGGTCATCGGGAACCTCCTCAGCGCCCGGCGGCGGGTGCCGCCGAGGCCGACCACGATCGCACCGCAAGCTCTGAGTAGGCTCTGAACCGGGCCGCCCGCGGCGCCCGCCCGCGTGGGCATCTGAGCAGGTCAGAGCAGGCGCGAAGGCTGCCGGACCGATGCGGAGGTCTCACCGGTTTCTCATCGGGACCGGCCAGGATGAACCATGCGCAGCACCGACCCGAGGAGCCCTGTGGACCCGAGGAGCCCCGTGGACGAGACCGTCGACCGCCCCGACTGGCGGGTCCTGGTCGTCGACGACGAACCGGACCTGGTGGAGGTGGTCAGCGGCGCCGTCCGCTACGAGGGCTGGCAGGCGCGCGGCGCGACCACCGGCCTGGCCGCCGTCGAGGCCGCCGCCGCCTGGCGGCCGCACGCCGTGGTGCTCGACGTGATGCTGCCCGACCTCGACGGCCTGGAGGTGCTGCGCCGCATCCACGCCGAGCAGCCCGAGGTGCGGGTGCTCTTCCTCACCGCCCGGGACGCCGTCGAGGAGCGGATCGCCGGCATCGCGGCCGGCGGCGACGACTACGTGACCAAGCCGTTCAGTCTGGCCGAGGTGGTGGTCCGGCTGCGCGGCCTGCTGCGCCGGGCCGCCCCGCCCGCCGCGGCCGGGCAGCCGCCGCCGCACGCGCTGGTGCTCGGCGACCTCGTCCTGGACGACCGGGCCCGCGAGGTCACCCGGGGCGGGGAGACGGTCGAACTCAGCCCGACCGAGTACGCGCTGCTCGCCCACCTGATGCGCCATCCGCGGCAGGTGCTCAGCAAGGCGCAGATCCTGGACGCCGTCTGGTCGTACGACTTCGGCGGGCAGGCGCACATCGTCGAGCTGTACATCAGCTACCTGCGCAAGAAGGTGGACGCGGGCCGCAGTCCGATGATCCATACGGTGCGCGGCGCGGGGTACCTGATCAAGGCGGCGACGTGACGACCGTACGGGCCGGTGCCGAACCGGCCCGCGCCGTACGGCCGGCGTCCCGCACCCTGCGTTCCGCGCTGGCGCCCCGCACCCTGCGCGCCCGGCTGATCGCCGGCCTGCTGGTGCTGCTCGTCGCCACCTGCGCCGCCGTCGGCCTCGCCACCACCGCCGCGCTGCGCCACTTCCTGGTCGACCGCCTCGACCAGCAGCTCGCCGAGACCGGCGGCCGCTACGCCGCGAGCCTGGAGCACACCGGCCACGGCGCCGGCCCCGACACCCGGGCCCAGACCCCCGGCACCCTCGGCGTGCGGCTGCTGGACGGGCGGGTCACCGCCGCGGGCGTGGTCGACGGGGACGCCGACGACGTGGACGACCCCGGCGACGAGGACGACCGGGTCACCTTCACCCCCGACCGGCAGCACGCGCTGGCCGCCCTGCCCGTCAACGGCCCGGCCCGCACCCTCGACCTCGGCGGAGCCCTGGGCCACTACCGGGTCCGCGCGGTCGCCGGACGGGACGGCGACGTGCTGGTCAGCGGCCTGCCACTGCGCCCGGCCGAGGAGACCGTCGAGCGGCTGGCCACCCTGGAACTCACCGTCTTCGCGATCTCCGTCGCCGCCGCCGGCGCGGCCGGGGCCGCCTGGGTCGGCTTCTCGCTGCGCCCCCTGCGGCGGGTGGTCGGCATGGCCGAGCGGGTCAGCGCGCTGCCGCTCGCCCGCGGCGAGGTGCTGATCGCCGAACGCGTGCCCGACGACGACCCGCGCACCGAGGTCGGCCGGGTCGGCGCCGCCCTCAACCGGATGCTCGGGCACGTCGGCGACGCGCTGGCCCGCCGCCACGCGGTGGAGGAGCGGCTGCGCGGCTTCGCCGCCGACGCCAGCCACGAGCTGCGCACCCCGGTCGCGGCGGTCCGCGGCCACGCCGAGCTGGCCCTGCGCCACCCCGGGCCGGTGCCGGCGGAGGTGCGGCACTCGCTGGAGCGGATCGACGCCGAGGCGCTGCGGATGGGGGCGATCGTCGAGGACCTGCTGCTGCTCGCCCGGCTGGACGCCGGCCGCCCACTGGCCGAGGAGGAGGTGGACCTGACCCGGATCGCGCTCGACGCGGCGGCCGACGCCCGCGCCGCCGGGCCGGACCACCGCTGGCGGCTCGCCCTGCCCGAGGACCCGGTGCTGGTGTGCGGGGACGGGCACCGGCTGAGCCAGGTGGTGGCCAACCTGCTGGCCAACGCCCGGACCCACACCCCGCCCGGCAGCGAGGTCCGGCTGCGCATCGAACGGTCGGGTGGGCAGGTCGAGTTGAGCGTCACGGACGACGGTCCGGGGATCGCGCCTGAGCTGGCCGAGCGGGTCTTCGAGCGCTTCGTCCGGGGCGACCGGGCCCGCTCCCGCGCCACCGGTTCCACCGGGCTCGGGCTGGCGATCGTCCGGGCCGTGGTCCGGGCGCACGGCGGCACGGTGGAGGTGGCGAGCCGGCCGGGGCACACGGCGTTCACCGTACGGCTGCCGTGACGGCTGCCGCCGCGGGTGCCATCGCTGTCGCCGTCGCCGTGTACGACGGCGGTGACGCCACCGATCCGCCCCCGTCTCGTTGACCAGACGGCGCACGGTGTCGGCGGAGGCGGAGACGGGGGAGCGGGCATGGCGGGGAGCGGGTCGGCGGCGGTGGACCGGTCGCCGGAGCTGGCGGAGTCGTACCGGGTCTGCGAGCGGGAGGTGGCCGGCCACCTGGCCTCGCTGCGGGCGATCAGCGACGCGCTGCCGCCCGAGGTGCGGCCGTACTTCCACGCCCTCAACGCCTTCGCCTCTCGCGCCGACCGGATCGCCGACGACGCGCGGTCGCACCCTGACCACGGCGACGCCCGCGCCGACCGGGCAGCCGCCCAGGCCGCCGAGCGCCGGCGCCGGTTCGCCCGCTGGCGGGCCGACACCCTGGCCGAGCTGGCGGCCGACCACAGTGCGCACCCGCTGCGCCGGGCCTTCGTGGACACCGTGCGGCACTGGGAGCTGGACCGGGCGCTGGTCGAGGAGTTCCTGGACGCCACCGGGGCCGACGGTGCCCGCCCGCCCGCCTTCGAGACCCACCAGGACCAGCGCCGCCACCTGCGCGGCGTCGCGGGGACGATCACCGAGCTGTGGGCCCCGCTGCTGGGGGCGCGGGGCCCGCGGGCGACGGGTGCGCTGTCCGCGCTGGGGGAGGCCTGCCAGCTTGCGGACATCCTGGAGGACCTCCCGCTCGACCTCGCGGCCGGCCGCTGCTACCTGCCGCGGGAGGACCTGCGCCGGCTCGGCCTGGCCACCGCCGACCTCGGCCGGAGCGACCGCCGGAGCGACCGCAGCGGTGACCGCCTCAGCGACCGCCGGGACGACCGGAGAGACGACCACCGGGATGACCGCCGGGCCGCTCTGGACGAGCTGGTCGAGAGCCAACAGGCCCGGCTGCACCGCCTGTTGGAGCAGGCCCTGCCCGCCACCTGGCTCGTCGCCCCCGCCTGCCGCCCGTTCCTGCACACCGTGCTGCTCGGCGCCCAGCTCCAGTACGACGAAGTGACCCTGGTGGGCTCACGCGTCCTGACCGACGGCCTCACCCCGCTGAGCCCCGACGGCAGCACGCCCCGCCGCCGCACCCGGTCCGTGCCCGCCGAGGGCGCGCCCGCCCACGTCGCCGTGATCATGGACGGCAACCGCCGGTGGGCCGAGGCCCGGCGGCTGCCCGCCCGGTACGGCCACCAGGCCGGGCAGCGGGCCGCACTGCGCCTGGTCAACGCGGCGCTGCGGCTGGGCGTCCGCCACCTGAGCCTGTACGCGTTCTCCACCGAGAACTGGGACCGCCCGCCGGAGGAGCTGACCGCCCTGTTCGACTCGCTGGCCGACGGCCTCGCCCGCAGCGCGGAGGGCCTGCACGCGCTCGGCGTGCGGATCCGCTGGTGCGGCCGGCGGGACCGGGTGGACGAGTCGCTGGCCTCCTCGATCGCGCTGGTGGAGAGCCTGACGTCCAACAACGGCACGCTGACCCTGACGGTCTGCGTGGACTACGGCGGACGCGAGGAACTGGCCGCCGCGGCACGGGGCCTGGCCGCCGAGGCGGTGGCCGGCGGGATCCGTCCGGAGGAGATCGGCCCGGCCGACCTCGCCCGGCACCTGTACCTCCCGGACCTCCCGGACGTCGACCTGCTGATCCGCACCTCCGGGGAGCAGCGGATCAGCAACTTCCTGCCCTGGCACCTCGCCTACGCCGAGCTGCTGTTCGACCCCACGCCGTGGCCCGACTACGGCCTCGCCCGGCTGCGCGAGGCCGTCCGCGCCTATGCGGCCCGCGAGCGCCGCTTCGGTGGCGGCGTGCCCGCCCAGTCCCGGAAACCCGCGAAACCCCGGAAAGCCCAGGAGCCCGCGGAGCCCCGCGGCGACCGGCCCGCTACGGCTGCTGCTCCTTCACGGCCGGGGGAGGGGTGTACACCCCCTGCGCCGTGACGTATGCCAGCACCGTGTCCACGGTGACCGGGTGCGCGCCGAAGTTCGCGGTGTACGCGTCCACCGCCTCCTGGGTGGGGCGCAGCGGGACCCCGCTGAGCCGGACCTGCATCGGATACCCGGCCGGCACCGGCTGGGCCGTCAGCTTGCCCTCCGCCAGGCCGCAGCGGAAGGCCGAGCGGTGCCCCATCTCCGCGCCGCCGACCTCGCACCGGCCGGAGCCCAGACCGTCCTGGATCGCGCCGGCCAGGTTGACCACCCGGTAGTCGCCCTTGGAGGTGCGGACGGAGACCCCGCCGTCCAGCGCCCCGTCGCCGCGCGCCCTGGGCGGGTTCGCGAGGGACGGGTCGCCCTGGGCCGCGCGGATCGGCAGGTGGACGGCCGGGCCCCGTTCGTCCAGCACCATGCGCGCCGGGGCGACGACGTCCACCATCGCGTGGAAGCGGTCCAGTTGGGCCTGTGCCTCGGCTGTCCAGCGGACCTCCACCCAGCCGTCGGTGAGCGTGCCCAGTTTCCCGGCGCGGTCAGTGCCGTCGTCAACGGCACCGGCCGCCGTCCCGGTGAGCCAGCCCAGTAGCGGGCCGGCCAGTGCCGCGCCCAGCATCGAGCGCCGCGTCGTGCTCATCGTCCCGATCCGTCCTTCCCGGGCCGCCCGGTACGGACCCTGGGACGGATCATCCGTCCACCGACCGTCCCGGAGCGCGGCGCGGAGGGTGAAACCACCCGTGTGGGGGGAGCGGGGAGCGGTCCCGGGTGGTTCGCCCGGTAGCGGGAGCCCCCCGGGACCGCTGCCCGCCGGGTGTCCGCTCCGGCAACCGGGCACCCCGTCCGCGAGCCGTCGGACTGCCCGGTCGGGGCCGTCCGGCGGCCGGTCGGCAGACCGATCCCCACCGTCCGGCAGTCCGATCCTGTCCGCCCGGCGCGCAGCCCGGCAGCCCGATCCTGTCCGCCCGGCACGCCGTCCGGCAAGGGATTCGGTCCTCGCCGAACGGTCTTGCGGCGGTGGCCGTTCCGGGTGACGATCACGACCGTGCTGCGAATCTTCTTCGGCGCGGACGACCTGGACCGGCTCCGGGTGGCGGAGCGCCCCGACATGTCGATGGAACTCTCCCTGAGCGTGCACGCCCTGGTCAGCGGGCAGCGCGATCCGCGCTTCCAGGCCTGGCGCGACGAGCTGCGGGCCGTCTGGAACCCGCGCACCGCGCTGCTCTTCGATCTCTACACCCCCACGGCGATCCCGGAGTTCCTCGCCGTGCGGCGGGACCCGGGCGCCACCGAGAGCGCCACCGCGTCGGTGCCCGAGGCGCCGCTGCGCGACCACCTGCGCTCGGTCGGCGGGGAGCGGCAGTTGAGCGCCTTCGCCCGTGGCGTCGCGGCCGGCGACCACCGGGCCCGCAGGCTGCTGGGCAACGTCACCGCCGACTACCAGACCCGGGCGATCGACCCGTACCGGCGGCAGATCGAGACCATCGTCACCACCGAGCACGGGCGCCGGCGCCGGATCGCGGAGCCGGACCGGGTGCTCGGCTCGCTGCACCCGGCGGTGTCCTGGCGCCGCCCGGTGCTGAGCTTCCCGCTGGCCGGCGGCTGCCGGCACGACGTGCGCCTGGACGGCCGCGGACTGCTGCTCCAGCCCTGCGTGTTCGGCCCCCGCCGGCCCGTCATCGCCCGCTTCGAGGACCCGGCGCAGCAGCCGGTGCTCCTCTACCCCGCCCGGATCGGTGGTCCGCTGCGCGCCGAGCCCCAGCCGACACCCAGCCGCACCCTGACCGCGCTGCTCGGCCAGACCAGGGCCGCCGCCCTGGAGGCCATCGCGACCCACGGGCCCTGCTCCACCAAGGAGCTGGCGGGCCACCTGGACATCTCCACCGCTTCCGCGAGCGAGCACGCCACCGTCCTGGCCGACTCCGGGCTGACCACCAAGGACCGCACCGGCCGCTCCGTCACCCACCGGCCCACCGCCCTCGGCCACGCCCTGCTGGCCCGCCGGATCCCCGCCCCCGACCCGGAGGACGGCCCGGCCCCGGGGGACGACCCGGCCTGACTCCGCCTCCGCCACGCCCGGGGCCCGCGCTCGCGCAGCGCGGGCCCCGGGGCGTTCACCGGGGCGCTCGGGGCCCGGGCCGCGTTCCGACCCCCCGCCCATCCCTCCCACCCCGACTTGAACGCGTTCAAAGTCGTGCGCCATGATGAGGGAGCGCGAGAACACCCCCGCCGCGGCCTGCGGCGAAGGGCGGTCCCGTGCTGCCAAGTCACGCTCCGAATCCCCGTACCAGACCACGGAGTCGACCGTGCGACACCTGCTGCAACGCCACCCCTTCGCGATGCGCACCCACTTCGCGCACTCGCTCGTCCTCACCTACGCCCTGCCGCCCCACCTGCTCGCCCCGCTGGTGCCGCCCGGCCTCGCCCTCGACACCTACACCGACCCCGACGGCACCGAGCACGGCTTCGTCGCCGCCGCCGTCGTGGACACCCGGGCGCTGCGCCCCGCCGCGCTGCCCGCCCGCCTCGGCCGGGACTTCATCCTGACCGGCTACCGGGTCTTCACCCGCTTCCCGACCCCCGGCGGCCGCACCATGCGCGGTCTGCGCATCCTGCGCTCCGACACCGACAGCCGGATGATGACGCTCGGCGGCAACGCCTTCTCCCGCTACCACTACCGGCACGCCCGGATCGGCACCCGGGTGGTCGACGGCACCCTGGAGTTCAAGGTGCTCAGCGGCGACGGCCGCGCCGACCTGCACGTGCGCGCCGACCTCGGCAGCGCCCCCGCCGCCCTCCCGCCGGGCAGCCCCTTCGCGGACGCCCGCGCCGCGCGCCGCTTCGCCGGACCGCTGCCCTACACCTTCGAGTACGAGCCGCAGACCCGCTCGATGATCGTGGTCAAGGCCACCCGCGCCCACTGGGACCCGGCCCCGGTGGCGGTCGAGGTGCCCCGGCTCACCTTCTTCGACCACGGCCCGCTGGCCGGCAGCCGGCCGGTGCTCGCCAACGCCTTCCACGTCGCCGGCCTCGACTACGGCTGGCACGCCGGAGAGCGCCGCACCCTCACCGGAGCCGCCCGATGACCGCCCCCGCCCCGGCCGGCTCCCGCCCGGACGACCGACGCCCGAACAGTCGACGCCCCAGCAGCCAACGGCCGTACGGCCCCGGCCGGTTCGCCGCCTGCCAGGCCGCCCTCTGCCCGTCCACCGCCGGGCTCGTCGGCCCGCGCCCGTCCGGCGTGCGTGAAGTCGTGCGCTACAACTGGCCGATGTACGCGGCCGGAGCGCTCACCGTCGTCGCAGCCGGCGCGCTGGCCCGCCGGCTGCCCGGCCCCGCCGCCGCCCTCGCCCGGACGGCCGCCGCCACCGCCGCCGGGTACCTCGCCGTCAGCACCCTCGCCACCTGGTGCGTCTACGACCGCTCCGAACTCCACCGCTACGACTGGCTGCCCGCCCTGCTGCCCGACGGCCCCGGTGACCACCTGGTGGTCAGCACCGGCCTGGACGAGGCCAGCCGGCCGATCGCCGAGCGCCACCCCACCGCCCGCAGGCGGGTCGCGGACCTGTACGACCCGGCGCTGACGTCGAGCGGCTCGATCCGCCGCGCCCGCCGTCACGCCCCGCCCGCCCCCGGCAGCATCCCGGCCCGCCCGGGCGCCCTGCCCGCCGGAACCGGCGAACTGGACACCGTGTTCGCCGTCTTCGCCGCCCACGAACTGCGCCGGCCCGCCGACCGCACCGCCCTGTTCACCGAGGCCGCCCGCGCTCTGCGCCCCGGCGGCACCCTGCTGCTGGTCGAGCACCTGCGGGACGCGGCCAACACCGCCGTCTACGGCCCCGGCGCCTGGCACTTCCTGCCCCGCGCCACCTGGCTCCGCCACGCCGCCGAGGCGGGCCTGCGCCCGGCCGCCGAACGCCGGATCGCCGGCCTGGTCACCGCCTTCACTTTCCGGAAGCCCACACCGTGCCCGAACTGATCACCCTGGAAGCCCAGTTGCGCCTGGTCGGCGCCGCCCTCGTGACCGTCGGCCTGGTCCACGCGGTGCTGCCCCGCGCCATCGACTGGCCCGCCGACCTGTCCGGCACCACCCTGCTGACCCGCCAGGTCTCCTACGCCCACGTCTTCTTCATCGGCCTCGCCTGCGCCCTGCTCGGCCTGCTCCCGCTCTGCCTGGCCCCCGACCTGCTCGCCGGCGGCCGGCTCGGGGCCGCCCTGCTGGCCGGCCAGACCCTCTTCTGGGGCACCCGCTGGCTCTTCGAGTTCGCCTACTTCTCCCCCCGGTTGTGGCGCGGCGACCGCCTGCGCACCGCCGCCCACCTCGCCCTGTCCGTCCTCTGGACCTGGGTCACGGCCGTCTTCGCCGCCGCCCTCTGGCACGCCCTCTAGGAAACCCGCCCGTCACGCCCCGAGGTAGCGCAGCACCGCCAGCACCCGCCGGTGGCCGTCCACGTCCACCGGCAGGTCCAGCTTGGTGAAGATGTTGCCGATGTGCTTGTTCACCGCCGCGTCGCTGATGAACAGCTCCGCCGCGAGCATGGTGTTGGAACGGCCCTGGGCCATCAGCGCCAGCACCTCCCGTTCGCGGGCGCTGAGCCGCTCCAGCGGGTCGTGCCGCAGCCGGACCAACTGCTGGACCACCTCCGGGTCCACCACCGTCCCGCCGCCGGCCACCCGTTCCAGTCCGGCCACGAAGTCGGCGACCGCGCCCACCCGCTCCTTCAGCAGGTAGCCGACCGCCCGCCCGCCGTCGGAGTCCAACAGTCGCATCGCGTAGGACTGTTCGACGTACTGGCTGAGCACCACCACCGGCAGTCCCGGGTGCTCCCGGCGCAGCCCGACGGCCGCGCGCAGCCCGTCGTCACGGTTGCCCGGGGGCATCCGGACGTCCGTGACCACGAGGTCCGGTCGCTCCGCGCGCACGGCGGCGACCAGGGCGTCCGCGTCGCCGACGGCGGCGAGGGTGCGGTGCCCGAAACGGTGCAGCAGGCCGATCAGCCCCTCGCGGAGCAGGACGGCGTCCTCGGCGACGATCACCCGAAGCGGCACGGTATCTCCACGTGGAGCAGGGTCGGACCGCCGGCCGGGCTGGACACCCGCATCCGGCCGTCGACGGCGGTGAGACGGTCGGCGAGCCCGGTCAGCCCGCTGCCGCGCGCCGGGTCCGCGCCACCGCGGCCGTCGTCGGCGATCTCCAGCACGAGCAGGTCCGCGTGCTGGCGCCCGGAGACCCGGGCATGGGCGGCGCCGCTGTGGCGGGCGATGTTGGTCATCGCCTCGCTGATCAGGTAGTAGACGCCGGTCTCCAGCTGCCGGGGCAGCCGGCCGGGCAGGTCCAGGTCGACCGTGACCGGGATCGGGAACCGGCCGGCCTGCTCCCGGACGGCGGCGGCCAGCCCGTGGTCGGCCAGCACCGGCGGGTTGAGGCCGCGCACGATCCGGCGCAACTCCTCGTGAGCGGAGCCGAGTTGCTCCTGCGCCAGGGCCAGCTGCGGGCCCAGCGGCGAGCCCGGCGGGACATCCAGCTGCATCAGCCCGAGCGTCATCCCCAGGGAGACCAGCCGCTGCTGCGCGCCGTCGTGCAGGTCCCGCTCGATCCGCTCCCGCTCGGCGTCGAAGGCGTTCACCAGCCGCGCCCGGGAGGCCTTCACCTCCCGCAGCTGCGCTCCCAACTCCGCGTCGCGCGGGGCGAGCAGGGTACGGGCGAGGGCCGCGCGGGCACCCGCCCAGGAGGTCACCGTGTACGGGGAGGCGAGCAGCACGAAGGCCCCGAACACCGACCACGGCCAGGTGGAGCCGTCGAGCGAGGAGAAGCAGAGCGCCGGCACCCCGAAGGAGAAGAACAGCACCAGCAGGTCCAGCCACCACAGCGCGGCCGCCGAGACCAGGGTGAAGCCCAGCTCCCGCCAGGTCACCGGCTCGGTCAGCCGGGTGGCCGCCCAGGCGCGCAGCCCCGGACCGTCCGGCGCCCGGTGCGGGTCCTCGGCCCGGTCCAGGTCCACCAGCCGCAGCCGACGCCGCTCGACGGCCGCGACCGCCACGGCCGACAGCACCACCCCGACCAGCGGCGCCACCCCCACCAGCACCACCAGCAGCACGACCCCCGCCACGAGCCCGGCGGCCAGTACCGCCAGCGCCGCGGCCCCCACCAGCACCCCGCTCGCCAGGTACGCCAGTGAGCGCCACGGCCACGCGGAGGTGAGGAAGCTCAACGGCCGCTGGGCCATCGCCTGCCATGCCGTTCTCGGACGCATGCGGAGAACGATAGTGCGGGGGCGTGCCGGGCGGGGTAGTGCAGGCACTACCGTGCCGGTAGCGTCTGAACCAGTGCCCCCGGCCTGCGGGTTCGCTGGAATGCTCGGCATGACGAACCATCGGGAACCCACGGCGGACGGCCCCGCCGAGCCGCACGCCGCCGCGGAGCCGCACGGCACCGCGGAGCAACACGGCGTGGTGGAACTGCACGACGTCCGCAAGGTGCACGGCACCGGCGAAGGGGCCGTGACCGCACTCGACGGGGTGACGCTCGGCTTTCCGCGCGGCACCCTGACCGCGATCATGGGGCCGTCCGGCTCCGGGAAGTCCACGCTGCTCCACTGCGCCGCCGGCCTGGACCGGCCCACCGGCGGCCGGGTGCTGCTGGCCGGCCTCGACCTCGGCGCCCAGAGCGAGCGCCGCCGCACCGAACTGCGGCGCGAACGGATCGGCTTCGTGTTCCAGGCGTACAACCTGGTCGAGTCGCTGACCGCCGCCCAGAACGTCGAACTGCCCTCCCGCTTCGCGGGCCGCAGGAAGAGCGGGAAGAGCAGGACCGTCGGCCGCGAGGAGGTGGCCGCCGCGCTGCGCGCCGTCGGCCTGGCCGAGCGCGCCGGGCACCGGCCGAGCCGACTCTCCGGCGGCCAGCAGCAGCGCGTCGCCCTTGCCCGCGCCCTGGTCACCCGCCCCGACGTGCTCTTCGCCGACGAGCCCACCGGTGCGCTCGACACTCGCACCTCGGGCGAAGTCCTCAGCCTGCTGCGGCGGTTGGTGGACGAGCGGGCGCAGACCACGGTCATGGTCACCCACGACCCGACGGCCGCGGCCATCGCCGACACCGTGGTCTTCCTCCAGGACGGCCGGATCGCCGACCGGTTGGACCTCGACGGGGACACCGCCCGCGCCGCCACCGCCGTCGCGGCCCGCATGGCCCGGCTGGAGGCGTGATGCTGGTCCTCGCCAACGTCCGCGAGCGCTGGTCGGGTTACCTCGCCTGCTGGCTCGCCGTGCTGGTCGGCGTCGGGCTGATCGCCGCCACCCTGACCGTGTACGAGTCCGCCCGGCCCGTCGTCCAGCCCCGCCTGGCCGCCGCCACCGCGCTGGTGCTCCCGCCGCAGGCCACAGACCGCGACGGCAGCCCCAAGGACCGCATCCCGTGGAGCGCCGCCGAGGCGGCGGCCCTGACCGACCGGTTGCGCGCGGTGCCCGGCGTGGCGGCCGTCGTGGTGGACCGCGCCTTCTACGCCCAGGCCATCCGGGACGGCAGGCCGGTCCCCGACGAGGGCGCGGCCGAGGCGGGCCACGGCTGGTCCTCGACCCGGCTGGCCCCGTACGGGCTGCGCACCGGTCGCGCCCCGGATACCGCCGACGAGGTGGTGGTCGACGAGTCCCTCGGCGTCCCGGCCGGAGCCCGGTTGACCGTCAACCTCACCGCCGGACGCACCGAGTTCACCGTCGTCGGCACCGAGGACGGCCCCGGCTACTACCTCAGCGACGCCGCCGCCGCGCAGCGCGACCCGGGCGTGCGGACGATCGCCCTGCTCCCCGCCCCCGACACCCCGCCCGCCCGCCTGGCCGAGGCCGCCCGCACGGCCGTCGGCGACCGGGCGAGCGTGGTCACCGGTGACGGCCGCGCCGCGCTCCAGCCCCGACACGTCGAGCACCGGCGCTTCCTCGGCACCCAGCTGATCGCCGCACTGGCCACCCTCGGTCTGTTCACCACCGGCTTCGTGGTCGCCTCGGTGCTCGTCCTCGCCACCGGCCTGCGGCGGCGCGAACTCGGCCTGCTGCGCGCCCTCGGCGCCACCCCGGGCCGGCTGCGCCGGATGGTCCTCGGCGAGGCCGCGCTGGTCGGCCTGCTGGGCTCGGCGGCCGGGTGCCTCGCCGGCCTCGCGGCAGCCCCGCTGCTGCGGGACGCCCTGCTGCGCCTCGATGTCGCCCCGCCGGGGCTCACCCTCAGGGTGACGGCCTGGCCGCTGCTCACCGCCGCCGCGACCGGCATCGGCGTCAGCGTGCTCGGCGCCTGGGTCGCGAGCCGCCCGGCCGCCCGCGTCGCACCGCTGGAGGCGCTGCACGAGAACCGCACGGGGGAGCGGGGGCCGGGCCGGGGCCGGCTGGTCGGGGGGCTGGCGGTGCTCGGCCTCGGCACCGGCTGCGCGGCGCTCACCGCCACCGTGGCCGCGGACCGGCGGGTCAACCTGGCGATCACCGCCACCATGGTGCTGATCACCGCGGCGGCCCTGCTCGCCCCCGTCCTGGTCGGCCCGGTGGCCCGGGTGGTGACCGCGCCGCTGCGGCGGCTCGGCACGGCAGGCCCGCTGCTGCTGCGGGCCGGACTGACGGCGGGCGCGGGCCGCGCCGCCGCCACGGCGGCACCGGTGATCGCGGCGGTCGGCTTCGCGGTGCTGCTCAGCGGCGCGGTGGAGACGATGCGGGCGGCCTACCCGGCCGGCCAGGCCCTGCGGCTCTCCGGCCAGGCGATCGTCACCAACGACGGCACCCCCGGCCTCACCGACGAGGCGGCCGCCGCCCACCCGGTCGGCAAGGCCGCTCTGCCGACCCGTGCCTTCGTCCGGCGTGCCGACGGGAGGACCGTCGTGATCGACGTCCTCGGCTCCCGCGACCCGGCCTGGAGCCGGCCCGGCGAGGCGGTGCTGGGAGCGTCCACGGCGAGGTGGCTGGGCGTGACGGAGGGCCGGCAGTACCCGGTCCGCTTCGCCGACGGCGCCACCGTCCCGCTGCGCATCGCCCGGATCCTGCCGGACGACCCGGCGCGCGGCGACTTCGTCCTCGCCCGGAGCCTGGTCCGCGGCCACGACCCGGCCGCGCTGGGCGACGACCTGTTCGTCCCGGCGGAGACGGGCCCGGTGGCGGTCGTCCCGGGTACGGCCGTCCACGACGCCGTCCGCTACGCGCTGGACGACTACGACACCGACGCCCGGCTGACCGACAGCCTCGCCGCGATGCTGATCGCCGTGGCTGTCGGCTACAGCGCCATCGCCACCGCGAACAGCACCGCGCTGTCCGCGCACGGCCGCCGCCGCGACCTCGCCGTCCTGCGCTCGACCGGGGGCACCGTCCGCCAACTGGTCCTGCTCGCCGCGGCGGAAGCGGCCCTGGTGACCGTTGTCGCCACGCTGCTGGGCCTGCTGGCCACCCTCCCGCCGCTGGCCGGCCTCGCCTCCGGCCTCTCCCAGAGCACCGGCGCCCCTGTCACCCTCCACCTGGACCCGGGGGCCCTGGCCGCGGTGACCTGCGCCTGCCTGCTGCTGGCGAGTACGACCGGTGCGGTGGTGACGTGGTGGTCGCTGCGCCGGACCTGAGGGCACGGTACGGGGGCGGTCGCCCCGTCAGGGGCTCGCCGGGTGGGCCGGGGTGCGGCGGGGCTGGGGCGGAAGGGGGAGGGTGAGGGCCTCGCGGGAGGCGGGCGGGAGGGCGAGGGCGGAGGCGGTCTCGGCGGGGAGGGGGCGGAGGCCGAGGAGGGCGGTGGTGAGGCGGGTGGTGGCGCGGTGCCAGTCGGGGATGCGCTGGAGCATGGCGTGGCCGCTGCCGGTGACGGTGTAGCCGCAGACCCGGGCGCCCGCGGCGCGGCTGCGGGCGGCGAAGGCGTGGGTGTCGGCGGGCGCGGTGACGGTGTCGCGGTCGCCGTGCAGCATCAGCACGTCCCGGCCGGCGAGCTGGTCGCACGGGTCCTCGGCCGGGCACCAGGGGGCGAGGGCGATCAGGCCGGTGACGGACGGGTGCCCGCCGGCCTGGAGCGCGGCGCGCCCGCCCATCGAGTGGCCGACCAGCACCGTCGGCACCGGCCCGAGCACCGCGGCCAGTTCGTCGAGCGCGGCGGTGGCGTCCCGCGCGGCGTCGGCCCGTTCGCCGTTCCAGCCGCGGTGGCGGTAGCGGACGGTCCCGACGGCGACGCCGGCGTCGGCGGTCGCCCGGGTGAGCCCGCGCAGGAAGCCGTGCATCCGCACCAGCGGGAGGTTGAGGCGCCCGGGCGGGGCGAAGTTGTGCTCCTCGCCGCCGTGCAGCACCAGGACGGCCGCCCGGGCCGTCTCCGGCCGGACCCGCCAGTGCAGCGCCCGGTGGCCCGCCGCGCGCTCCGTCGCCGTACCGCTCACTGCCGCACCGTCCCGTCCGTCCCGCCCCGTGGCCCGTCCCCCGGACCGCCACTGTACGCGGGCGGACGGCTGGACGGTTCACCCGAGGGAAGCATCCCGGACACCGGGCGCGAGCGGCCGGAGCGGGCGCCTGCTATCCACGAAGGTGGGGGGCCGGCAGCGCCCGCTCGTGGCGCCGTGTCACCGAGTGGAGGACTCCGTGGCTCAGCAGCTCGCTCTGTCCGTCGACTTCGGGTCGGGCTTCACCGAGGCCTGGTCCAAGATCGCCAAGTTCATCCCGCAGTTCATCGCCTTCCTGGCGATCCTCGCCAT
Organism: Kitasatospora sp. NPDC048298; assembly: GCF_043201465.1. Lineage (NCBI taxonomy): Bacteria > Bacillati > Actinomycetota > Actinomycetes > Kitasatosporales > Streptomycetaceae > Kitasatospora > Kitasatospora sp. NPDC048298. The sequence continues at coordinate 23,566 of NZ_JBICYZ010000071.1, forward strand.
CGGCTGGATCGTGGCCAAGGCGATCGCCAAGCTCCTCGACCGGGTGATGCGCAGGCTCGGCTCGGAACGGGTCGCCGAGCGGTCGGGGATGGCCGCCCACCTGTCCCGCTCCAAGTACGACATGACCGGCATCGTCTGCAAGGTCGTCTACTACATCGTCCTGCTGATGGCCCTGCAGCTGGCGTTCGGGGTCTTCGGCCCGAACCCGATCAGCGTGATGATCCACAGCATCGTCGCCTGGCTGCCCAGGGCCATCGTCGCCGTCGTGATCCTGGTGGTCGCGATGGCCATCGCCAACGGCGTGCGCGACATCGTGGGCAGCTCGCTGTCCGGTGCCTCGTACGGCAAGGCGGTCGCCACCACGGTCTGGGCGTTCATCGTCGGCCTCGGTGTGATCGCCGCGCTGGGCCAGGTCGGGATCGCCACGGCGATCACCACCCCGGTGCTGATCGCCGTGCTCGCCACCATCGCCGGCATCCTGGTGGTCGGCCTCGGCGGCGGCCTGATCCTGCCGATGCGCCAGCGCTGGGAGCGGTGGCTGGACGGCGCCGAGCGGGAGACCGCCCGGCTGCGCGGCAGCGCCTACCAGGCCGGCCGCTCCGACGCGCTGTCCAACCAGCCGATCCGCCCGACCACCCAGACCGGCCCGGGCACCCCGCCCGCGCCGGGCATCGAGGGCGACCAGAACCCCGGGTAGTACGGGCTCTCGGGCGGGGCCTGCCGGGGTTCAGACCTCCAACAGGCCCTGCTCCCGCACCAGCCAGCAGATCGCGGTGAGCCGGAGCACGGCGTAGTCGTGGCCGACCGGCTCCCGCCAGCCGATCTCGGCGAGCGCGTCCACGAAGCCCAGTGCGTAGTCCGACAACTCCTCACGGTCCAGGGGCAGGGGCGCGAGCTCCGGCCCCTGCGCGTACAGCAGCTCCCGCAGCATCGCCACGTGCTGGTCGACCGCCGCGACGAAGCCGGGCTCGAAGGCGAACTCGGCCAGCCGGGGCGTGAAGGCCGTCACGATGCCGGGCAGCGGACAGCCGGCCGGCTCGTCGGGGGAGCGCCGGAAGGAATCGTCGGAGGTGGCGAACATCCGTCCACGGTAGGCGAGCCCCGGAGCGGGAACGGACGGTCGTGACGGTTCCGTGCTGAGACCTTGGCCACCCCGGGCGCAGCCCGCCCCTGCTCCCCGCCCGCGCCCGTCGGGACGGGTCGGATACGTTCCGTGTCCCGCCGGATCCGCTCTGCCGATCACCGGGGGCTCCGTACCAGAATGGCCGGCATGGATCTCCGCGTCTTCACCGAACCCCAGCAGGGTGCGAGCTACGACACCCTCCTCAAGGTCGCCCGCACCGCCGAGGAGCTCGGTGCCTTCAGCGCCTTCTTCCGCTCCGACCACTACCTGAAGATGGGCGACGTCGACGGCCTGCCCGGGCCCACCGACGCCTGGATCACCCTGGCCGGGCTCGCCCGCGACACCAGCACCATCCGCCTGGGCACCCTGATGACCGCCGCCACCTTCCGGTTGCCGGGCGTCACCGCGATCCAGGTCGCCCAGGTGGACGCGATGAGCGGCGGCCGGGTCGAGTTCGGCCTCGGCGCCGGCTGGTACGAGGCCGAGCACACCGCGTACGGCATCCCCTTCCCGAAGGAGAAGTTCGGGCGCCTGGAGGAGCAGCTGGCGATCATCACCGGGCTGTGGCGCACCAAGCTCGGCGACACCTTCGACTTCGCCGGCGAGTACTACACGCTGACCGACTCGCCGGCGCTGCCCAAGCCCGCCCAGGAGCACGTTCCGGTGCTGGTCGGCGGCCACGGGCCCAAGCGGACCCCGGCCCTGGCCGCCCGCTTCGCCGACGAGTTCAACCTGCCGTTCGCCTCGGTGGAGGACACCGCCGCCCAGTTCGCCCGGGTCCGGGCCGCGGCCGAGGAGGCCGGGCGCCCGGCCGATGACCTCGTCTACTCCGCCGCCCTGGTGGCCTGCGTCGGCCGCGACGACGCCGAGGTCGCCCGCCGGGCCGCGGCGATCGGCCGCGAGGCCGACGAGCTCAGGGAGAACGGCCTGGCCGGCACTCCGGACGAGGTGGTCGAGAAGCTCGGCCGGTACGCGGCCATCGGCTGCGAGCGGGTCTACCTCCAGATCCTCGACCTGGACGACCTCGACCACCTGGAGCTGATCGCCGCCCGGATCGCCCCGCAGCTGGGCTGACCCCCCCACCGCCCGGCCCGGACACCGCCCGGCCCGGACACCGCCCGGCTCGGACCCCCGGCTCGGACCGCCCCGGGCGGGCCGTACCCGCGCCGACCTCCGCCCTTTACTCGTTCTTGGGAATGCGCCATGCTCCTTGGAAGGGGAACGGCGGGGGGAGACCGGGTGAGCGGGACGAGAACGGTGCGGACGGCGGCGGTGCCGAGGGTGCCGCCGCCGCGCAGCACCGACGAGCGGGTGGTCCTGCCCCCGTCGCACGGCCCGCACGAGCCGCCCGTCCGGCACGAGCTGCGCGGGCCGGGACCGGCGGCCCTGCGCTACCCCGCCGGGGACCTGCTGGTCGTCACCGGTCTGCCCGGCAGCGGCAAGAGCACCCTGATGCGCCGCTGCGTGCGTGCCCCGCTGATCGACTCCCAGCTGGTCCGCGAGGAGTACGCGGCCCGGCTGCCCGCCTGCCTGCCGTACGCGCTCTACCGCCCGCTGGCCCGGCTCGCCCACTACCGGCGGCTGCGCCGGGCCGTGCTGGACGGCGGGCCGCTCGCGGTGCACGACTGCGGCACCCAGCCGTGGGTGCGGGCCTGGCTGGTCCGCGCCGCCGCCCGGCAGGGCCGCCGGGTGCACCTGCTGCTGCTCGACGCCGACCCGGCCGAGGCGCTGGACGGGCAGCGACGACGTGCCCGCGGCGTCTCGCGCTACGCCTTCGCCCGGAACCGGGCCGCCATCGCCCGGCTGCGCCACCTGATCCTGGGGGCGGGACGGCTGCCGGCCGGCTGTGCGTCGGCCGTGGTACTCGACCGGGCCGCCGCGCGCGCCCTGCGGGAGATCGACTTCACCGCGTCGTAGTCTCGGCGAGTCCGCGCCGGGCACCGGCGGGCCGGCCGGAGCAGGCCCCGGGCGCGGCCGGGACTCCGTCAACTCCCCCCGTCAGGAGCGCTGATGCGCCGTACCTCCCGGGTGCGCCCGCGTGCCCCCCGCCTGTTCCCCTGCGCCGCCGCCCTGGTCGTGGCGGCCGGTCTGAGCCAGTTCGCCGCACCGGTCGCGCACCGCGCCGCGGCCGGGGAGTCCGCCGCTCCGGCCGTCGAGTGCGCGGACGACGGCGCCGATGCGACCGGCGACGGTGCGATCGGCGACGGCGTGACCGGCGACGGTGCGACCGGTGTCGCCGACCGTCGGCCGGCCGGCAGCCGGGCGGTCCGGGACCCGAACGAGGTGAGCGCCGGGAAGGCCCGGGCGATGCAGGCCGACCTCGACCGGCGGCTCGCCGAGTTGGGCACCGGCCGGCTCCGGGTCGGCACCCCGACCACCGTTCCGGTCCACTTCCACGTGATCCACGACGGCGACGCCGGGCGGTTGAGCCAGGCCGCCGTCACCGGCCAGATCGACCACCTCAACGAGAGCTACGGCGGCCAGGGCGAGGGCAACACCGCGAGCCCGTTCCACTTCCAGCTGGTCACCATCGACTGGACCGACAACGCCTCCTGGTACACCGGCATGACCCCGGGCTCGCCGGCCGAGAAGGCGATGAAGACCGCCCTGCGCAAGGGCGACCAGGGCACCCTCAACCTCTACAGCGCCCGGCTCGGCGACTCCCTGCTCGGCTGGTCGACCTTCCCGAACGCGTACCGGACGAACCCGACCGACGACGGCGTGGTGGTCCTCGACGCCTCCCTGCCCGGCGGCGCCGCCACCCACTACGACGAGGGCGACACCGCGACCCACGAGATCGGCCACTGGCTCGGCCTCTTCCACACCTTCCAGAACGGCTGCCGGGCCCCCGGCGACTACGTGGACGACACCCCGCCCGAGCGCACCGCCGCCTCCGGCTGCCCCGAGGGCCGCGACACCTGCTCCGGCCCGGGGCTGGACCCGATCCACAACTTCATGGACTACAGCTACGACTCCTGCATGACCCTGTTCACCCCGGGGCAGGTCCGGCGGATGGCCAACTCCTGGGCCGCCTACCGTCGTTGAGGTCTCAGCAGAAGACGACGGGGTAGCGCGGTGTCCGGCCGCCGGAGGCGCGGAACCCGTACGCCCGGTGCTCCGGGGCGGCGGAGGCCCTCAATCGGACGGCCGGGCGATCTCCCGGCACCCTCCCAGGCGCCGGCGGGCGCCCACACTCGAATTGAATGCGGCGGGCTGCTCGCGGCGTGGCAGATACCGACCGTTTGTCCGATTTGATCTATGTTCGGAGGGTCGGGACCGAGCAGGAGCAACCGAAGGAGCAAGGGCATGAGTGCCAATCCCCGGATCGTCGTCGGCGTGGACGGCTCGCCCGCCTCGGAGCAGGCGCTGAGCTGGGCGATCGACTACGCGCGGGCCGTCGGCGGGACGATCCACGCCATCGCCGCCTGGGAGTACCCGGCCTTCTACGGCTGGGCCGGACAGGGCGTACCGACCGTCGAGACCTTCAACCCCGAGGAGATCGCCGGCAAGACCCTCAGCGACACCATCACCAAGGTGGCCGGTGACGACGCGGGCGTGCGGATCACCGAGAGCGTGACGCCCGGCAGCGCCGCCCGGGTGCTGCTGGAAGCCGCCAAGGGCGCCGCGCTGCTCGTCGTCGGCAGCCGTGGCCTGGGCGGCTTCTCCGGCGTGCTGCTCGGCTCGGTCAGCCGCCACCTCACCGAGCACGCGCCCTGCCCGGTGGTCGTCGTGCGCGAGGCCCACGGCGACGCGGAGCAGTCGGAGTAGGCGGGCGGGGGGCGGTGACCCGCCGGGCCGCCACACGGACCAGAATGGAGACATGCCAGAAGGTGACTCCGTCTACCGCGTGGCGGCCCACTTGCACGAGGTCCTCGCCGGGCAGCCGCTGACCAGCGCCGACCTGCGGGTGCCCGCGCACGCCACCGCCGACCTCACCGGCCGCCGGGTGCTGGAGGTCGCCCCGCGCGGCAAGCACCTGCTCGCCCGCCTCGAGGGCGGCCTCACCCTGCACACCCACCTGAGGATGGACGGCCGCTGGGTGCTCTACCGCCCCGGCGAGCGGTGGAGCGGCGGCCCCGACCGGGAGATCCGCGCCGTCCTCGGCACCGACCGGGGCACCGCCGTCGGCTACCGGCTGCCCGTCGTCGAACTGCTGCGCACCACCGACGAGCGGCGGATCGTCGGCCACCTCGGCCCCGACCTGCTCGGCCCCGACTGGGACCCGGTCGAGGCCGTCCGCCGACTCCTCGCCCGCCCCGGCCGCCCGGTCGTCGAGGCCCTGCTCGACCAGCGCAACCTCGCCGGGATCGGCAACGTCTACGCGAACGAGCTGTGCTTCGTCGCGGGCGTGACACCGTGGACCGAGGTCGGTGAACTCCCGCACCCCGACCGGCTGGTGGAGCGCGCCCGGCAGATGCTGGAGGCCAACAAGCTGCGCCCCGGCCACATCACCACCGGCGACACCAGGCCCGGCTACCAGCACTGGGTCTACGGCCGGGCCGGCCGGCCCTGCCCGCGCTGCGTCACCCCGGTGGCCGCCGGGCGCCAGGGCTCGCCGCCGCGTGACCGGGCGGTGTTCTGGTGCCCGTACTGCCAGCGCGGCCCGGCCCCGGAGATCACGACAGCTCGACCAGCGCGGGGTGGCGCGGGTCGTCCACCCGGACGGTGAGGTCGGCCGCCGTGGCGGGCCCGGTCTCCGCCTCGTAGCGGGCGAAGGCGGGCAGTGTCCACTGCTGGTCGGCCGGGGTGCGGCGGGCCAGCGCGGCCGGGCCGAGGGACAGGTGGACGGTCAGCTCCAGCGGCAGCCAGCGGCCTAGCAGCAGGGCACCGTCCAGCAACAGCACGCCGCCGGGCGGGAGTTCGGTGTACGGGGCGCGGGTCGAGCGGTCGGTGACCGGATCGCGCAGCGAGGGCAGCACGCGGCCGCTGCCGCCCGGCTCCAGCGGGTCGAGCACCTCGCGCGCCAGGGCGCCGTCGTCCAGCCAGAGGTCGTGGAAGGCGTCCGCGTCGTGGTGGCCGTACTCCAGCCGGATCGAGGCCGGGCGCAGGAAACCGGCGGCCGAGACCCGCAGCGTCGGATGGCCGCGCAGCCGCAGCGGCTCCACCAGGGCGTCCGCGAGCGCCTCGGGGCGGGCGGCCGCCGCACCGTCCACGGCCACCCGCAGGCGCCGGCCGCGGGCGTCGGGCAGGGCGGCGATGCGGTCGGCGAGCAGCTCGGCCAGGTTGTCGGGGGAGATCGGGCGTACCTGCATCGGGCCATCCTGCCGTGTCGTGAGCTCCTGGCGCGTGGTTCTCGTCGGGGTGCTCGGCGCTCAGCGCAGCGGGAGGGCGTGCAGGATGTCGTCGTGGCCGGCGTAGAGGCGGTCCTTGTCGGCGGCGACGGTCCAGACGTCCTTGCCAGGGCCCGAGTCGTGGAAGGTCCACTCCAGCTCGCCGGCCGTGGTGTCGACCGCGCTGACCCCGCCGGCCGCGGTGCCCGGGACGAACAGCGTGTTCTCGGCGACCAGTGGGCGGTTGCGGCGGTCCAGCGGGAACGGCAGCCGGCAGGTCCAGTTCTGCCCGCCGGACCACGTGTCGTGGGCGGTGACGGTGCCCTGGTCGCGCGGGATGATCACCTGCGGGCCGTGCTCCACGGGCGGCAGGGCCCGCCAGGACTCACCCCGGGCGGGGGAGTGGGTCCAGCCCGTCTCGCCGGTGGGGAGCAGCATGCGCACGCCGCCGCCGCCGTCGGGGACGTAGATCCGCTCGGCGCCGGTGACGCACCAGCGGAGGTCCTCCTCACCGGGGGCGGTCCACAGCTCGCGGCCGGTGAGGGCGTCGCGGGCCGCCAGCTCGGCGCGGCCGCCCAGGAAGCGGACGCAGACCAGGAGGGGGTGCTTGGGGTCGGTCGTGGGGGTGACGGGCTGTTCCGTCTGTTCGGTGCGGACGGACCAGAGCACGGAGCGGTCGGCGACCCGCAGCGCGAAGAGGTGGTTCTGCGGCGGGGTGCCGTCGGCCCGCGGGCGGCCCCACGAGTAGCCGTAGAGGATGCCGCGGTCGTGGCCGGCGAGCCGGGTCTGGCCCTGGAGCTCGTCGGGCAGCGGCAGGCTCCAGTCGGCGGCGGGGTCGGTGAAGTGCCGGGCCTCGGCGTGGCCCTGGTAGGTGGTGAAGAGGTGTTCCGGCCCGAACACCACCTTGCCGAGCATGTCGCTGTCGCTGGGCCAGTTGCGGGCGGTCGGCGGATCGAAGACCAGCAGCCGGTCGGCGGTGCCCCGGTCCTGGTCGAGGACCTGCAGGCCGCTCCTGGAGAGGTAGACGGGCCGGCGCGGCGGGTCGGTGAGCCGCTCGGGGGTCATCGCCTCCGGGCCGCGGTAGGTCCAGAGGGGCGTCGGCCCGGACAGCGCGGTCGGCTGCGGCCTGCTCGGCCCCGGCGACGGGAGCACCCCGACGCCACCCGAACGGCCGAGCGCCCAGGCGGCCCCGCCCGCCGCGAGCACCCCGGCCCCGACCAGCAGCCCGCGCCGGCTGGGCCGCAGACGCTCCCCGCCGCCCGCGACCACGTCCGCGGAGGCCTCGCCGCCCGCCGTTTCCCCGTCCCACTGCCACGACGTTCCGTGTGCGGACTTCTCGGACGACGGCGACTGCATGCGGTTCCCACTTCCCCACCCGGCGGCCTCGCGCCGCCACCCGCCCGGAGAATATCGAACGGGAATCGGTCGACGGGCCGCCGACCGGACCCGGCCCCGTCCCCCGGTGTCAGTGCCTCTTCCGCGGGTGGTCCGCCAGGTCGGCGAGGACGTCGGCGTGGCAGGGGAGCGGGGCGCACCAGCAGCCGAGGCGGTGGCCGCGCAGGGGCGGGACGAGGGCGAGCAGCTCGGGGCGGGCGAGCAGGTGGTCGCGGTTCCTGACGACCATCTCCTCGCGGGTGAGGTCGGGCCCGGGGCGGTACGGGCAGTGCAGCGGGGACTCGGCCAGGTGCCGGCCGCCGCGGTGCATGGCTCGGCCGACGTAGACGACGTCCTCGTACCCGGGGTCGTCGCGGTGGCCCTTGAGGTTGACCACGGTGGTGCGGCGGGATTCGCTCGGCATGCCGTCCATGCTGGGGCAGGCCGGGCCCCGGGGCAGCTCGGGGCCGGTGCGCACTCGCCTTGACACCGTTCCGGGCCGGGCGTAGCAAAAGAGCATGTGCCATCCGCACGCGACCGGTGGGGCCCCTGGTGCGCGGACCGGTCCCGACCGGCCGCCGGGGCCCGGGGCCGGCGCGGAGCCGGGCCGGTCCGTCCGGGACCCGGCCCGGCAGGCGGAGCAGCGGCGGGACGAGCTGTTCGCCGGGGCGGTGCGCCGGGTGCTCGGCACCACCGAGGCGTACGGGGCGCTGGTGTACCTGCGCTCGCGGGACCGCCGGTCGCTGGTGCTGCGCACGATCGCGGGCGTGCCGCCGACGGTGATGAGCCCGTTCCGGCGGGTGGCCGCCGCGGGGCCGATGCCGGTCGCGGTTTGCTTCCGGACCGGGCACGTGATCACCCTGACCGACACCGAGGACACCATGCGGCGCTTCCCGCAGCTCGCGGTCGGCCTGCCGTACGACTTCGCCTCCGCCTGTGTGCCGGTGGGGTGCGGCGAGGAGCGGTTCGGGGTGCTGAGCGGGCTGTGGCCCGCCTCGGACGAGGGGCCGCCGGAGCCCGCCGCGCGGCAGCTCGCCGAGGTGGCGGACCAACTCGGCCGGGAGCTGGCCGAGTTGGCGGAACCTGGACAGTCCGTGGAGCCGGGCGGCGAGGTGGCCGTGGTGGAGGCGCCGTCGTCGACGGTGCCGACCACCCGGGTCGGGCTGTTCGACTGGAACGTGGCCACCGGGGCGCTCGCCGCCGACGACCGCTTCCGGGAGATCTTCGGCTTCGGGCCGGGCGAGTTCGACGGCACGGTGGCCGCGCTGAACCACCGGATCGCGCCCGGCGACCTGCCGGAGTTCCGGGCCGCCGCCCGCGTCGCGCTGGAGCACGGCGAGGTGCTGGCCGCCCGCGTCCGGGTGCTCGGGCGGGACGGCCTGCCGTACCCGGTGGAACTGTGGGCCCGGGTGCCCGTGGCGATCTCCGACGGCCGGACCCACCTGGTCGGCGCGGTGCTGGACGTGCGGTCCCTGACCGCCGCCGCGGCCGCCGTCGAGCGGCTGCACGAGGGCGTGTTCTCGCTCGACCCGGACGGCCGGATCGGCTACGCCAACCGCGCCGTCGAGCCGCTGCTCGGGGCCCGCCGCGAGGACCTGCTCGGCCACAGCCCCTGGGACGTGCTGCCCTGGCTCGCCGACCCCTTCTATGAGAACCGCTACCGCGCCGCGCTGTTCTCCCAGCAGCCCACCGCCTTCCTGGCCGACCGCCCGCCGGACGGCTGGCTCGCCTTCTCGCTCTACCCGGACGCGCACGGCGTCACCGGCCGGGTGGTCGCGGCCGAGGCGCCGCCGGGCGCCGACGAGCCGATCGTCACCCCGCCGCCCGCCACCCGCACCGGGGTGGGCGACAGCGTGAGCGGCACCCACCACCTGCTGCAGCTGGCCAGCGCGCTCACCGAGGCGGTCACCGTCCGGGACGTGTGCCGGGCGGTGGCCGAGGAGATCCTGCCGGCCTGCGGCGGCCAGGAGCTCGCCATCTACGCGGTGCGCGAGCAGTGCCTGAACCTGCTCCTGCAGACCGGCTACCCGGCCGGCTTCCTGGACGCCTTCGAGGGCCTGTCGATCGACGCCCGGGTGCCCGGCTCGGAGACGCTCAGCACCGGCACCCCGATCTTCTTCGAGTCGGTGCGCGAACTCGCCGCCACCTACCCCGGCCTCGCCCTGGACGAGATGGGCGCCTGGGCCTTCCTGCCGCTCATCGCCTCCGGCCGTCCGATCGGCAGCTGCATCATCGGCTTCGAGCGCCCGCGCCCCTTCACCGTCGAGGAGCGCGGCCTGCTCACCGCGCTCGGCGGTTTCATCGCCCAGGCCCTGGAACGCGCCCGGCTGTACGACGCCGAGTTCGCCCTGGCCCGCGGCCTGCAGCAGGCGCTGCTGCCGCACCGGCTGCCCGAGGTACCCGGCATCCGGATCACCGCCCGCTACCTGCCCGGCACCCAGGGCATGGAGATCGGCGGCGACTGGTACGACGCGATCGTCACCGGCCCGGACGTCACCCTGGTGATCGGCGACGTCGAGGGCCACAGCGTCGGCGCGGCCGCCACCATGGGGCAGCTGCGCAGCGCCGTGCGCGCCTTCGCCACCGGCGGCGACCCGCCCGACGAGGTGCTCGCCCGTACCAACCGGCTGCTGCTCGACCTCGACCCCGGGCTGCTCGCCAGCTGCTGCCTCGTCCGGCTCACCCCGGCCGCCGGCCTCGCCAGGATCGCCCGGGCCGGGCACCTCCCGCCGGTGCTGCGCCACCCCGGCGGGCGGGCCGAGGCGCTGTACGTCCCGGGCGGGCCGCTGCTCGGGGTGGTCGAGCGGGCCGACTACCCGGTCAGCGACCTGCGGCTGGGCAGCGGCGCCGTGCTCGCCCTCTACACCGACGGGCTGGTGGAGGACCCGGCGGTGGCGATCGACCAGGGCGTGGACCGGCTGCGGGCCGCGCTGGCCCGGGCCGCGGCGGGGGAGGGACTGGAGCAGGCGGCCGAGCGGCTGCTGCGCGAGGTCGGCTCGACCCGCCGGGTGGACGACGTGGCGCTGCTGCTCACGGCCTTCCGCTGATGCGGCCCACGGCCGGGCGGCCGCCGACCGTGACCAGGCGACTTTCGTCGTCGCGGGGCGGAGACGAAGGAGGACGGCGGGCGCCGCGGCCGGACCGATAGCCTCGACGGGTGGAAGCGATCGCGCGGGCCTGGAACACGGCGGTACGGACGGCTCTGCCGGGGCCCTGGCGGCCCCGGCGGGTGGTGGGCGAGGCGGTGCTCGCCCTGCTGATGGGCGGTTTCGCCGCACTGCTGGAGCTGCTCTCCAACAGCGGCCTGGCGGTGCCCTTCGGTCTCGCCGTCGCGGTGCTGTTCGTCCTGCGCAAGGGCCTGCCGGCCACCGTACTGCTCACCACCGCGGCGCTGGCCGGCTGGGCGGTCGGGCCGATGCCGATGCTGGTGTGCGCGGGCTGGACGGCCGGCGCGCGGATCCGCCGGGTCTGGTCGCTGGTCGCCGCCTTCGTCGTCGGCTGGGTGCTGTTCACGGTGACGGGCGTGGTGAAGGACGTCGCCTCGCTCTCGCCGAAGTTCGTCCTGTCGCTGTCGCTCGGCTTCTTCCTGGTGTCCGCCGTGCTGCCGGCGCTCTACGGCCGCTACCGGGCGCAGCGCCGCGCCCTGCTGGACGCGCTGCGCGAGCGCAACGAGCAGCTGCTGCGCGAGCGGGTCATGGTGGTGCACCAGGCGCGGCTACGCGAGCGGCACCGGATCGCCCAGGACATGCACGACAGCCTGGGCCACCAGCTGGCGCTGATCTCGGTGCACTCGGGCGCGCTGGAGGTGGACCGCACGCTCACCGACCGGCAGCGCGAGGCCGTCGGGGTGCTGCGCCAGGCGGCGGTCGCGGCGATGCGCGAGCTGCGCGAGGTGGTCGGGGTGTTGCACGACGAGTCGACGGCGCTGCCGCCCACCGCCGGGACGACCGCCGCCGGGGCGCCGGCCCGCGGCGGGGTGGACGGGGTCGAGGGGCTGGTGGAGTCCTCCCGGTCGGCCGGGGCGCGGATCGACTTCACCCTGGAGGGCGAGCGGCGTCCGCTGTCGGCCGCCGTCGACCACGCGGCGTACCGGATCGTGCAGGAGGCGCTCACCAACGCCCACAAGCACGCGCCCGGTGCGCCGATCGGCGTCGCGCTGCGGTACGAGCCGGACGCGCTGGTGGTGGAGGTGACCAACGCCCGCGCGCCGGAGCTCGTGGGGTCACGTGTCGGCGCGGGCGCGGCGGTGAGCGGCGGTCAGGGGCTGGCCGGCCTGCGGGAGCGCGCCCGGCTGGTCGGCGGCATGGTGCACGCCGGGCCCACGCCGGAGCAGGGCTTCCGGCTGGCGGGGGTGCTGCCGTACGAGGGGGCGGAGCAGGACGCGGCGGCGGACGCGGCCGAGGACTGGATGGTGGACGGGCTGCCGCCCGTCGAGGAGTCGGAGCGCGGGCGGCGCAGCCCGGCGATCGGCTGCGCCCTCGGGGTGGTCGCGGTCGTGGCGATCGTGCTCGGCCTGCTGGTCTGGGGCGTGGTCGCCATCGTCCGGGGCACCAACGACGCGACCGTGCAGAAACCGATGTACGACCAGATCAGGGTCGGCACCACCGAGGCCGAGGTGCTGCAGACGCTGCCGCGCGGCAACGACTTCTTCACCGACACCTATAAGGGGACGGGGCCCGAGGTGCCGGCGGGCGCGCACTGCCGCTGGTACGTCCTGAACGGTGCGCCCGGCGCCGGCTGGAACGAGGAGCACGTGGCGCGATTCTGCTTCCGGGACGGGGCGTTGGTGGAGAAACAGGAGTACGTCGCCCGGGGCTGAGTGCCCCCGTGCGCGGTCGGGTGCTCCCGTGGCGCGGGCGGTTGCTCCGGTGAGTCGGGCCGGGCCGGTTTCGGAGCGGGCCGGTCCGGATCGGGGTGGTTCGGAGCGGTCTCTCCGGGATGTGAGGATGGTGCCGCAGCCGAAGAGCACCGTTCGAGGGGAATGACCAGCGTGATCCGAGTCCTCGTCGCCGACGACGAGCCGCTGATCCGGGCCGGAATCAGGATGATCCTCGGATCCGCCGACGACATCGAGGTGGTCGCGGAGGCCGCGGACGGGCGCGAGGCGCTGGAGCTCGCGCGGGCGCACCGGGTGGACGTGGTGCTGCTGGACATTCAGATGCCGGTGATGGACGGGCTGACGGCGCTCGGGGAACTGGCGAAGGTCGCCCCCGGCGCGCGGGCGCTGATCCTCACCACCTTCGGGGAGCGCGAGAACGTCCTGCGCGCCGTGTCCGAGGGCGGTGCCGGCTTCCTGCTCAAGGACACCGCGCCGAACGAGCTGATCCAGGCCGTCCGGGCGGCGGCGGGCGGGAACGCCTTCCTCTCCCCGGCCGCCACCCGGCACATCGTCGACTCGCTGGCCTCCGGGCGCAGCGCCTCGCTGGCCGCCCGCGCGGTGGCGGCGCGGCGCCGGCTGGAGGTGCTCACCCCGCGTGAGTTGGAGGTGTTGGCGCTGCTCGGAGAGGGTCTGTCCAACGCCGACGCGGGGGCGCGGATCCACATGAGCGAGGCGACGGTGAAGACCTACGTCAGCCGGATCCTGGCCAAGCTGGGCTGCGAGAACCGGGTCCAGGCGGCGCTGCTGGCGCGGGATGCGGAGCTCGACGGCCGTAACTGAGGGTCATTTTTCACTCGCCCTCCGTGTCGAGCGTGACGGATGCCACTCGGCGGCCATGCGGAACAGGGAACTCCGGCTTCGGTGGTGACGGTGCGTCAGTCAGCGATTCCTCTGCGTGGATGGTGTGTCAGCTTTCTCGGAGGGATAGGTGTGAGCGAGGGCACGAAAATTGACCGTTTGATCTAGAAAATACGGTCAAAAGCTTTCAAATCGGGCGCAATTTCTTGATCGATACCGCCGGTAACAGTCAACTGACCTGCGAGGTCCAAGAATTGCTTGCTGCGTCCGGGTGATGCCCCCTAGCTTCATTGGCGGCGCAACGAGCGCCACCCGGGTTCACCCCGACGCACTGCCCGCCGACTGACCCGCGGCGCGAGGGCGGTGCCCGCCGACGAGGCCGGCTCGAACAGGCCGTCGGCGTGCGGAGGTGACCGGGGCGGCACGGCACGTCCGACACGTGTCCGGCCGCCCGTCGAGTGAGGTGAGCAAAAGACCGCCGGCCCATGTCCCGGGCCTGGTTCCGCATGCCCGCCCGGGACTTGTCGAGAGGACCTGTATGAATCCCCGTCACGAGACCGCCGCTGCCACCGACACCACCGCCACCGTCAAGCGCCACCGCGTTCGGATGGCGGTCATCGCGGGCGCCGCCGTCGCGGCCCTGCCGGTGGCCGGCCTCGTCACGGCCACCTCGGCCTCCGCCGCTACCGGCTCGACCTGGGACGCCGTCGCCCAGTGCGAGAGCGGCGGGAACTGGAGCATCAGCACCGGCAACGGCTTCCACGGGGGGCTGCAGTTCGCCCCGTCCACCTGGGCCGCGTACGGCGGGACCGCGTACGCCTCCCAGGCCAACAAGGCGAGCAAGGACCAGCAGATCGCCGTCGCGGAGAAGGTCCTCGCCTCGCAGGGCCCGGGCGCCTGGCCCGTCTGCTCGCAGAAGGCGGGTCTGGGCAAGGGCGGCGCTCCGGCCGCCGTCGACACCTCGGGCGGCACGGCGGCCAAGCCGGCCAAGCCGACCACCAAGGCGGCGAAGCCCGCGGCCAAGCCCGCCGCGCCCGCCGCGCCCGCCGCCAAGTCCGCCGCCAAGTCCGCCGCCACCCAGCAGGCGTCCAAGGGGCAGCCCTCGGCCAAGCCGGCGCAGTCCGCGCCGGCCTCGCCGAAGAACACCGCCGTGGGCGGCTACACCGTCCGGAGCGGTGACACCCTCAGCGAGATCGCGGCCAAGTTCGGCACCGACACGGACAGCCTGTACCGGAAGAACGCGCGCATCATCGGTGGCGACCCGGACCTGATCTTCCCGGGCCAGACGCTGACGGTCTGACCGGGCCGACCGTCCGGCGGGAGGCCCGCCGTCCGACGGAGCCCTGCGGAACCGGCCGAGCGGCCGCCCCTGGACGGGGGCGGCCGCTCGGCCGGTTCCGGTGCGTCAACGGCCCGTCAACGGCCCGTTACGGGCCGTTGGCGGGCCGTTCGGGGGCGGGGGTGCCCGTTCGGGGGCGGGTGCCGGTCGTCCGGCCTGCCGCCGGCGTCGGCTGATGGTCCGGTGGTGGCGGCCCTGCGCGCGGCGGGCTTCGAGTGCCGCGCGCGGCGGCACCTGTTGCTCCTGGACGGCGCGCGGGAGCCGGAGCTTCCCTTCGGCTGCGCCGGAGCCGACCCGGCGGCCGGGCCCGACCGCACCGGACAGTCGGCGGTCGGCTCGTACTGCCACTGGCGGGCGCGTACGCCGGGGCGCGGGGCGCTCCCAGAAATGGTTGAACGTTGAACGCAACGTCTGATTTCCGCCGGAGGTTTGAAACGCCCCGGACCAGGATCGAGTCATGTCCGAGATCGGAACGAGGAGTTCTGGAGAGATGACGATGAACGGTGCGGCGGGAATCGACGGGGTCGACGGCAAGGTGGCGCTGGTGACCGGCGGCAGCCGGGGGATCGGGGCGGCGGTCGCCCTGCGGCTGGCCGAGGACGGTGCCCACGTGGTGCTGACCTACCAGGGCGGTGCGGAGCGGGCCGAGGAGGTCGTCGCCAAGATCACCGCGATGGGGCGGACCGGCTGGGCCGTACGGGCCGACAGCTCCGACCCGCAGGCGGTGGAGAGCGTGGTCGAGGCCGTCGTCGAGCGGTTCGGGAAACTGGACGTCCTGGTGAACAACGCCGGCGTCGGCGCCCTCGGCCCGATCGGCGACTTCACGCTGGAGGACGTCGACCGGGTGCTGGAGGTGAACGTCCGGGCGCCCTTCCTGTACGCCAGGGCGGCCTCCGCGCACCTAGCCGAGGGCGGGCGGATCGTCACCATCGGCAGCTGCATCGCCCAGCGCGTCGCCTTCCCCGGCGCCACGCTGTACGCCACCAGCAAGGCCGCGCTGATCGGCCTGACCAAGGCGCTGGCCCGGGAGCTCGGCCCGCGCGGGATCACCGCCAACCTGGTCCACCCCGGGCCGATCGACACCGACATGAACCCGGTCGACGGCCCGGCGGCGGAACTCCAGAGCGGACTCACCGCGCTCGGCCGCTTCGGTACCGGGGCGGAGGTCGCCGGCGCCGTCGCCTACCTGGTCGGCGCGGACGGCCGGTACGTCACCGGCGCGGAGCTGGCGGTGGACGGCGGCTTCGCCGCCTGACGCCCGGCGGCGGGCCCGGTGACGGGGGCCCGGTGACGGCGGGTGCGGTGTCGTGGCGGGCGGTGGTCGGCGCCCGCGCTTACGATCACCCGGCACGACCCGCGCTCCCGCACCGGGACCCCGTACCGAGAGGTGTGCCATGACCGCAGCGGAAGACCCGATCGAGCTGCTCGCCCGGGCCCTCGCGCAGACCGCCGGACTGATCGACGGCACCGGTGTCGAGCTGGCCGGCCACCCGACGCCCTGCCGCTCGTGGGACGTCGGCGACCTGGTCAGCCACCTCCTGCACGACCTGCGGCAGTTCACCGTACGGGCGAAGGGCGGGCAGCCGGACTGGTCGCAGCCCTTCGACCGGGTCGAGGAGGACTGGCTGCACGCCTTCGAGGCCGGGGCGGAGGAACTGGTCGAGGCCTGGCGCGCGGCCGGCGACCTCGGAGGCACCCTGGAGGTCCCCGGCGTCGGCACCCTCCCGGCCCGCTTCCCGGTGGACCAGCAGATCGCCGAATTCGCCGTCCACGGCTGGGACTTGGCCCGCGCCAGCGGCCAGTCCACCGAGGGCCTGGACCACGAGGTCGCACACGCGGCGCTCGCCTGGGCCGGCGGCGCGCTCAAGCCCGAGTACCGCGGTGCCGAGGAGGAACACCACGCGTTCGGCCCCGCCGTCGCCGCCCCCGAGGACGCCCCGGCGTACGACCGGCTCGCCGCCTTCTTCGGTCGCGACCCGGCGGAGTACCCGTCGGGTTAGGGCGTGATCGTGCCCAGGGCCCGTCTTGTCGATCGACTCGGACCAGGGCGCGGCCATGGGGTGCGTGCATCGCAGGGCTGAGGTGGGGTACTTCCCGGCCCGAAGGCCGGGGGAGTGTCGCGGGCCCGGGAACGATCGGCGAGACGGCCCCTACCCGCGGCTCCAGCGGAACTCGATCTCCGGGTGGCGCGGCGACGGGCCGTCGAGGAGCGGGGTGGGGCGGTCGCGCAGGAAGCGGTCGGCGAAGGCCCGGACGTAGCTGCGGGTGAGCGCGGTGGCGCGGGTCGGGGCGAGGGTGCCGAGCAGGCCGGCGTAGGTTTCGGCGGGGAGGTGGTCGGCGAGGTGGCCGGGGGCGGCGGCGTGCGGCAGGTCGGTGAAGCTGAGGTGGCCCGCGCCCAGGGTGCGCAGCTGGCGGCCCCAGGCGTGGTGGTGTTCGCGCCAGCGCTGCCAGGTGTCGTGGTCGTCGATCGAGGTGAGCAGCAGGAACGGCCGGTCCAGTCCGAGTTCGGGGACGGGGGAGCCGAACAGGCCGCCGTCGAGGTCGAGGCCGATCCGCAGGCGCGGGTCCTGGCGCAGCGCCTCGGCGGCCGCGGCTCCGCCCATGGAGTGGCCGAGCACGCCGATCCGCTCTTCGTCGACCCGGAAGGGCAGCCGGCCCCCGGTCAGTTCGTCGGTGACGAAGCGCAGGTCGCCGACCCGCGCGGCGATCTCCTTGCGTTCGGCGGCGTCCCGGTCCGGCGGGTTCTCCGGCAGGGCCCCGAGCACCAGCCGGCCGTCCGGGAACTCGACGGCGGCGGCGTCGTAGGTGTGGTCGACGGCCGCGACGAGGTAGCCGTGCGCGGCCAACTCCTCGGCCAGTGCGGTGCAGTTGCTGCGTGTGCCGCCGCGGCCGTGGCCGAGCAGCAGCAGGGGGAGCGGGCCGGGGTGGGCGGGGGCGTCGGCGAGGGCGGTGGGGCGAAGCAGGGCGAGGGTGCCCGGGTCCAGCGGCAGGATCCGCTCGATCGCGGCCGCGACCCGCGGGGTGATGTAGGGCGCGCGGGGCCGGCCGGCGGTGCCGCGCGCCGGGTACCAGAGCTGCACCATCAGTTCGCGCGGTCCGGGGACGGGCGCGAACGGGTCGAGGCGGCCGTGGTCGACCAGGTGCAGGCTGGTGGTGCCGACCGGCCGGCCGACGGTGGGTGCGGGCAGGTCGATGGCGCGCGCTGGGGCGGCCGGGGCGGCCTGGGCGGCAGGGGCAGCCGGGGCGGCCAGGGCAGGCCCGGCGGGCAGCAGGGCGGCGGCCCCGCCCAGGCCGGCGAGGGTGAGCAGTGAACGGCGCCTGATCATGCGTCAACCTCGCGCGGCTCGGCGACTGGGTCCGGCCAGCCTAGGCGGTCCGGACCGGTGTGGCCAGGGTGCCGAGCGGCTTGCGCCCGCTCAAAACGTGCCGCCCGCTCGGGATTTGCTGCCCGCGTCAGGACGTGCCGCCCGTGTCAGGGCTTGGCGCCCTGTCGGGCGGCGGCCTGCTTGATCGCCTCGCGGATGCGCGGGTAGGTGCCGCAGCGGCAGATGTTCTGGATCTGGTCGATGTCCGCGTCCGTCGGGTTCGGGGTGCGGCGCAGCAGGGCGACGGCGGTCATGATCTGGCCCGGCTGGCAGAAGCCGCACTGGGCGACGTCGCAGGCGAGCCAGGCCTCCTGGACGGGGTGCAGCACCTCGCCGTCGGCCAGGCCCTCGATGGTGGTGACGGTGTGGCCCTCGCAGTCCTTGACGGACCGGGTGCAGGGCTGGAACTCCTGGCCGTCCAGGTGGCTGGTGCAGGCGCGGCAGACGCCCACCCCGCAGCCGTACTTGGGGCCGGTGACGCCGAGCTTGTCGCGCAGGACCCAGAGCAGCGGCATGTCGTCCGGGGCCTCGACGGTGACGGGCTTCCCGTTGAGGACGAAGGTGTGGGTGGGCATGGGGAGTCGGGATTCCTCAGCTGGTGGTCAGGAGCCGGTGGTCAGAAGTTGATCGGGAAGGAGCGCGGACTGGTGCCGGTCGCCCGGGCGTAGGCGTTGGCGACGGCGGCGGAGGCGGCCGGGACGCCGAGTTCGCCCGCGCCGCCGGGCTGTCCGCTCGGCGGCATCAGGTGGATCTCGACCACCGGCGGGGTGTGCCGCTGCCGGGCGTAGTGGAAGTCGCCGTAACTGCCCTCCCGGAAGGCCCCGTTGTCCAGGTGGTTGCCGGCCTGGAGGATCACCGAGATGCCGTCGACCAGCGCGCCGGTCAGCTGGGCCTCCAGACCTCTGGGGTTGATCACCCGGCCGACGTCGGCGACGACGACGGCCTTGGTGACCCGCGGGTTGGCGCGGTCGGTGGCGTCCAGCTCGACCAGGTAGGCGACGCAGGCGCTGTGCTCGTCGTGGTAGCCGATGCCCTGGGCCTGGCCGGGGGGCATCGGGCGGCCCCAGTTGCCGCGCCTGGCGAGCTCGTCCAGCACGGCCCGTCCGGCGGCACTGCGCATCCGGCCGCGGCGGAAGGAGAGTTCGTCCTGGCCCATCGCGCGGGCGAGTTCGTCCATCATGATCTCGTCGGAGACCCGGACGGTGCCCGAGTAGACCGAGCGCCAGCTGCCGGTGTGCAGTTCCAGCGGCAGCTCGGCGAGCAGCTGGGTGGGGACGCCGACGTCGTACGGGATCTTCTCGGTGAGCAGGAAGAAGAGTTCGGAGGCGGTGAGCCCGGCCAGCGGGAGGTTGTAGCCGGCGGCGGTGAGCATGTCGCCGAGGCCGTGCCCGAGGTCGGTCCGGACGCTGGCCACGTGGTGCTCCCAGCTGAACACCTGGCCGAGGCCGTAGGTGGCCCGGATGACGTGGTGGCTGGCGGGGCGCACCCGGCCGTGGCGCATGTCGTCGTTGCGGGTCCACATCAGCTTGACCGGGCGGCCGGCGGCCTTGGAGACCTGGGCGGCCTCCAGGGCGGCGTCGAAGAACAGCCGGCGGCCGAACGAGCCGCCGCCGCGCACCACGTGGACGGTGACGGCGTTCTCCGGCAGGCCGAGTTCCCTGGCGATGGTGCCCTGGGCGAGGATCGGGCTCTGCGCGGCGAACCACAGTTCGGCGCGGTTCGGCCGGACGTCGGCGACGGCGGTGAGCACCTCCATCGGGGCGTGGTTGACGAAGGCGAAGTCGAACTCCCCCTCCACCCGGTGGGAGAGCAGTGGCGGCGGGAGGGACGGCAGGTGGGCGGCCCGCAGTTTGGACCGTACGTCGGCGTCGGACAGGCCGGCGACCGGGCCCGGGTTCCAGGTGGTGACCAGCGCGTCGCGGGCCTTGAGCGCCTGGTCGAAGGTCTCGGCGAGGACGGCGACACCGGTCGGGATCCGCACCACGCCGAGGACGCCGGGCATGGTGCGGGCGGCGGAGGCGTCCAGGGACTTGAGGGTGCCGCCCACGGTGGTGGGGCGGGCGACCACGGTGGGCACGGCGCCCGGGACCTGGAGGTCCCCGGCGTACTTGGCCCGGCCGGTGACGATGTCGCGGGCGTCGATCCGGCCGGTCGGCCTGCCCACCAGGCGCAGCTGGTCGGCGGTCTTGGGGACGGCCGGGACGGCGGGCACGGCGACGCGGGCCGCCTCGGCGGCGAGGTCGCCGTAGCCGAGGCGGCGGCCGTCGGGGGCGAGGACGGCGGAGTCGGCGGTGCGCAGGGTGGCCGCGGGAACGTTCCAGCGCTTGGCGGCGGCGGTCACCAGCCGGGCCCGGGCGGCGGCGGCCGCGGCGCGTACCGGGTCGTACAGCGAGCGGATCGAGTTGGAGCCGCCGGTCAGCTGGTTGAAGAGCAGTTCGGGGCGGGCGTCGGAGAGCGGGACGTCGACGTCGGAGAGCCGGGCGTCGAGCTCCTCGGCGACGATCATGGCGATCGCGGTGGTGAGGCCCTGGCCGACCTCCAGCCGGGGCAGGTGGAGTGCGGCGCGGCCGTCGGCCGTGACCTCGAGGACCAGCAGGTGGGCGGTCGGCAGTCCGGCGATGATCATCGCGTCGCCTAGGTCGACGATGTCCGGGATGCCGGGCAGCCCGATCAGCTGCTGGGGGAGGGCCGTCTCGCGGACCGGTACGGCGGTCACGGCGGCGGCGGCGGGCGGGACGGGCGTCGGGGCGGCGGCATCCGCGGTGGCGGGCGCGGCGGTGTCGAGGCCGAGGCCGGCGGCGACGGTGAGGGTGGGTGCGGCCAGCAGGTAGGTGAGGAAGCGCCGTCGGCGGGTGCCGCCGTCCGATGCCGGGGCGTCCGGAGCGTCGGCGGGGTGGGTGTGCGGGTGCCCGGGGCCGTCGGGTCGGTCGGTGGAGTCCGAGGGCGCGATGGAGGTGCTGATGGGGAGGCCACCCTTCGGACCGGAGACGGCGACGGAACGGGCGGGCTGGGCGGCCCCGGCCCGGTGCCGGATCGCGAACGCCGTTGAGCATAAAAGGGCGCTACTGACGGGTCAACACGGTCAAAGTTGGCCCCTGGTCTGTCCGATCGCGGTTTTGCAGCGCTCGGCGGAGCCGGATTCGGAGCGGGTACGGACGGCGCTTCACCGGCGCGGGCGCGGCCGGGGCGGGACCGCTTCGAAGGGCTCGGAGGCGCCAACTGGAGCCCCTCGCACGCGGGTTCAGGGGTCGGTCGACGGTGCGGCGGCGTGCCGGATTGGCCCAGGAAATTCCTTGATCACTGGACCGGTCCACTGGGCCGGTTCTCTCCTAGGGTGGGGGAGCGCCGGAGCCGCGGTCGCGAAGAGCCGTTCCGCGCGCCGCCCATCCGGCGGTCGCGAGTAGGGGTGACGGTCCGTGAAGTCGTTTACACAGGTGGACGCGTGTGGGTGACCGGCCCTCCCGTCCGGCCCGGACGGGTGGTGACCGCAGACACGAGAAGGAAGAGGACATGCCGACCGAACGAGCCGCCCGCCCGGGCGCCCTGCCGCCCGCCGGGCCCCAGCGGACCCTCGCGGCCGCCCAGTTGGCCGCCGCCGTGGGCGACGGCGCCTACTACACCTGCTCCGCGCTCTACTTCACCAGGGTCGTCGGGATGTCGCCGACCGCCCTCGGAATCGGCCTTACCCTCGCCTGGGCGCTCGGCTCCCTGGCCGGCGTCCCGCTCGGGCACCTCGCCGACCGGCGCGGCCCGCGCCGTACCTCGGTGGCGCTCGCGCTGGGCACGGCGGCCGTGGTCACCGCCTTCCTGGTGATCCGCTCCTACCCGCTGTTCCTGCTCGCGGTCTGCCTCTACGCCACCGCGCAGTCCGGCCTGACCGCCGCCCGGCAGGCACTGGTCGCCGCGCTGGTGCCGCCCGCGCAGCGGACCGCGCTGCTCGCCCACATCCAGTCCACCCTCAACGGCGGACTGGCCGTCGGCGCGGCGATCGGCGGCATCGCGCTCGGCCTGGGCACCCGCGCCGCGTACCTGGCCGCCTTCGCGGTCACCGCGCTCGGCTTCCTGCTCGCCGCGCTGGTCCTGCGGCGGCTGCCCGAAGCCCCGCCCGCGGCAGGGTCCTCGGACGCCGGGCCGCGCCTCGCCGTACTGCGCGACCGCCGGTACGCCGCCGTCACGGCCGTCAACGCCGTCCTGCTGCTGCGGATGCCGCTGCTCAGCCTGATCATCCCGCTCTGGATCGCCGCGCGCGCCCCCGGGATCGGCTGGCTCGGCTCGGCGCTGTTCGTGCTCAACACCCTCGCGGTACTGGCCTTCCAGGTCCGGGCGGCACGCGGCGTCACCGGACTGGCCCCGGCCGCCCGGGCCGTCCGTTCCGCCGGGCTGCTGCTGCTCGCCTCCTGCGCCGTCTTCGGACTGTCCGCGCTGGACGTGCCGGTCTGGGCGGTCGGCGCGCTGCTGGTCGCGGCCTCCGTCCTCCAGGTGGCCGGGGAGATGCGGCAGTCGGCCGGCAGCTGGCAGATCGCCTTCGACCTCGCCCCGCCCGGGCGGATCGGTCAGTACCAGGGCTTCTTCGGCACCGGCGTCGCCGTCGCCCGTACCCTCGGGCCGCTGCTGCTCACCACACTGCTGCTGGACGGGGGCCTGGTCGGCTGGCTGGTCCTGGGCGGGGCGTTCCTCGCGGCGGGGTACGCGATGGGGCCGGTCGCCCGCTGGGCGGCGCGCGACCGCGGTCACCCGGTGTCACCGTCGACGGTGGTCGCGGCGGCCGTCTGAGCCCGCGCGCGTCGGCGGCCGCCTGAGCCCGCCCGTGCTGCCGGCCGCCTGACCTCGCCCGCGTCGGCCGCCGCCTGGGCCCGGACGGCCACCGCGCGCCCCGGGAGGGCCGGTCCGACGGCGGGCCGGAAACCCGGTGGCCCCGGCCCGCCGCCCGCTGGCATGCTGGCCGCGTGGACCGACCCCAGATCAGCCTCGACTTCGCCCCCGAGCTGCACCTCTTCGTCTCCGCGCCCCGGCGGGCCGGCAGCACCGCGCTGCGCACCGACGGCACCTCCACCCTCGGCCACGTCGTCGAGTCCCTGGGCGTCCCGCTCACCGAGGTCGGCGCCCTGCTGGTGGACGGCCGGGCCGTGCCCGACACCCACGTGCCGGCCGACGGCGAGGAGATCTCCGTCCGGGCCGTCACCAGGCCGCAGCGCTCGCCCGCCCCGGCGCGCTTCCTGCTGGACGTCCACCTCGGCACCCTCGCCCGCCGGCTGCGCCTGCTCGGCGTGGACGCCGCGTACGAGAACCCCGACATCGGCGACGCCGCCCTGGCCGCCCGCTCGGCCGCCGAGCAGCGGATCATGCTCTCCCGCGACCGCGGCCTGCTGCGCCGCCGCGAACTGTGGGCCGGCGCCTACGTCTACAGCCACCGCCCCGCCGAGCAACTGCGCGACGTGCTCTCCCGCTTCGCGCCTCCGCTCGCCCCCTGGAGCCGCTGCACCGCCTGCAACGGCACGCTGCACCCGGCCACCAAGACCTCGGTGCGCGAGCAACTGCGGGACGGCACCGAGCGCTCCTACGACGTCTTCGCCCAGTGCGCCGACTGCGGACAGGCCTACTGGCGCGGCGCCCACCACGCCCGCCTGGAGGCGATCGTCACCGAGGCGGTGCGCGACTTCGGAGCCGATCCGACCACGGGAGGAGGCCAGGAGTCCGGGGAGGGCCGGGGCCGGATCGGGGTCGTCTCAGGGTAGCCGCGCCCTGGCGGACGGCCGGGGGCCCGTGATCCCATCGACGGTGGGGGACGAGACCACGCTACTCACTCGGATGAGAGGCCAGGTCGTCACATGGGACATCACACAGGGCACCAGCCCTTCGGCACCGCGGACGTGGGGGACGCCGAGGTGGTGACCGCCCCGGACGGGGCCGAGGTGCGCCCGCTGCTGGTGCTGGAGGGATCCGGGAGCCTCGCGGTCTTCACGCTCACCCCCGGCCAGGTGACCCACGCGGTGTCGCACGCCACGGTGCAGGAGCTGTGGCAGGTCACCGCGGGCAGCGGCGAGCTGTGGCGCCGCCAGGGCGGGCGCGAGGAGACCGTACGGCTCGCGCCCGGAACGGCGGTGTCGATACCGCTGGGCACCGCGTTCCAGTTCCGGGCGGACGAGGACTCCGACGGGCCGCTGCGGATCACCGCCGTCACCATGCCGCCCTGGCCCGGCACGGACCGCGAGGCACGCCCGGAGGAAGGCCCCTGGAAGGCGACCGTCCGATGAGGCGGGGGCTGCCGCGCCGCCCGCCGGCGGCGCTGCTCGCGGCCGCCGCCGTGCTCGGACTCTCGGTCGCCCCGGCGGCCGCCGCCACGCCCGCCGGCCCCGCCGAGCCACCGCGGCGGTCGCTCTACGTGGCGATGCCGGACGGGGTCCGCCTCGCCGTCGACGTCCACCTCCCCGAGGGCACCCGGGCCGGCGCCCGACTGCCCACCGTGCTGGTCACCAACCGCTACTGGCGGGCGAAGGTCCGCGCCGGTCAGAGCGACGGCGTCAGCGGCGAGGCACAGCGGTGGACCGCCCGCGGCTACGCCTTCGTGACCGCCGACCTGCGCGGCACCGGGGCCTCCTTCGGCACCCTCACCTCCGAACTCGGCGCCGACCTGACCGCCGACAGCGGCCCGCTCGGCGACTGGATCGCCTCCCAGCCCTGGTCCAACGGCCGGGTCGGTACCACCGGCATCTCCTACGGCGGCGACACCGCGATGCTCGCCACCGCCCTCGGCAACCACCACATCACCGCCGCCGCCCCGATCTCCTACGACTTCGACCCGTACGAGGACCTGGTCCGCCCCGGCGGCGTGCTCATCGAACCGCGCATCGCCCAGTACGCGCTGCTGCTGCGCGTCCTCGACCAGGCCGGCGGCACCACCTGCGAGACCGACGAGCGGACCCGGAAGCTCTGCGCCGACGTCGGCCTCACCGGGCTCCAGCCCCGGCCGGTCGACGGCCCCGACGGGCCGGCCCTGCTCGCCGCCGCCCGCGCCGAGCACGCGGACAACGCCAACCTCGTCGAGATGGCGCACACCGGCGTCCACCGCGACTACCGGGACGGACCGAAGAGCTGGACGGTCGGCAGCGTCGGCGAACGGACCGAGGCGATCGAGGACGGCCGGGTGCCCGTCCTGACCCGGGCCGGCTGGCTCGACGCCGGCACCGCCAACGGGACGCTCTCCCAGTTCACCGGTCTGTCCAACACCCAGGACGTCTGGATCGGCCCGTGGAACCACGGCGCCGGGTGGCTCGCCGACCCGTTCCAGCCCGCCCGCCCGCTCACCGAGCGGGAACACGACGAGAACGACCGGCGCGTGTTCGACTTCTTCGACCGCTACGTGCGCGGCGACGCCCGCCCCGACGGCCGCCGACAGGTGCACTACTACACCTTCAACGAGGGCGTCTGGCGCACCACCACCCGCTGGCCGGTGCCAGGCACCCGCACCCAGCGGTTCCACCTCGGCGCGGGCGGCACGCTCGCCGGCCGGGCCGACGACCACCGCCGCGGCTTTGACCCGCTGCACCTCGACCCGACCGCCGGCACCGGCCCGCTGGACCGCTGGAACACCAACCTCAGCGGCGACGAGGTCAGTTACCCCGACCGTGCCGCCGTCGACGCCAAGCTGCTCGGCTACACCACGGCGCCGCTGACCGCCGACACCAGGGTCACCGGCAACGGCAAGGTCACCCTCGACGTCACCGGACTGGCGGGCTCGGCACGTGGCGCCCTGCACGTCTACCTGGAGGACGTCGCGCCGGACGGCCGGGTCACGTACCTGACGGAAGGCCAACTCGCCCTGGAGGACAGGGCGGTGGCCGACCGCTCGGACAACCCGGACTGGCGCCGGCTGCGCACGCCGCGCAGCTACGCGGCCGAGGACGCCGAGGACTTCCCGCAGGGGAGCGCCCAGCGCGTCACCATCGACCTCCAGCCCGTCTCGGCGCTGTTCCGCTCCGGCGAGCGGATCAGGCTCACCGTCGCCGCCGCCAACCCGGACTCCTTCCAGCTGCTGCCGGCCGACGGGCGGGCGGACTACCGGATCGGCTGGGGCG
The DNA here is from genome assembly GCF_043201465.1 of Kitasatospora sp. NPDC048298. Taxonomy (NCBI): domain Bacteria; kingdom Bacillati; phylum Actinomycetota; class Actinomycetes; order Kitasatosporales; family Streptomycetaceae; genus Kitasatospora; species Kitasatospora sp. NPDC048298. The sequence goes on from NZ_JBICYZ010000071.1 coordinate 49,789, forward strand.
GGGACCGGGGGTCGGTGCTGGAACTGCCGGTCGTGCACTGAGGTCCGCGAAGTGCCGAGACGCGCGAAGCGCTGAGGCGCAACGGTCGAGACGCGCGAAGCGTCGGGTTCGCGAAGCGGGGCGCCCCGGCGGCGCCCCGGCGCCCCCCCCCCCCCACCCCCCCCCGCCAACCCCCCCCACAGAGGGACCCCCGGGAGCACACCCCCCCGCCCGCACCCCG
>NZ_JBICYZ010000072.1:0-49745 GCF_043201465.1 Kitasatospora sp. NPDC048298
CTGGAACTTCTGGCAGTCCCACCACTGGTACTAAGCCGACCCATCGGCCTCCCCCACACCCCGGGAGCCGGACAGGGACCACCGGAGTGACCCACGAGGGCCCGCGCCGCGCAACCGCGCAGCACGGGCCCTCACCCCGTCCCCGGGGCGGCCGGTGGGACCGCCGGGCACCGCGTCCGCCGTACTCCCGGAAAAACCGGGTGCGCCCGGCCAGGGCGCGCCGCACACTGGGCCGGTCACGCACCGTCGCCGCGAAGGAGCCCCGTGCAGGGAGCAGTCAGCGTCTCGCCCGCCCAGATCCCCGAGCTGCTGCTCGGCCTGGCCACCGTCCGCCCGGTGTTCCTCTGGGGCGCCCCCGGGATCGGGAAGTCCTCCCTGGTCAGGGCGTTCGCCGAGTCGCTCGGCCTGGAGTGCGTGAGCCTGGTCGGCACCCAGCTCGCCCCGGAGGACCTGATCGGTGTCCCGCAGCTCACTCCCGAGGGCCGCTCCCGGTTCTGCCCGCCCGAGCAGATCGCCCGCGACGAGCCGTACTGCCTGTTCCTGGACGAACTCAACGCGGCCTCGCCGGACGTCCAGAAGGCCTTCTACTCGCTGATCCTGGACCGCCGGATCGGCTCGTACGAGCTGCCGCCCGGCTCGATCGTGATCGGCGCAGGGAACCGCGCCACCGACGGCGCGCTCGCCCGTCCGATGGCATCCGCGCTGGTCAACCGCATGGTCCACGTCCATCTCCGGGCCAGCGCCGAGGACTGGCTGCGCTGGGCGGCCGGGGCCGGCATCCACCCCTGGATCGTCGACCACCTCACCGACCGACCCGACCACCTGTGGTCCGCCCCGCCCAAGACCGAGGAGCCGTTCTCCACGCCGCGGGCCTGGCACATGCTCTCCGACGCGCTGCAATCCTTCGGCCCCACCCTGGACGAGGGGACGCTCAAGGTCGTCGCCCACGGGCTGCTCACCGCACAGCACGCGGTCGCCTTCTGCGGCTACGCGAAGATCGTCCGCAACTCCTACGGCCTGGAGGCGATCCTCAAGGGCGACGCCCGTTGGCCGCACCGGCTGGAGGACCGCGACCTGCTCTACTACCTGGCCGACGCTTTCCGCGGCCGGCTCGTCAAGGAACTGCCCGCCCGCAAGGAGCACGCCTCCGGGGCGCAGCGGCAGACCGCCTTCCGGGCCAAGTCGCTGCTGGTGCAGCTGGCCGAGATCTCGGTGGAGGTCGCCCAGACGGTGATAGCCGACGGCCAGGACGGCAACCCGGTGCTGCCCTCCTGGTTCCTGATCGAGGCCGCCCGGGACATGCCCCGCCTGGTCGAGGCCCGCCGGTGAAGCACGCCCCGGCCGAGCGGAAGAAGCCGGATCCGGGTGCGGAGGCCTTCGCCGAGGGCCTCCACGTGCTGCGCCGCAACCCGGCCCTCGCCGCCCTGCGCGCCGACGTCTGCCGTAGTGAGGACTGCACCGTGGCCCCGCCGGACGGCTGGGCGGTGGCCGACTCCAACGGCACCCTGCACGTCAATCCGCGCCGCCGGGCCGAACCCGAGGAGTGGGCCTGGGTGCTGGCGCACTGCCTGCTGCACCTGGGCTTCGGCCACCTCCCGGGCGCCCGCGGCACCCGGATCCAGCCCGACGCCCACCTGGCCGCCGCCCGCTGCGCGGTGGTCAACCGCTTCCTCGCCACCTTCCCGGTCGGCCGCGCCCCGGTCGCCCTCCCGCAGGAGTACCCGGGCGGCGACGAGGAGGAACTGGCCGCCCGCTGGCGCCGCGACGGCCTGCCGCCCACCACCGCCGGGACGGCCGGCACCGCCGAACGCGACCAGCTGCTCGTCGAGTGGCGCGGCCACGGCCAGGCCCGCGAGGACTGGCCGACGGCGTTCGCGGCCGCACTCACCCGCACCATGTCCGCCGCGATGGACCGGGCCGGCGGCCGGATCGACGCCGAGACCGGCGAACGCCTGCCCGAGCGGTCCTGGAACCGGGCACTCAACTGGTTCGTCTCCTCGTACCCCCTGCTCGGCGGCATCGCGGCCGGCCTCACCGTCGTCGCCGACGCCGAACTCGCCCGCGCCCACGACATCGCCGTCGCCGCCGTCAACGCCGAGGCCGCCGAGATCTACGTCAACCCGCTGCGCCACCACACCGACGAGGAGTGGCGGTTCATCCTCGGCCACGAGATCCTGCACGCCGCCCTGCGGCACGGCGAGCGCCGCGGCGGACGGGACCCGTTCCTGTTCAACGTCGCCGCCGACTACGTCATCAACGGCTGGCTGCTGGAGATGGGTGTCGGCGAGATGCCCGACGGGCTGCTGCACGACCCGCGGCTGAAGGGCCTGTCGGCCGAGGAGGTGTACGACCGGATCGCCCGCGACCAGCGCCGGATCCGCCGGCTCGCCACCCTGGCCGGGAAGAACCGCCCGGACGTCCTCGGCGAGCCGCTCGGGCCGCCCCGGGACTACGTGGACCTCGACGACTTCTACCGGCGTGGCCTCCAGCAGGGCTTCGAACTGCACCGGCGCGGACGCGGCCTGCTGCCGGCCGGGCTGGTCGAGGAGATCCGTGCGCTCGCCCACCCGCCGCTGCCCTGGGACGCCCGACTGGCCCGCTGGTTCGACGAGTTCGTGCCGAGGCCGGAACCGGTGCGCAGCTACGCCCGCCCCGCCCGTCGGCAGTCCGCCACCCCGGACATCCCCCGGGCTGGCCGCCACCACCCCGAGGAGGAGGTGCCGCGCTGCACCTTCGGGGTCGTCCTGGACACCTCGGGCTCGATGGACCGGACACTGCTCGGCAAGGCGCTCGGCGCGATCGCCTCCTACGCGGCCGCCCGGGACGTCCCGGCCGCCCGGGTGGTGCACTGCGACGCCGCCCCGCACGACGCCGGGTACCTCCCGGTCGAGGAGATCGCCGGGCGCCTGCGGGTGCACGGACGCGGCGGCACCGTCCTCCAGCCGGGCATCGACCTGCTGGAACGGGCCGAGGACTTCCCGCCCGGGGCACCCGTCCTGGTGATCACCGACGGCGAGTGCGACGTGCTGCGGCTGCGTCGTGAGCACGCCTTCCTCGTCCCGCGCGGCGCCGCGCTGCCGTTCACGCCGCGCGGACCGGTCTTCCGGATGAGCTGAGCGCCCCGGCCCGTGCGGTCGGCCGACCGGTTCCCGCGCCCCGCCCCGCCCCGGCCCCGGTCGCGGGGACGCGCGCCGCCCGGCGGAAGCGGCCTAACCGCCGCAGGTCAGGTCCTTGGCGGGCAGTCGGCCCGTGGTCAGGTAGCGGGTGACGCTGCCGTCCGCGCAGGACGGGCCGGCCACCACCACGCCGTGGCCCTCGCCGCCGGCCACCGTGACCATCCGCGCGCCGTGCAGTGCCCGCCGCATGCCCTGGGCCATGGCCGGCGTCGCCTGCGGGTCCCACTGGTTCTGCACGATGAGCGCGTTGACGTCGTTGTTCACCACGGTGGCCGGCTCGCCCGCCGACTTCCAGAACGCGCACGGCTGGATGTTGGCCCCCAGGTCCCCGGCCAGCGGGTACGCGGCCCGGTCGCGGACCGCGTCCCGGCGGTACTGCTCGGGGTCGCGCGGCCAGTTGCGGGAGTCGCCGCAGAACACGGCCCAGACGGCGGCGGTCGTGTTGTCCGTCGGGACGACCGACGGCACCGCCGGTGCGGCGGGCCCGCCCGCGGCGGCGGCCTTCAGTGCGACGATCCAGGGGGTGACGGCCTCGACGTGGACGAACGCGGCGTACCCGGTGCGGATGGCGTCGCCGTCGAGCGCCCCGTTCTCCGTCGGGACGGGCGTGCGGTCGGCGTGGGCGACCAGGTCCCAGTACGTCCTGCGGACCTCCGCCGCGGTGGCACCCAGCCCGTAGTCGGCGTCGCGGGCGGCGGCCCACTCGGTCCATCGGGTGAAGGCCAGTTCGGCCCCCGGCGCCGCCTCCCGGAGCGTCCCCCGCCACGCGAGCGCCGGGTCGAGCGCGCTGTCGAGCACGAACCGGTCCGAGCGCTGGGGGAACATCTGCGTGTAGACGGCGCCCAGGTAGGTGCCGTACGAGTGCCCGAAGTAGGAGATCCTCCGCTCGCCCAGCGCCGCCCGGACGACGTCCATGTCCCGCGCCGTGTTGCGGGTGGTGATGTGCGGCAGCACGTCCCCCGCCTTGGCCCAGCACTTGTCGGCCACCGTCCGGGCCCAGGCCACGTCCTTAGCGAACGTCCCCGGGACGTACGGGTGTTGGAAGGTCCGCTGGTCGGGCGTCAGGTCGCAGCCGATCGGCGAGCTCTGCCCGACTCCGCGCGGGTCGAACCCGATCAGGTCGAACCTGTCCCGTACCTCCGCCGGCAGCAGCGGCTCCATCTCGACGGGCATGGTCAGCCCCGGGCCGCCCGGTCCCCCGGGGTTGATCAGCAGCACGCCGTGCCGCTGCCTCGCGCTGCCCGCCCTGACCCGCGAGATCGCGATGTCGATCGTCCGGCCGCCGGGGTCGCGGTAGTCCAGCGGCACCTTGACCTTCGCGCACTCGAACGTCGCCGGGTGGTCCACATCGCAACGCTCCCAACGGAGTTGCTGCTGTGCGTAGCGCTGGAGCGGATCGCCCGCCGCGAACGCCGTCACGGGGGTGAGCGCCGTCAACACGGTCGTCACCGCGCCGACCGTCAGCACGGAAATCGTCCGTCCGTCTCGCAGAACCATGTCAGTCCTCTGTGCAGAATCGGTACCTCGGAATTGCCTCCAGTCTCCGTTCCGCCGCACCCGCGCCAGGTACGGCGCGGGGATGGGCTCGAGATCCAACCTGCGGCGTACGCCTCCGCGCTGACGTCGTGCCGAAGTCCCATGCCCCGGCCTCAACGGGTCAGGGTGGCGGGGCCGCCGGCCCGCTGCCGGCAGCCCGCGGGTGGGTGCGGTCACCCTCCCGCAGCGGGAGGGTCAGCGATGGGCGCGTGCGAGACCAGGACGACTTCCTCATCGCCGGGTGACGGCGGTCAGCGGATCAGCGGCCGTCGTCGTGCCCGAGACCGCGGTCGGGGGCGCTCATGTCGCCCGTCCTGGGCGTGCCGTCCGCGAGCCCGTAGCGCAGGAAGACGGTGCCCTGCGGAGCGGCCACCGGCGGTTCGAGGAGCGTGAGGTTCGTGGGCACCGCGCCGCCGTCGAACACCTTCTTCCCGACGCCGAGCGTGATCGGGTGCACCCACAGGTCGAGCCGGTCGAAGAGCTTCTCCCGCAGGAGGGTCTGCACCAGGTCCAGGCTCCCGACGACCTTCACGTGCTCGTGCCGGTCGCGGACCTCGCGCACCGCGGCGGCCAGATCCGGTCCCAGCAGGGTGGATCCCGCCCACGGGAGGTCGGGCGTGCTGTGGGAGGCCACGTACTTCGGGACGCGGTTGAAGAGTTCGGCGATCTCGCCGTCCTTCTGGTGCGGCCAGTAGGAGGCGAAGATGTCGTACGTCCGCCGGCCGAGCAGCAGGGCGTCCGTGCCCTCGTACGCGGAAAGGATCTGCGCCCCGGTGACCTCGCTCAGCAGGGGTGCCTGCCAGCCGCCGAACGGGAACCCCACCGGGTCCTCGTCGGGCCCGCCGGGCGCCTGCCCGACGAGGTCGAGGGTCGCGAACAGTTCGATGTGGATGAGGCCCATGTCTGTCTCCCGATGAGGTGGTCGTTCCCGTCGAGGTTGTAGACCCGCGGGGGCCGAAAAACTCATCGCCGCGCCGAACCCCGGTCTTCCGCACCCGCCGCCTGCCCCGGCGGCGGCATGGGCGCGCGATCAGAGCTTGCGTGCCTGGGTGACCTGGTTCAGGTGGATGAGGACGTCGTAGGCCCGGCCGATCGCGAGCCGCGGCATCGGGTCGCTGACGTAGACCGAGCCCGCGTCGTAGGTGGGGCGGCTGACGTCCAGCCAGTCGCGGGCCGCCCGGGGTGCGGTGCGCAGGTCGACGTAGTAGTCCCGGTAGCGGACCTGGTCGAGGGTGTACTCGTTCATGTCCGGCGTGGCCGCCGGGACGGTGACGGTCTTCCAGTCGCGGGTCAGCGCCTCGTCGTTGGTGAGGAAGGAGCCGCTGTCGAAGGTGAAGCCGATGGCCACGTAGCCGCGGCCGTAGGTGTCGCGCAGCTGGGAGCCCTGCGGCCGGGGGTACAGGAAGGTGTCGGTGGCCAGGTAGCCGGTGTGCCCGTTGTGCGCCGACAGCAGCACCTTGCCGCCGGTGCGGCGCTGCCACCACGCGGTGTTGTCCGCCATGGCCCGGTCGCGCAGCTGCTCGGAGGCGGAGACGGAGGCCGGGTCGGCGAGGTCCAGGGCGGCGAAGGCGAAGGTCTCGGCGATGTTCCGGGCGTGCTGAACCGCCCACGCGTGGGCGTCGCCGTCGGAGGCGCCGGTACCGCTCGCGGTGACAAGGTCGAGCGCCCGTTGTGCCTTGGCGGCGTTGTCGCGGCGCTCGGCGGGCGGCTTCTGCAGGTAGGCGAACGCGTCGTCGAACGGCCGCAGGCCCGCGTAGAGCTCGTCGAGCTGCGGGAGGACGTCGGGGCGGGCCCCGCGCACATAGGAGGTGACCCGCTCGAACATCCGGTCGCCGAGCCTCGGGAGGCCGAGGTCGTCACCGACGAAGTGGACCGGGTGCTCCGGGTGGCTTCGGTTGTGGGCCCGCATCCAGGCGATCAGGTCGGCGAACTCCTCACGCTCCCACGGGCTTTCGCCCAGGGCGTCCTTGACGACCTGCCGCGCGTCACCCGGACCGCCCTGGACGTACTCGTCGATCTGCAGGCCGCTGCTCCAACTCGTCTCCAGGGCGAAGGTGGTGAAGCCCTTCTCCTCGACGAGGTAGCGGAACACCCGCTGCTTCATCGCGAAGAACTCGTGCGAGCCGTGGGTGGCCTCGCCGAGGCCGACCACCTCGGCGTCGCCGATCATCGAGCCCAGGGCACGCAGGTCGGTGGTACGGCCGCCGGGTTCCGTCGTCCGCAGCGGCCGGGCGACGCTGTCCAGCGCGCGCACCACGGCGGAGCGCTGCACCGTCCCCGGGTCCGTGGCCGCGCCGGTGGCGTTGGGGTCCACCGGCGCGGCGACCGCCGCCACCGGGACCAGCAGCGCCGCGGTGGCCACCGCCGCCGTCAGCAGTCCCCGCCGTCCGATCCGCTTGTCGTCCGTCATCATTCCGATCACTCCTCACTTAGGCGGTACGCCGACGACCTCGGCGTCCGGTGAGTCGATCCTCGTGTCGGCGGGCCCGCGGCGCGCTGGGGAGGACCGCCGTCTTCGCTGGGGGTAACCCCCCGTTCGGATTCGGTGGCCGGCCCCCCGGCCGACGGCGGCCCGCCGGCCGTTACGGCGCGCGGCGCGCCCGCCCGGACCCGGGGTCACCCTCGGTCCGAATCGTGCGATGCCTCCAACAGCACTGCCGCGACGGCGACTTCGGTACCAGCCAGGCCGCCCCCGCGGTGAACGCCAGTCGTCCGTCGCCGAGGTCGGCGTGCAAGCGGACCGCCGTCGCCTTGCGTCACGACTCAGATGAGGGCGATGAGCAGCACGGCGGCCGCCGCCAGGAGGAGAACCGTCAACGCCGGCGCACCAGGGCGCCCACCGGGTTCGGAGGTGACGGCGACGAACGAGACGGCGGGGACCGCGAGCGAGAGGACGATCGCCGGCCACCCGACGATGCCGGTGGGAACCCCGGCGACCATGGCCCCCCAGACTGTCGTGAACATCACCGCAAGCCAGGCCGTCGCGGTCAACACCGCCCAGGCCGCTCGCGCGGTCCACCGCTCGACCGGGTCGGCCGCGCGGAAGTTGGTGCGGGTCGTCGTCCAGATCCGGGTCAGGTTCGCCACCGGTACATCCTCTCGAACGACATCCTCGGGCGCCGGCGACGGACACGTGTCGAGCACGGCTGGACGACCGCCGGGTCCGCCGCCGAGGCCGATACCGGCACACGCCCGCCGCCGGATCCGGGCCGACGCGTCCAGCCGACCACAGCTACAGCTACAGCTACAGCACCACGGTGACGACGAAGAGGACGACGGCGAAGACCACGGTGCCCACCACGGCGAACTTCGTGGGGGTGATCCGGTCCCGGAACTGCTTCTCCGGCCGGACGCGCCGGCTCGCACTGGTGCTGTGCTTCCACCGGCCGACGACCCGCCGGAAGTCGCCGTCGAAGTCCTCCAACGGGTTGAAGCCGCTGGTCACCAGCGTCGAAAGCCAGTGGCGCCGGCCGTCGGTGGTGTGGATCCGCGCCACGCGTGTGGTCGTGCCGCGGCCCTGGATCTCCGACGCGTCGATCCAGGAGATCTCTTGCCAGGAGTACGTGCGGCCACGGCCGAGCCCCCAACTGATGGTGACCCCGTCGGCGTCGACCCGGACCAGGTACCGCATGACGATGAGGCGACTCGCGGCGACCAGCAGCACCGTCCCGCCGACGACCAGGATCATGGGGCCGGGGCCGAAGTGGAACTTCATGCGGTCGGCGAGGAGTTCGGCCGTGACGACCACGAGCAGGAGCGCGACATCGGCCGCGTCGGGGCCGAACCTGTCTTTCCCCGGAAGATCAGTTCGTTCACACCGCGCACCCTGCGCCTGCCTCGCCCCGGCCCTACAGGGAGGTTGGATTGACGGTTCGTCATGATGGCGGGGCGTGCTGCGGGATCCCGCTCCGCCCGAAGGCCGCGCGGGCCGGCCTCTGTGCGACCGTGGATCGGCCGACGATACTGGCCGGATGGGGTTTCTCATCTTCATGACGCTGCCGGGGCTGGTGCTGCTGCTCACCGCGCTCGCGCTGGTCGACCAGGTGCTGTTGCGGGCCGGCCGGGCCGGGTTGCTGCCCTGGCGGACCGGCGCCCGGCAGGGGCAGGTCTCCGCGACCGGCTTCGAGCAGTTGCACGCCAGCTTCTCGGCAGGCAAGCAGCACGAACTCAAGGAGCGGCAGTCGGCGTTGATGCTGCGCGACGAGGACGAGGACGGCGCTCCGCCGAATCGCACCGGGGTGGACCTGGCGCGCGGTTCGGCGGTGATCCGGCTGCCGAAGGCCTCCTGACAGGGGCACAGGGCGTCGACGGGGTGGCGCGCGGATCCGGGCGAGTGCGTCGAGGATGTGCTCGGAGGGTTCGGTCGCGCGGCCCTGCGCCAGGCGCGCCTCGGTCGCGTCGGTCGTTGTGGCCGGGCTGTCCCGGGAGGTGGCGGGTCGGTGTCCGTGCGGGGCGGCATCGCACGGATGTCCGGCAGCCTGCGCTGTCCAGGTGACATCAGCTCATGGTTCGCCGGCGAAGCGGCAATATTCACTGCGCACGATCCGTGTACGAGCCACGAGCTTCGAGGAGTCCCCATGAAGACGCGAGCACGACTCGCCGCCGGTGTGGCGGCCCTGGCAACCGGACTGCTGTTGGTGCCGGCGCACGCCGCCCCGACGGTGCGGTCGCAGGACCGGGCCGCGGACACCTACCTCACGTCCGGGCAGGGCAGGAGCGGCTGTCCGACGGGCCGGTTCTGCCTCTACGAGAACGACGGCTACAACGCGGGCGGCAGCGCCCAGATCCTGGTCACCCGCTCGAGCGTGTCCTCGCTGGGCACCTATGGATTCAACGACAAGGCCAGTTCCTACTACGACAACACCAGCCAGCCGGTGGTGCTCCACGAGAACGCGGACTACGGAGGCGGCCAGTTGTCGATCCGGTCGCAGGGCTCCGGAAACCTCGCCGGTTCCTGGAACGACAAGGTGTCCTCTCTGAGGTTCCTCTCCTAGGTATCCGCTGCTCCTGCCGCACCGTCCCGCGGCCGGCGCGGCAGGAGCAGCCGCGGGGGAGTGTCGTCGCTTCGCCGCGACCGCTGCCGAGGACGGGATCCGGGGCTTGCCTTTCCATGTGGTGACCGACAGCCACTTCCACGGCGGCGTCGGAGGGGAGGCGGACGCCCGAGCGCACCACGCCCTGGTCGGCGAGCCCGGCGGCACGGCCAAAGTGGGGAAGCGTCCCCGGTTTGGTAGGGTCGGGCCATCACCGGGGATTGCTCCCCGTTTTCCAGGGGGGAAAGAACATGCCGGCTCCGACGCTTCAGGAACTGTCTCCCGCGGGCCTCGACGTCACCATCGACCCGTACCCCGCCTACGCGGCACTGCGCGAGAAAGGGCCGGTCCACCGGGTACTCGTCCCGGGATCCGGCGAAGCATGGCTCGTCGTCACCCGTGACGAGGCCCGCACCGCCCTCACCGATCCCCGGCTGAGCAACGACATCCGGCACTCCTCCGCATGGACCGACGACGGCGGCCACGCCCTTGGGGTCAACATGCTCCAGAGCGACCCACCCCAGCACACCCGGCTCCGCGAACTGGTCGCCGGCAAGTTCACCGCCGGTCGGATCCGGGCGCTGCGCCCCCGCGTTCAGGAGATCGCCGACAGCCTGCTCGACGCCCTGTCCGACGCGGGTTCCGTCGACCTCGTCGCCTCCTACGCCCTGCCGCTGCCGATGACCGTCATCTGCGAACTGCTCGGCGTACCGGCGGCGGACCGCGCCGACTTCCACGCCTGGTCCACCGAACTGGTCGCGCCCAGCTCCCCACAGGCCGCCGGTGCGGCGGCCGGCGCCATGACCGGCCACCTCACGGCCCTCATCGAGGAACGCCGGACCAGCCCGCGCCAGGACCTGCTCAGCGCGCTCGTCACCCCGACCGCCGACGGGCTCTCCGCCGAGGAACTGCTCGGAATGGCCTTCCTCCTCCTCGTCGCGGGGCACGAGACCACCGCGAACCTCATCTCGGGGACGGTCCTCTCCCTGCTCGCCCACCCCGAGCAGCTCGCCGCCCTGCGCGCCGATCCCGGCCTCGTCGACAGCGCGATCGAGGAGACCCTCCGGCACGACGGCCCGGTGGAGTCCGCGGCCTTCCGCTACGCCACCGAACCGGTACGGATCGGCGACACCACCATCCCGGCAGGCGACAGCGTCCTCGTCTCCCTGGCCGCGGCCTCACGCGACCCGCGCCACTTCCCCGACCCGGACAGGTTCGACATCCACCGCAAGCCCGCCGGCCACCTCGCGTTCGGCCATGGCATCCACCACTGCCTCGGCGCCCCCCTCGCCCGGGTCGAAGCCGCCATCGCCCTGCGCACCCTGATCGGGCGTCGCCCTCGCCTCGCCCTCGACGCCGACCCGGCAGGCCTCGTCCGGCGGCCGAGCACCATGCTGAGGGGACTGACGAGCCTGCCGGTGCGCTTCCACGACGCGAGCGACGCCGCAGGCTGACGTGCTCCCGTGGGCGCGCCGGTCGCGGTGCCGCCGGGACCGATCGCGACACCCACGAGTGCGGAGCCGCTCGCCCACCGCCGCGCCGCCGCCGACCTCACCGCGTCCGACGCACCGGAGCGGGTCATGACCGCCGTCCACGAGGGCCTCGGCCCCACCCGAACCGCTCGAGGTCCCGGGCCTGCCCCCCGGGCCGTCGCCTCCCCATCGCGACGGCCCGTCTCCTCCCGCGTCTGACAGGCGGAGCTGCGCTCACACGCCGCCCCGCCCGCGCTGCCTGCCCGCGACGCGAGCGCCACGCACCCACTGCCCGCGAGGTTCGGGGCAACACTGCTCGGTGACGTCACCGCGCTCGTATGATCCCGCGGTGGAGATCTGGACGGAACGCCCTGCCAGGACCGACGTCGAAGCGGTCGTTCGCCGCTACTTCAGCCTCCTCCGAGCCGGGAGGATCCCTGAGGCCGAGAAGCTCATCGATCACTACTCGGTCCCGCATGTGCTCAGATCGCTGTGGACCGGCTCCGTCGAGGCGAGCGCCGACGCGGGCGAGGCGGGCGGCAGCGCCGCTGCCGCCGAGTGGGAGCAGGACCTGTCCTGGCTCGGCGAACTCGATCTCGCGGACTTCCACTGGGGCGACACCGGAAGCCATGTCAACGTCGAGATCACCTACCGGGCGCAGCTGATCGAGGTGGCCCTGGGCTTCTGGGTCAAGCCCACCGACGCCGGCTGGGTCCTCTCGGGACCGGCCACGTACTGGTAGGGAACACGAAGGAGCAGCCCTGAACCCGTCCCGCACACCTTCGATCAGGGCCAATCACAATGCGGCGAAGCGGCCTGCTGCGGCCCTACGATCTCCGCACCGAGGATCAGGGGGCACCGTGGCCATCGACGTGGTCGACAGCGTCAGGCTCGTGAACACGAACCGGCAGAGGCACAAGCGATTGCTCGAGCGCGAGGAGGAACTCGACCGGCGGGCCGCCAGGGACAACGCTGCCGTGCAGGAGGCGCGGCGGCGTCTCCACGACGAGGCCCTCGTCCCCTTCCGTGACGTCTTCCATCGCCTCAAGCAGATCGATCCGGTCGAACCGGCCACGATCGAGAGGCTGGCCGTCGGCGGTGAGGCGGGCGTCGAACCTCCGCGGCTGCGCAGGATCACCGTGCCTCCCGTCGTCGTCCTTCTGGCAGGCGGCGCGCTCCAGGTCGTCGTTCCGCTCGTCGTCGGTCACGCGGTCAAGGCAGGCTCCTATGGCGCGGTGCGAGCCTTCGGGTCCGCCTCCACCGGCACGGCGATCAGGACGCTGTACGGGGCGGCGGAACGCAACGCCGTTGAAGCGTGGTTCGGTCGCGTTGTCGCGGGCGGAGGCGGGAAGGCGGCCGGGCAAAGGGTCCTGACCGAGATCGGAAAAACCTCGGCCGACCTCACGCGGGAGGTTGTCGCGAGGTTGCAGAGCCAGGCGTTCGAAGACGCCCGGCGGAGGAAGGCGCGAGACCTGGACCGCCGCGAGGCGAAGGCGAGGACGAGGCAGGACGAGGCGCCCGCGCTGTACGAGCGCGGCAAGGACATGCAGTTCGTCCTGCAGAACCTGAGGGCCGAGCTGGTCAGGCGGCTCCCGTCGTTCACCGCACTGGTCGAGGAGTGCGACGACTTCGCCCGATACGACTCCCGTCGGCGCGCGGAGGTGGCGGCGATGCTCGACCTCGACGGACTCGCCGTCAGGGTCATGAACTGCCCGATCACCGACGCGGACGGACGACTGACGGAGGAGTCGGGACGGGTCGTCGCCGACGCCGAGGCCCGACTCCGGGCGTTGGAAGCCGAGTCCTGAGCTCCGTCACTGCCGTCGGCCCCCGGTGCCGGCGCCGGTGCCGGCGCCCGGCCCGGTCGGCCGGTACCGCAGGAAGTCGGGCCCCTCGGGACTGCCGTGGCCCGGTACCCGAACGTCGATATGAAGCCGGTTCTTCGCCGTCTTCGGTTCAGAAACCTTGAGGATGGAGAGGCGGGGGCCGACGCCATCGGGATCGCAGAGCCACGCCCCGTCGTCCTCAGAGCCGCCCTCCGGCAGGTCGAACTGCGCGAGCCACTCCTCGCGGGTCTTGAAGGGAGCAGGCGGCGGCTCGTCGACATAGCCCAGTGCCGTCTTCCAGAAATCCGCGAGGAGCTGTGCGTTCGCGCATTCGAGGGTCAGATCGATTTTGGCTGCCATGGCAGGACCGTACTGCGCACCTCTGACACTGAGAGTGCTACTGACGCGGTCGGATCGTGGCCAAGCTCGAGGCGGAGTTCGAACGGCGTACGTTGCTGGACTCGTATACGTCCGAGCGGCTGTGCAGTGAGTGGTTCGACCCGCCGAGTCGGCCGGAATGGTGCGCCGAGCTCGACCTCTCGGTGATTGAAGTGCTCTCTCGTTGAACGCAGTGGCCGGCACGGAGATCAACGAGGAGACGAAGGTGCGGATTCGCCCGCGGGTCCAGCCGGATCGTGAACTGTCGCGGCAGCGAGGAGGCGTCGCAATCCGCCGGGCGAGTCGGGTGCTTCGGTCGCTGCGCCCTGTCGGACCGCCCGCGTGGACGCTGTACCGGCTTCGGTTGCAGCAGTCAGGTGAGTTGCGGGTCGGCGAATAGCATCGCGCGGTCGACCGGGGGGGGTCGAATCCGAGTAGGTCCGGCACCTGGTCCTCCGGCTGCTGACGGAGCCGGAGGACCACGGCGGCCACGGCCTGGCGGGATCGGCCCGGTGGTGGTTCCGTTCCGAGCCCGTCGGTCGGACGTGGTCCCGGGCCACGCACGTCCGTGTCGGTTTCCCGCCGGACAACGATCTGACCTGCTGGTGTTCTTGGGGGCATGTCCAGTACGAGCAAGTCATCGGTCTTCCATTCCCTCCACACCCCTGCCCGCCCGCTCGCCCTCGCGAATGCCTGGGACGTCGCCAGCGCCCGCGTCATGGAAGCTGCGGGAGCGCCTGCGGTCGCCACCACCAGCGCCGGGGTGGCCTGGTCGCTCGGCTCCCCGGACGGGGATCGAGTGTCCCGGAGCCTGGTCCTGGAGGTCATCGCCCGCATCGCGGCGGCGGTCAGCGTCCCGGTGACCGCCGACATCGAGGGCGGCTACGGGCAGAGCCCCGTCGAGGTCGCGGAGACCGTCACGCGCGTGCTGGAAGCGGGCGCGGTGGGCGTCAACATCGAGGACGGCACCCGCCGGCCGAGCACTCTCGTCGACCGGATTGCGGCCGCCCGCGGCGCGGCGCAGCGGGCGGGCGTCGACCTGTTCGTCAACGCCCGCGTCGACACCTACCTGCTCGGGCTGGGTGACCCCGCCGCCCGGCTGCAGGACACGCTGGAACGGGCGCGCTCCTACGTCGACGCCGGCGCCGACGGGATCTTCGTCCCCGGCGTCACGGACCCCGGAGTCATCAAGGACCTAGCCGCAGGTCTGACCGTCCCCCTCAACATCATGGCGGGGCCGGGGACCGTGCCGGTGGACGAGCTGGGCGCTCTGGGCGTGGCCCGGGTCAGCCTGGGCTCCGGTGTGGCGCAGGCCGCCTACGCCGTGGCACGGCAGGCGGCGCTCGAACTTCACCGCGCCGGAGGCTACGACTCCCTCCGGCGGGCCATCGACTACCCGGAGCTCAACAGCCTGTTCACTGCGACGAGCTGATGAGTTGACGAGCTGACGGGCCGACCACACCCGGCCGCGCGCCCGACGGTGGCCCGGAGCCCGCCGTCGGGTGCGCCGGACGCGGTGCGCCGGCCGGGCCCCGCACGGTCCGCGGCCCCCGCCCGTGGAACGCCTTCCACGGAGCGATCGACGACCCGACCACGACCACCTGTCCGGTCGTGAGCCGGGGCGTCGGACGCGCTCGGTCCGAGGGCCGGGCCGGGCGCGAGAAATTCTTCGAACCCGTCTGCAACCCCCCGACGGGATGGACGTCTATCAGGGTGAGAGGCAGGGAGAGCGGGCCGGGGGAGCCGGGAGCTCGGGCCGGCTCCTCCGGGCGCGACATCAGGCGCCTGCTCATCGATCGCCATCACCACCACCTTTGTCCTTGGGGGGACTGTCACATGAACGCGTCCGTTATCGCCCGCATTGCGAAGATCGCCCCGCTGGCTGTCGTCGCCGCCGTCGGTGTCGCGGCCTGCGGCCCGACCAACGGTGGGGCGTCCGTCGCCGCCTCCGCTCCCTCCACCGCCCCCTCGGCCACCCCCGACGCGGGCGCCACCCCGACCGCGCCGGCCACCGAAACGGCCCCGCCCGCTGCCGAGCCCGCCGTCGGCACCCCGGCCGCGCAGGCCCCCGCGGCCGCGGGAGCCAAGAGCGGTGTCAAGGCCGCCGCGAAGCCCGCCGCCAAGCTCCCGGCCGAGCCCGCCGCCAAGGCCGCTGCGAAGCCCGCTGCGAAGGCCCCGGCCGAGCCCGCCGCGCCGAGGCCCGCCGTCCAGTCCGGCGGAAGTGGCATCGGCATCACCTTCGGCGGTCTGAGCGAGGGCGGGCAGATCGGGCTGAACGACCTGGTGTCCTTCACTGTTACCTGGAAGAACAACGACGCCACCGGCACCCGCGGCGTGGCCCCGGTGGTGGCGACCCAGCAGTACGAGGGCGCGCCCTGCACCATGATGCTCGCGATGGCGGAGGGCACCCTGGAGCGCAAGGACGCCTCGGGCTGGAAGACGTTGGACCACCTCAGCATGGGCGGCGGGATGGACTACGCGGGCACGGCCGACGACGCGGCCTTCACCCTGGCCGCCGGTGAGAGCCGGACCATCGAGTACCGGATGCGGCTGTCCCTGGCCAACCGTCCGGGGCGGATCACGATCGAGGCGGACGCCCCCGTGCCGTACTCCAAGAACTACCTCGACATGGCGAAGGCCGAGCTGAACGCCGAGGTCGTCGACAGCCACAGCCCGCAGATGCTCTCGGTGATGCCGCCGGCCAAGGGCGTGATCACCACGGGGCCGATCCCGTTCAGCTTCCGGGTCTCCTCACCGGACGGCACCGCGGGCCTGCGCCCCCGGGTGGCCGTGTCGAGCTCCGAGTGGCTGACCCCGGACGACGTCACGGTGGAGGCCCTGGTCGGTGACGTATGGAAGCCGGTCGAGCTGAAGAACGACTGCGGCCTGGTCACGGTCGACCCGAACGTGCCGGGCGTCCGCGACGGCAACACGGTCGAGTACACCTTCCGTGCCACGCTCAAGCAGGCCCCGAGGTACGGCGCCGACGTGGACATCCGGGTGAGCGCGGAGTCCAACGGCCACCAGTCCGTCCAGCGGTCCGTCTTCCTGCGCGACGCCCGCTGACGCCGCAGGGCCCGCCGAGCCGAGGAACCCGGTCTCCTACTGCTCGGGAGGCCGGGCCCTTCCTCGTGGCGCGATCGGGAGACGCGGCGACATCCACGAGGCCATCCCCGGCTTCGCCACCTGCCTGATCACCCACTGGGACGTCCGACACCTGACGGAAGGGCAGAGCCACCTGACTGTGCGTGCCGACGGTGTTACTCTCCAACCAAGAGAGAGCTGACTCTCACTTGTCGGCCGGATCGCCACGTCGCTCGTCCTGGCCCCGGACCCGCAGGGGAGAGCGGTTCCGCTCAGCGTTCGCTGCTCTTGTGGCCCTTCGGCCGGTGAGGAGAGACCATGACCGCCCCCGCACCGCAGTTACCCTTCGAGCGCCCCAACGCCCTGGACCTGGCGCCGCTGTTCGCGCGCCTGCGCGAGGAAGGCCCGATCACGCGGGTGACGACACCCGCCGGCGACCCGGCCTGGCTGGTGACCCGCTACGAGGAAGCCCGGGAGATCCTGAGCGACACCCGGTTCTCCCGGCTGCGCCCCGACGTCGAGGGCGCCCCGCGGATCTCCGCCTCGGCGCTGCACACCCGCCCTGCCCCCACGCCCGAGGAGGAGGACCGCGAGCACACGCGGATGCGCCGGATGCTGGCGCCCGCGTTCAGCGCGCCGCGGATGCGCCGGATGGGCGAGAGGATCGCGGAACTCGCCGCATCCTGCCTGGACACGATGGAGAGGGAGCGTTCCCGGGATCCGCAACGCGCCGTCAACCTGCACGACCACCTGTCGTTCCCGCTGCCGGTCATGGTGATCTGCGAGCTGCTGGGCGTGCCGGTGGAGGACCGGGGCCTGTTGCGCGGCTGGTCGGAGCGGATCGCCGCGCTGTACGGCGGCGCCGACGGGGCCGCCGCCATGGCCGAGTTCGAGGCCTACGTGGCCGCGATCGCCGAGGAGAAGCGCCGGCACCCGGGGCAGGACGTGATCAGCGACATCCTGGCCGTGCAGGCGCAGGACCCCTCGTTCACCGAGGAGGAGATGACCCGCCTGGCGGTGGGGCTGCTGTTCGCGGGCCACGAGACCACGTCGACCCGGATCGACCTGGGGGTCCTGTTCCTGCTCAGCGACACCGGCCGCCGCGACCGCTTCGCCGCCGACCCCGACGGGTCGGCCCGCGCCACGGTGGAGGAGGTCCTGCGGATGGCCGCGCCCGGCGCCCTGGGCCTGACCCGCTACGCCCGCGAGGGCGTCACCGTCGGCGGGGCGGCGATCGCGCGGGGCGAGGCGGTGCTGGTGTCGATCAACTCCGCGAACCGGGACGGGCGGGTGTTCGAGGAGCCGGACGCCTTCGACCCGTCGCGTTCCCCCAACGCGCACCTCGCCTTCGGGTACGGCGGCCACTACTGCATCGGCAACGCGCTGGCCCGTACCGAGATGCAGATCGCGCTGACCGGGCTGTTCCGGCGCTTCCCCGGCCTGCGGCTCGCGGTGGACGCGCGCAGCCTGCGCGACCACTCCGAACGGCTGGCGGGCGGCATCGGCGAGGTGCCGGTCCTGTGGTGAACGGGGATCAGCCGCGAGAGCGGCCGGCCGCGCGGGTGACGGCGGACGCCTCGCGGTGCGTGTCGTCGGGGCAGTGTGCGGTGACCGCGCCGTCGGTGTTCGACCAGGACGAGGCCGGGCAGGTCGTCGTGCTGGCCGCCGAGCCCGTCGGGCCGGCGGCGGAACAGGCCCGCGAGGCGGCCGCCAGGTGCCCGGTCACGGCGCTCCGGTGGCATCCGGCGGGCTGACCGGCGGCGGTGCCGGCCGCCCGGCGGGGCGGCCGGCACCTGCCTCGGCGTCAGGGCGTGCGGGGGCGCAGCGCGGGGGCGGGACAGGGCAGCGGACGGGCCCCGGCGGGGGAGAGGCCGTCGAGGACCAGGGCCAGGTACCGGCGCCAGCCGTCCTCGCCCGGGTCGATCGTCCACAGCACCGAGACCAGCATGACGACGATGCGGTGCAGGTCGTCGGGCACGAGGTCGGCGCGGATCGCGCCCGCGCCCTGACCGCGCGCCAGCAGGTCGTCGAGGGCGGCGAAGAACTCCTCGCCGGTCGCCGGGGTCAGGACGCCGGCGGCCCGGGCGGCGGCCAGGACGTTGAAGTCGCCGGCCACCGATTCCAGGGCCGCCGCCAGCACCCGGGCCAGCCCGGACGCGGGGTCGGGGTCGTGGGCGGCGGCCTGGATGACGGGCCGCACGTTCTCGCCGAAGCGCTGGTCCAGCACGGCCCGCAGGAGCGCGGCCTTGTCGGGGAAGCGGCGGAAGAGCGTCGCGGGCCCGACACCGGCCCGGCGCGCCACCTCGTCGAGGTGGGCTTCGGGGCCCTGTTCGGTGAAGACCTCCCGGGCAGCCCGGATGATCTTCTCAGCGTTGCGGGCGGCGTCGGCGCGCAGCAGCCGGGGAGCGTCGGGGACCATCCCCGCACCCTATCCAAGGGCCGCCGGTCGGCTCCCGTCGAGCCGCCGGGCAGTTCAGCCGTCGAGCCGCCGGGCAGTTCAGCCGTCGAGCCGCCGGGCCGCCGGGCGAACCGGCCCCGCGGCCACGTCCGACCACGGAAGCGGAAATCCATTGGGAGACACCAGCCCCGACCAGCCACACTGACCGCATGCCGCACGAAGCCGATCAGTTCCTCGCCGACCTCGACCCGCTCTCCCACGCGGAGCGCCAAGAGCTCGTCGCCCGCACGGCCCGGCAGCTCGCCTCCGACGGCGAGCTCCCCGGGCTGCTGTCCGACCTGGAACGCTCCGGCGTGTACGGCCGGCGGCTGGCCGCGCTCGCCGCGTCGGCCGGCCGCGCCACCGGCTACCTCGCCGAGCGGCTGACCGACCCCGACCCGGTGGTCCGCGGGTACGCCCTGCGCGCCGCCCGCACCCACGGCATCCCGGACGAGGCGATCGAGGCGGCCTTCACCGGAGCCTCCTGCGCCCTGCGCCGGCAGCTGGCCCGGGTGGTGCGGCAGGGCCGCCGGCACCGGCTCGCCGAGCGGCTGGTGGGCCGTCTGCGCGCCGAGTGGGGCGACGCCGAGGCCGCCCGGCTGCTCTCCGCCTGCAGCCCCGCGTTCGTCGCCCGGGCGCTGCCCGACCTCGCGCACGCCGCGCCGCTCGCACAGCTGGCCGCACGCTTCCCCGACGAGGTCCTCGACCACCTGGAGCAGGTGCTCGCCGAGCGCCCCGAGACACTGCGGCTCGGTCAGTGGCCCGCGCTCGCCGACATCCTCGGCACGGCCGCGCGAACCCGCCCCGAACGGGTCCTCGGCCTCCTGGAACGGTTCGGCCCGGACCTCCCGCTGCGCCGCCACCACCTGCCGGCACTGGCCGCCGCGGACGCCGAACGCACCGTCCGCATCCTCGCCGACCCGCGGCGCGGCGCGCTCGGGCCGTACACCGCACCGCCCACGAGCGGCACACTGCGCCGACTGGTGCGCGCGGACCCGCCCTCGCTGCCCGCCCTCGGCCGCCACTGGCTGGCCGCGCCCCGCTGCTTCGTCGCCCTGCTGCGCACCCTTCCGCCGGGCCGGCGCGACGCGTTCCTCGACCTCGTGTACGACGGCGCCCTGCCGCGGGAGGGCGAACTGCCCGCTCTGCTACCGCTGTTCCCGCATGCCCGCCGCCACGCCGAGGCGCGGCGGCAGGCCGCCGCACGCCTCGCCGAGGGCCGCCCCTGGGCCCGGATCGCCCCCGTCCTGGCCTACCTGCCCACCGAGGAGGCCCAGCCGCAGCTGCGGGCGGCCCTGTCCCGCCCGGACGCAGACGACCGCGCCGCCGCCTGGACGGGCCTGCTCGCCAACGCGGCCGCCTCCGACGACCGGGCCGCCGTCCAGGACGCGCTCGCACTGCTCCCGCGGCTGCGCAACGAGCAGGACCCGGTGCGCTGCGCGGCGCTGACCGCACTGGTCCAGGTGCCCGCCCGGTTGCTGACCCCGGCGGCGGTGCCCCACCTCGACGCCGCCGTGCAGGACGCGGTCGACGCCCGCGACTGCTCGTACGCCACCCGGGCCGCCCTGCAGCGGCTGGTCGCCGAGGTACTGCGCGAGCACGCCCTCGCCGACGGGGCCGAACTGGTCGACTGGGCACTGCGGAGCCTGCGGCGGATCGCCGGGCAGAGCGGCACGGTCGAACTCGGCCCACTGGAGCACCGGCTGCGGCGGGGCCAGGAACACTCCGTGTTCGCGACCCTGCGGCCGTGGCTGGACACCATGGCCGACACCGCGGAGTACTGGCTGCTGTTCACCCTGACCCGCTCGCTCGGCCGCCGCGCCCGGGGCATCCCCGAGCTGCAGGAACTCCTCCTGCACGCCCTCCAGTTCGGGTCGGACGCCGCGTTCACGAAGGCCGCCGGCCTGTGGCTGGACGACCCGCGCACCCGCGGCGCCCGGGTCGCCGAGATCCTCGAACTCGAGCCCTCCGCCGCCGTCCTGTCGCCGGTGTGCGAGGTGCTGGTCGAACAGCGCACCGACCTCCTCGACCCGCTCCTCGCCCCCGAACCGCCGTACGGGAGGTTCCTGAAGCGCCCGCAGCGGGCGGTCCTGCCCCCCACCTGGTCGGCGAGCCGCTGGACCCCGCGCCAGTGGCGGGCCACCGCCCGGCTCGCCGCCACGGCGGCCGGCGACCCGACGCTGCCGCTGCACGCACGGGCCGCGGCCGTCCGCGCCGCCGCCGCGATACCCGAGTACGGCGAGGCGGTCGTCCGCGCCCAGCTGGACTCCGCCGAGGTGGTGCTCGCCGAGGCGGCGCTCGCCGCACTGGTCTGGACGGACCGGCCCGCCGACGCGCTGCGCGACCTGCTCGCCCACGCGGGCGGCGACCGCGCCCGGGTCGCGGTGTACGCGGCCACCCGGGCCGCCCGGTTCGCCCCGCCCCACGAGCTCGCCGAGCAACTCGGCGCCCTGCTGTCCGGAACCCACGGCAGCAAGGTGACCAGCCGCAAGGAGGCGGTGCGGCTGGCCGCCGAGCACCTGCCGCCGCGGACCGCCTCAGACCTGCTGGTGGCCGCCTGCCGCGTCGAGGGCCAGCACCACGACGTACGCGCCGCGGCGGTCGCCTTCGCGGCCGGTCTGCTGGACGCCGAACCGGTCTGGGACCTGCTCGCCGAAGCCGCCGAACAGGCCCCGCCGCCCGTGCGCCGCGCCGTCCTGCGGGCCGACCCGGCGCACCTGCCCGAGGCCCACCGCGCCCGCTACGCCCGCCTGGTGGCCTCCGTCGCCGCCGCGGCCGACCCGGAGGTCGCGGCACCGGCCCTCGCCGCGCTGCCGCGGTGGGCCGTCTGGGCCCCGGAGACCGCCGACGTGGCCCGACGGGCCGTCACCGACCCGGCGAACCGCGGCGGCTGGCAGCAGGCCGCGGGCGCCGTCCGCGCGCTCGCCGCCTCCGGCCTGCCGCACCCGCTCGGTGGCGCCGCCCCCGGCAGCCTGCTGCACCGCACCCTCACCGAACTCGCCGCCGCCACACGGACGGACGACCTCCACGCCGCCGACGACCGGGACCTCCCGGCCCGCCGGAGGCTCACCCACCTCGCCGACCTCCCCTCCGACGACCACTACCGGCCACTGCTCGCCGGCACCGCCGACCTGCTCGCGGCCGAACCCGACCTGGCGGGCGTCCGAGCGGCCGCGCTGCGCCGCCTGGTGGACCCGGCGGCCGGCCCCCAGGCACTGGCAGACGCGCTCGGCGCCCTCGCCGACGCCCACCGCGGCCGCCCGGCGGCCGCCGCGCTCACCGCGCTGACGCTGCTGCAGGAACACGCCTCCGGCCCGCTGCCGCCGCCCGGGACATTCGACGCGCTGGCGCACACCGCCCGCCGCGACGACACCGACCCGGCCGCCGGACTGTTCGCAACGGCGCTGACCGAGGCGTTCGGGGACCGCCTCGGCTGGCCCCGGGAATGGCGGGCCCTGCTGCGCGAACTGCGCGGCCACCCCTCGGCGGACGTCCGCGAGCGCGCCCTCGCGGCCGTCATCCACCGGGAGTGACCGCCGGCCGGCCCGCCCGACGTACGGCCACCACCTGCGACGGGGCTCCTCCCAAGTAGTGGCGCCCCGGCCCCGGCGGCTCGACCGCCGGGGCCGGGCGACCACCACGGCCCGGTTCCTCGAAGCACGGTGAAGGCACGTACGGCCCGTTCACGGCTGATGTCAGAACGACGCGCTTCACCGAGGCTCCCTACGAACGGTCAGGCAGGATATGAGGGTGACTTTCACCGACCACTTACCGGCAGGAACACGGCCTCCATGGCAGAGCTCCACGCCGCTGCGCTGATCTGGGATGCCTACGACGAGCGCAAGGACGGACCTGCGCACATGCCGTTCTTCTACACGGCGCTGCGCTACGAGAATTGGTGGGGGACAGGGGCCACGGCGGAGCAGCTCCACCACCTTGCCATCACGCACGGCATCCCGGTGGCATGGACGCCTCCGGCGCGGGTGCTACGCGATCTCGTGGATGCCGGGTCCAGCCATGCGGCCAAACTGTCCGTCCTGGAAGCAGCCGAGGACGAGATCCGCGCCCACTGCCATACGCTGTTGGACGAGTGCACGTCCTCATGGGCCGAGACGGGTCCGGAAGTCGGCCGCCACGTCCTGGCGGCCCGGGACGACGGACACCGACAAGCAGCGGCGTGCCTGGCTCTGGCGGCAGCAGAAGACGTCATGTTCGCCGTGGCCAAGGTCGACCGCTCGCAGAAGTACGAGGGCTTGACCGCAGCTGCCGGCCGGCCGCTGCGCAAACGACCGTGGATGGTCGACACCCAGCTCGCCCTCGCGCCGATCGAGCCGCTGTTCACCCAGTACTTCCCGGAGAGGAGCAACCCGATCCCCGAGACCCTCTCACGGCACGCTGTGCTGCACCGTCTTCCCCTGGAGCACCTCAACACCGGTCACAGTATCGTCGCGATCATGTTGCTCGTATCCCCGATGCGACAGGCCCAGCAGGACGCCTTCGAAGCGGAGATGGACGCCGCCCAATACGACGAAGAGGACTGAAGCGTCCGCGATCCGGCCGAGCTGCCACGCGCCGGAGCGAACCCGGTACAGTCGGCGCGCTTCGTTCGTGAAGCAGGGGAGGACACATGAACATCGACATGGTGCGCGCCGCGATAGGGCCGGAGAGCCCGGGCAAGGTAATCGGATCGGGCATCTACGTCTGGTTCGACGCGGCGACGGTCGAGCACCCGGTGCTGTACATCGGCAAGTCGGGCAACGTGGCCAGGCGAACGAGCAACGAACGGACGTGGACCGAGCAGTTCAAGGACGCGCGTCGACGTGGCAACACCCTGTGGTACTCAGCCGGTTGTGGGCTCTCTGCCGTCCTGGCGGCCGCTGCGGACCCGCAGGTGTTCATGTGGGCCTTCGGGAAACCGGAAGCGGCCGCCACCGAGAGGGCGCTGATCCGTCTGGCCGCGATGACCGGCGGCACACCGCCCGCCCAGGGCGGCGGCTGGGGCTGGGGCCGCGGAGACCAAGCCGGGAGCCCGGATGCGGTGCACCAGCTGCTGAACCTCTGGTTCCAGGAGGACCACATGGTGCACCGGATCGCAGAAGCAGGTACGTGAGCGGTGTCCTTGGCGGCTACCCGGCCGCCACCGTGGTCGTAGAGGTCTCGAAGGGGTGCCGACGTACGCCTTCCAAGTGCCCGGCTCTCCCGTACCTCTCCGCAGAGCGGCGGCGATCGGCGCCTTCGAGACGCCACCGGCACTGCCGAAAGCCTGATCACCCGTTGGTCCTTTCGAGAAGCTGCGCCTGCCGTTCGGTGCTGACGGCACATGTGCGTAGAGTGCGGATATGCCAGGAAGTGACGAATCCGTGGCGGCAGGGCGTGCGGAGCTGCTGGGTGCGTTGAGTGAGCTGGACGTAGGGCTGGCTGGCGGCATTGAGCGCGGGCATGGTGCACACCGCCGGTTCGAGCCTCTGGTTGAGCGGCTGCGGACGCCAGCAGCCGCTTTCCTCCGGCTTGAGCTGGAGCGTCGACTCGCCGACTATGTCGAGGCGAACGACTCGTTCGCCCGGGACCAGATCGCCCATGCCCTGGCAGGTGCCTGCGG
Organism: Kitasatospora sp. NPDC048298; assembly: GCF_043201465.1. Lineage (NCBI taxonomy): Bacteria > Bacillati > Actinomycetota > Actinomycetes > Kitasatosporales > Streptomycetaceae > Kitasatospora > Kitasatospora sp. NPDC048298. The sequence continues at coordinate 24,542 of NZ_JBICYZ010000072.1, forward strand.
CGAGGCGGCCCTGCCGACCTTGCTGCGTGCGAGCGTGAGTGATCGCAACGATGATCGAGACACCCTGCAGCTCGACCTTCTCGGACTGCTCTCAGCCTGGCCCGAGACGGCGCATCATCTGTTGCTCGGCTGCGTCGCCTCGCGTGACCCCGGGACGAGGCGAGTAGGTATCTGGGGCCTGAGCGTCACCGACTTCGGTGGGGCCAAGTACTTCGAACTCGTCGCCGATGCGGCGTCCGACCCGGACTCGGGAGTGCGTGCCGACGTGATGAGCACCCTCGGAAGCATCTTCGGCGTGGGGGACCTTCCACGCGCCCGGGTCCTTCTGATGGCTGGCGCCTGTGATGCGGTCCCCGAGGTACGGCGAGCCGCCGTGCAGGCTCTCGGGCCGGCGCACGACCAGACCGTCACCGACCTGCTGGTGACCCGCGCCGAGGACACCGACCACTGGGTCCGATTCTGGGTCGCATGGTCGTTGGCCCACCGGCCTGGCCCGGCGGTACGCACCGCACTCGAGCGGCTTGCCGGGGACGAAGACAACGACGTCCGTGAGGCCGCGCGCACGGTCCTGGGATTTCCGACCACCACGTGAGCCTTCCTGTCCTTCGTCCGCAGCCCAGTCACGTTCGAAGGCGTCGGAGAAAATCGCGGGCTCCTCGGCGGCCGCTGCGACACAATCCCAGGATGATCGGCAACCGGATCACCCATCGCATCGCGGACGGCGTCCGCATACCCGGAACCTGGCGGCACGCCTTCATCCGTAACGGCGGCCACTACTTCCTCACCGACCTCTTCATCTACGCCGACGGGATCGTCGACTGCTGGGAACTGGTCACCGTCGAGGAGTTCGAGGAGAAGCTGCGCTCCGGCTGGGTGGCGACCACCTTCCCGGAGGGCGGGGAGGCGTCCGCGCACGACCTGGCGCACTGGAAGTTCAGCGAGCCGGAGAGCTGGCTCACACCTGACCTGCTGGTCGCCGAAGTCCGCGACACCATCGACCAGTTGAACGGCCGGCCCGACTCGACCGGCCGTTGCCTGGCCGCCGTCGACGTGTTCCTCGCCGACCGGACCGAGGAGAACCGGGCCGTGGCCCGGGCCGCCTTCCTGGCCGTCCCGGAGTCGCAGCGCCGCTACGCGCTGGGCGACATGGACAGCAAGGACCGGCCGCTGCGGATCCTGGTGGCCGGGCCCGGAGCCCGGACCTACCTGCCGTTCGACGGAACGGTCACGCAGAAGGACTACGACAGCGCCCTCGCGTACTTCGAGGAGCGAACCCGCTGGAGGGCCGAGCGGCCCAAGCGCGTCCCCGCGGACGGACCGGTGGCGTCGCACGCCCCGGCGGTCCAGCTCTACCACTCGTACCCGAACAAGCCGGTGGACGATCCCGGCAAGCTCGGCCTGCGCAACGACTACCCCGCCCCGATCACGGTGGGCGGGGCCGGCTACCCCTCCGTCGCCCATGCCTACTGGGCCCTGTCGGTCGTCGAACCCGAGGTCCGTAGCGCGATCGCGACGGCCGAAACCGCCACTGCGGCGCGCAAGCTCGCGGCCGAGGCGCCCCGCCGCGACGGCTGGGAGCAGGCCCGGACCGCCGTCATGACACGGCTGCTGCGGGCCAAGTACGACCAGCACCCCGAGCTGGCCGAGATCCTGTTGGCGACGGACGACGCCACGGTGATCTACGACGACGTGCAGTCGGCCTTCTGGGGCGACAACGCCGGCCAAGGGCGCAACTGGGCGGGCCGTCTCCTCGAACTCGTCCGTTCCGAGCTGCACGCGCGGAGGGCCGGGATCTCGGCCCTGTGACGGGACCGGGCGAGCAGGCTGTCCTCCGTCGACCGTCAGGTCGCCCCTCCCCGACGTGTCTCAGCCCGCGCCGGCCGCTCCGGCGTCCGGTGCGGACAGCACATCGAGTTCGTGGCCGATCGCCTCGCGCAGGGCGTCATGCTCCGGTCCGAGCGCGCTCGCGGGATCGTGCCAGTTCTCCGCGGGATACCGCCACACCGGGTGGCCGACGAGATCCGGGCTCTCCCACTCGAACCGGGGCCAGACATGTGCGTGGAGGAAGTCGTCGGTGTTTCCGAGGATCTCCAGGTTCACGCGCCGGAACTCCGGGTCCAGACGCCGGCAGGCCCGCTCCACGGCCTCACCCAGCCGGTCCATGTCCGCCAGGAAGGCCATCCGCTTGCCCCGGGGAAGATCGGACAGGCGCCGCACATCGGGCTCGTCCACCAGGAGAACCGAGTACCCGGGCAGGAACTGCACGTCACCGATCACCGCGAAGCCGGCGTCGAGCCGCCGGAGCACAGTGGGGTTCACGCCTCCCAGGGCACTGCCGATCCTGTCGTCCCGCCAATCGCCACCCATGACAGCGCAGCCTATACACGCGCGCCGTCGGTCGCTCCCGATGCCCGGCGACTCCGAACGGGTCCCCCTCGCCGCTCGTACGAGTGACGACTCGTGGCGTGGACGCGAGCTGAGGCCGTCCTGGCGCGCCAGTACGCAAGGGTTCGGCCACGACTTTTTTCTCGCGGACGCGGAGGCGATCGTGACTGCCGGACGGAATGTTGGTGTGGGGCGGCTGGTTCGGGTGGCCGCGCCGGTTGTGCTGCTGGCGCTGGCAACGGGGTGTGGCGGTGGCTCGTCCTCCGGCACGACGCCCGCGTCGACAGGGTCGACCGCGGAGACGCCCGCGCCGACAGCGTCGTCCGGCTCGAATCCGAGTCCGAACGCGATCGCCACGCTCTTTCCCGGCAGCAAGGCCGCCCCGGCGGTGACCAAGGCGCAACTCCCGGCCACGCAGCTCGGCGGGCAGACCGCCGAACCCGTGGTGCTCGCCGGACGTCCCAGCACCCCCGAAAGCGGCACCGACGCTGTCGCCGCCTCCGCCGCCGGCACGACGATCGGGTCCGTGCATCTGGCGGCAGGAAGCTTCTCGGTGGTCGACAACCCGTGTACCGGAAGGACTCTTCACTCCGGGGACACCTGCACTCTGACGGTCGCGTTCCTTCCGGCGACCGTCGGCACGCAGAGCGCCGAACTCACCGTCTACACCTCGGCGACCGACGCGGTCTACCGCGTCGAGCTGGTCGGTGAGGGGCTGGAGCCGGGCGCACCTTCACCGTCACCTTCACCGTCACCTTCGGGGAACTCGCCCACGCCCGAGACCACATCCTCGGCCGCGTCGCCCTCGGCCGCGTCGCCCCCGGTTACGTCGCCCCGGGCCACGTCGCCCTCGGCCGGAGCAACGGGGAGCTGAGGCGTCAGCCGAGCGTCTCGATGCGGATGTCGTCGTCGTCCCGCAGGATCACGGTCACGTCCTCGGGCTGGCGGCGGTCGTACGAGACGAGGTAGTAGCGGGCGCTGGACTTGGCGAGCAGCATGAACCCCCGGTACTGGTAGCGGTACGGCCCGCCCGAATCGCCGAGGTCCCTGAAGTCGATGCCGCTGGCATCGTGGGTGATGAGGGAACGGGAGTAGATCAGGACGCTGACCCGTCCCGCGAATCCGGCTTCCGAGTCGCGAATGGCCTGGCCGTCCCCGGCTTCGTCCGCGTAGTGCGCCAGGGAGAAGAACAGGCTCATCGTCAGCAGCCCGATGAGCACCGCGCCGGCGAGCAGCGGGATCCGCCCGCCGGCCAGCGGATTGCCCCGCTCCCGGAGGCCGGCCCGGTAGAGGCGCAGCGAGAACAGCGCCAGCGCGGCGCCGAGCGCCACCACCAGCGGAGGAATGACCGTGCGCGGCCAGCCGGCCTTCAGAAGTGACAGGACGCTGTCGAGCCACCAGGGTGGCTGGGTGAAGACGAGGAATCCCGTGAGGAGCAGCAGGCCGCCGGCGAGTCCGAACGCGACAGCGGCTCGTTGCCGCAGCGGCTTTTCCCGCGGACGCGCCAGCCAGTGTTCGACCAGGGCGAAGAACGCCAGGACGAGGAGCGCGCACCACAGCAGCGCCCAGAGCGGGAGGAACAGGGCGGTGGGGCTGACGGTCAGGTAGCTCTCACGCGACAGCTCCAGGTCGCTCGTCGGGACGCCGAGGTGGCCGTAGTACGACGTCGTGTAGGTCCTGCCGATGTAGTACAGCAGGCCCACGACGACCGATCCCGGGGCCACGACGTAGGCGGCCTTCTCCAGGAACGCCCTGCTCCGGTCGTCCGGCGGCTTGGCCGCGGGTTCGGGGGCGGCCGCGGTGTCGTCGGTACCGCGGGCGGCCCCGGCGCGCGCCGCCGGCCGGCGGACACGGCGAGCCGCGCCCCTGGCACGAGAGGGACGCTAGGTCACCGGTCATCCAGTTTCATGCCCCCACAACGAGACACCTCATGCTTCGGTCACGGACGGCCCGACGCCGGTGCGGGCGTCACGCGCGGGCCGACCCGGAGCGGGGACGCGGGGGCCGGCTCCTGTCCCGGCCGCTTCCGCCGCTTCCGCAGCCTCCGCTTCGGCGATGCGGCCGCGCAGCATCGCGTCCATGACGGCCGTGTACCGCTGCGTGCGGGGGCCGCCGAGGAGGAAGGGGTTCGCGGCGCCGGGCGGTTGGTGCCGCAGGTGTTCGACTCGTTCGAGGTCGTGGTCGTTCGGGTGGTTGGAGAGCTCGACCTCCACGTTCGTGCGGCGCATGACGGCCCGGAAGGAGCGGACGGAGGCGAGGTAGGTGCGCAGTTCCAGCACCGTGGAGGGCGGGTTGAGGCCGCCCCACAGCATCGCGCTGTGGTGCCGGCGTCCCGCCCGGACCGGTATGACCGGGGAGACGGTGCCGGGGGTGTGGCCCGGGGTGTGGTGCAGCTCGATCGTCGTACCGCCGAGGGTGAGCTGGGCGCCGTCCGTGATGTCGAGGTCGCGGACGGGGGCGTCGCAGGGGCGGGTACGGGTGAGCAGGTCCCAGTCGGCCGGGGACATGTGCACGCGGGCGCCGTAGCGGTCGGCGAGGGCCTGTGCGCCACCGAAGTGGTCCGCGTGGCCGTGGGTCACGACGACGTGCCGGATCGCCGCCGGGTCGGCGCCGACCGCCCGCAGCCCGGGGATGATCACGTCCTCGGTGTCGGAGGGTGAGGTGAGTGCGTCGATCAGCACGATGCCGTCGTCCGTCAGCACCGCCGTCGCCGAGACCCGGCCCGCGCTCAGTAGCACGAGGTTGTCGAACAGCTTGACGGGCTCGGGCGCGGGCAGCGGCAGCGGGGGGAGACCGGAGCCGGGTGTCAGCGCTGTCACCAGGGCCCGCAGCACGGGGTCGTCGGCGGCGAGGCGGCGGGCGCGGTCGTAGTGCGCGCGGGCGGCGGGCGGTGCTTTCGGGGGAGCGGGCGCGGGTGTCTTCGGGGGAGCGGGCGTGGCGGCCGAGGCCGGGCCCGGCGGGGCGGCCGGCGGGGCTTCGTCGGTGAGACCGAGGACGGCGAGCTGGGCGAGGCGGCGCCGGGTGAAGTCGGCTTCCGTGGCGGTCCGGCGGGTGGGGCGGATCATCGCGGTCGGGGCTCCTGGTCGGTCGGGGAGGGTCAGCCGAGGGCGCTGACCACGGTCTTCGTCGCCTGGGCGATCAGGGCGTCGTCGGAGGTGGCGCCCGCCTTGCCGCGGTCGGACAGGACGACGATCACGATCGGGCTGCGCCCGCCCGACGGCCACGCCACGGCGATGTCGTTGCGGGTGCCGTAGCCCGCGTTGCCGGTCTTGTCGCCGATCCTCCAGTCGGCGGGCACCCCCGCGCGGACGTACGGGCCGCCGGTCGTGTTGCCGACCAGCCAGTCCGTCAGCAGCCCGCGCCGGTCCTCCGGGAGGGCGTCGCCGAGCACGTAGCGGCGCAGGTCGGCGGCGAGGACGCGCGGCGTGCTGGTGTCGCGGGTGTCGCCCGGGGTCGCCTCGTTGAGGGTGGGTTCGGTGCGGTCGACGTTGGTGGTCGAGTCGCCCAGGTCGCGCAGGGACCGCTGGACGGCGGCCGGGCCGCCGAGCTCGGCGATGACGAGGTTGGCCGCGGTGTTGTCGCTGTACTGGATGGAGGCGGCGGCCAGGTCGCGCAGCTTCATGCCGGTCGCCACGTGCTGCGAGGTGACCGGTGCCCACGACAGCACGTCCTCCTGGCGGTAGGGGACGACCTTGTCCAGGTCCGCGTCGGACGCCTTCCGCAGCAGGGCCCCGGCGGCGAGCGACTTGATCGTGGACGCGAACGCGAACCGCTCGTCGGCCCGGTGGATGACCTCCCGGCCGCTGCCGGTGTCCACCGCGAACACGCCGAGCCGGGCGCTGAACTGCTGCTCCAGTGCGGCGAAGGAGGCGTCCGCCGAGCCGGTCGCGGGCGCGCTCGCCATCGCCGCGCTCGGGGCCGCTGCGCTCGCCACCGTCGCGCCGGGGGCCGACGCCGTCGAGGCGCTGCCCGCCCGCCCGCACCCGCCGACCAGCGCGGCCACGAGCAGGGCCACCGCGGGCAGCGCGGTGCGGGGGCGGTGGAGGGCGTGCGTCATCGGTGGTCTCCCAGCTGGTTCGTGCGGTCGCGGTCGCGGTCAGGGTTGCGGTCGCGCCGTCGCGCTCAGCTAAACAGGCCGCCGACCTCCCAGTCCAAGACCGCAATCGTGAAGCGGACGATAAGAAAACACGTATGATTACTGGCCATGGACCTGCTGGGGCACCTCCGCCACTTCCGCGCCGTCGCCGAGGAACGGCACTTCGGCCGCGCCGCCGAGCGCCTGCGGATCGCCCAGCCCTCGCTCTCCCAGCGGATCCAGCGCCTCGAACGCGAACTCGGTGTGACCCTGTTCGACCGCGGCCCGCGCGGCGTCGACCTCACCCCGGCGGGCCGGTTGCTGCTCGCCGAGGCCGAGGAGACGCTGGACAGCGCCGCCCGCCTCCTCGCCACCGCCGCCGACCTGCGCAGCGGACGGGCCGGTACCCTGCGCGCGGCCGTCCCGCCCGAACTCGGGCCGGCCGCCCTGGCCGCGCTGCTCACCGGCTTCGAGACCGCCTCCCCGGGCACCCGGCTCGAACTGCGGGAACTGCCGGTCGCGGCCGTGGTGCGCGAACTCGCCCAGCACACCGTCGACGTCGCCGTCGTCCGTCACCCCTGCCCGGCCGACGGACTGGCCTTCGGGCCCGTCCTGCACCAGCCGCTCGGTGTCCTGCTCGCCGCCCGCGGTCCGTACGCCGACCGCCCGGAGCTCGCGGTGGCCGAACTGACCGGCCTGCGCCTGGTCCTCTTCCCACGCGCCGCGGCCCCGGCCCTGTACGACGAGGTCCTCACCACGCTGACCAGGCACGGCTGCACCCCCGAGGCCGTCGTCGATCCGCCGGGACCGGACGTCGCGGGCGCGCTCGTGCTGACCGGCAGCGCCATCGCCCTGGTGCCGCGCACCACACCACCACCGGGTACGGTCTGGCGTCCGCTCACCGGCACCCCGCTGGCCTGGCGGACCTCCACGGCCTGGCCGGCCGGGCGGGGCGGGCCCGCCGTCCGGCTGTTCGCCCAGGCCGCCCACGAGGCGCTGACCGGACCCGGCGGCCTGCTGCCCCAGCCGCCCAACCGCCCGCTCTACCCCCGGCCCGCAATGGAGTTCCCGCTGTGACCAGCGACCGCACCGCAGCCGACCGCACGGCCGCCGACCGGACCCGAGCCGACCGCACGGCCGCCGACCGGACCCGAGCCGACCGGACCCCGCACAGCCGGGCCGCGCGCACCCGCATCGCCGCGGCCTTCGCCGACGCGGGCGTCACCGGCTGGCTGCACGCGCGCGACCTCGACACCGGCGCCGAGATCGCCCTCGGCGCGGACACCGCCGTCAGCACCGCCAGCGTCCACAAGGTCTGCCTGCTCGTGACGCTGTACCGCGAGGCCGCCGCCGGACGGATCGACCTGACCCGGCAGGTCGACGTGCCCGCAGCCGGCCGCACCCCCGGGAGGACCGGCCTCGGCGCCATGCTCGACCCGGCCCGCCTCTCCCTGCGCGACCTCGCCTACCTCACCGCGGCCGTCAGCGACAACACCGCCGCCGACACCCTGTGGGACGAGATCGGCCTCGACACCGTCAACCGCACCATGGCCGACCTCGGCCTGAGCCGCACCGTCGCCGTCCACAAGCTCCGCGACCTCATCGCCGCCCTCGCCGAGGACACCGGCTCGGACTCCCCGGTCGACCCCGCGGTCGTCGCCCGCCTCAGGGTCCTCGACCCCGCCTTCACCAACCACAGCACTCCCCGCGACATGACCACCCTGCTCGCCGCCCTCTGGCACGGCGACGCCTGCCCCGGCGACCACGGCGCCGCCCTGCGACGCCTCCTCGGCCTCCAGGTCTGGCCGCACCGCCTGGCCTCCGGCTTCCCCTACGACGACGTCCGCGTCCACGGCAAGACCGGCACCCTCCCCACGCTGCGCCACGAGGTCGGTGTCGTCGAGTACCCCGACGGCGGCCGCTACGCGCTCGCCGTCTTCACCCGCGCCGCCTCCACCGCCATCACGCTGCCCGCCGCCGACGCCGCCATCGGAACCACCGCCCGCCTCGCCGTCGATGCCCTCCGGGCACGGGCGGCAACCGGCGCGACGGACTGACCGCGGCGGTGGTGCCGGGCACGGGCGGCTCACCGGTGATCCGCGGCCCGCCGAAACACCCGTGCCCGGCACCGGAAGGCACCAGGACCGGCCACGCCACGCCACGCCGTGGCCTTGGCCGCCGAGTCCTCGAAGTCCGCCGCGGCACGCTTCGACGGTGCCAACCGGGTCGCGGGCTCCGACGAGGATGCGTGATCCTGATCCCGCTGCTCCGGTCCACCGCAGGACCCGGCGGGCCGGGCCGGCCTTCGGACGAGGAGTCGAGATGGACACAGAGCGGGCCGCAGCGAGGCACTGCCTGGTGACCGGTGCGAGCGGCTACATCGGCGGCCGCCTGGTGCCCGAGCTGCTCGCCCGGGGACACCGCGTCCGCTGCCTGGTGCGCAACCCCGCCCGGCTGCGGGACCAGCCGTGGCGGGCGGACGTCGACATCGCCCCCGGCGACGTGAGCCGGCCCGAGACCCTCGCAGCGGCTTTCGACGGCGTCGACGTGGCCTACTACCTGGTGCACTCCCTCGGCACCGGACCGGCCTTCGAAGCCACCGACCGGGCGGCGGCCCGTGCCTTCGGAGCCGCCGCCGCGGCCGCGGGCGTCACCCGGATCGTCTACCTGGGCGGTCTCGTCCCCGCCGGGGTGCCCGAAGCGGACCTCTCGCCCCATCTGCGGTCCCGCGCCGAGGTCGGTCGGATCCTGCGCGGCAGCGGTGTGCCCACGGCCGAACTGCGTGCGGCCGTGATCATCGGCTCCGGCAGCGCCTCGTTCGAGATGCTCCGCCACCTCACCGAACGCCTGCCCGCGATGGTCACACCGCGGTGGGTCTCCACCCGGATCCAGCCGATCGCCGTCCGGGACGTCCTGCGCTACCTGGCCGGCGCCGCCGGTCTGCCACCCGGAGTGAACCGCACCTTCGACATCGGCGGCCCCGACATCCTGACGTACGCGCAGATGATGCACCGCTACGCTCGGATCGCCGGACTGCGACCGCGCCTCATCGTCCCCGTGCCGGTCCTCACCCCCCGCCTCTCCAGCCACTGGGTCGGCCTCGTGACCCCGGTGCCGAACTCCATCGCCCGTCCGCTCGTCGAGTCCCTGCGCCACGAGGTCGTCTGCGGCGAACACGACATCGCCCGGTGGGTGCCCGACCCGCCGGAGGGCCTGACCGGTTTCGACCAGGCCGTGGCCCTCGCCCTGCGCCGGATCAAGGACGCCGACGTCGCCACCCGCTGGTCCTCGGCCTCCCTGCCCGGCGCCCCCAGCGACCCGCTGCCCACCGACCCCGACTGGGCCGGCGGCAGCCTCTACCAGGACCTCCGGGAACGCACCGTGACCGCGTCACCCGCCGCCGTCTGGCGGGTGATCGAAGGCATCGGCGGCGACAACGGGTGGTACTCCTTCCCGCTCGCCTGGGCCCTGCGCGGCCGGCTCGACCGGCTGGCCGGCGGCGTCGGCCTGCGCCGGGGCCGGCGCGACCCCGCCCGGCTGCGGGTCGGCGACTCCCTCGACTTCTGGCGGGTCGAGGAGATCCAGCCGGGCCGGCTGCTCCGGTTGCGCGCCGAGATGCGGCTGCCCGGCCTGGCCTGGCTCGAACTGTCCGTCACACCGGACGGTGAGCACCGCACGCGCTACCGCCAGCGGGCGCTCTTCCACCCGCACGGCCTGGCCGGCCACGCCTACTGGTGGTCGGTCGCGCCGTTCCACACGGTGGTGTTCGGGGGAATGGCCCGCAACATCACCGAACGCGCCCGCCAGGAGCGGTGACACCGCCAGGCCACCCGGCCACGCCGGGTCCGCCGTCGAGGCCGACCACCACCGCACTATCCCGAGCCGCGCGGCGGTAGCCGCCGGGTGATCCGGTCGAACAGGTCCGTCAGCGGCTCGCTGACGTCCCGACCGAACTCGGACAGCCCGTAGGTGACCTGGGGCGGCGTCGTCGGCTCCACCTTCCGCCAGACCAGGCCGTCCTGGACCAGCGCGCGCAGGGTCTGGGCGAGCATCTTCTCGCTGATGCCCCGGATGCTGTCGCGCAGCTCGTAGAACCGAAGGTCGTTGCTCCGCAAGGAGATCAGCACCCAGATGCCCCACCTGCTGGTGACGTGGTCGACCACGTCGCGCGCGGGGCAGGCGGTGTGAAACACCTCATACCGGCTACCCGTCTCGGCCTGCGCGGGCTGCGCACCTTCCGTCATGTCCGGAGCTTACCTCCGGGTATGTCCTTACGAAACGCAAGCCCGGCTCCTAGTGTCAACGACCGCAGCGCACAACCGACTTGGAGCTGAACATGATCGTGGTGACCGGGGCTACCGGGAACGTGGGCCGACCTCTGACGCAGGCCCTGGCCGAGGCCGGCCGGCAGGTGACGGCAGTGTCGCGGCACGCTGCGGCGATGCCGGACGGAGTCCGGCACGTGGCCGCCGACCTGGCCGAACCGACAAGCCTCACACCTGCGTTGGACGGGGCGGAGGCCTTGTTCCTCCTGCTGTCCGGCGATCTGCACGCCCTCGGAGCCAGGCCCGCCGACCTCATCGGCCTGGCCGCGGCCAGTGGGGTCCGCCGGGTCGTCCTGCTGTCCTCGCAGGGCGTGGCGACCCGGCCGCTCGGCCGGTCGCGGGTCGCGATGCGCGCGGTCGAGGACGCGTTGCGGGGGTCCGGCCTGGACTGGACCGTCCTGCGACCGGGCGGCTTCGCCTCCAACGCCCTGGCCTGGGCGGAGTCCGTCCGCACGCGAGGGACGGTCGCCGCGCCCTTCGGCGACGTGGGGGTGCCGGTCATCGACCCGGCGGACATCGGCGAGGTCGCGGCGGCCTGCCTGCTGGACGACCGGCACAGCGGCGGGGTGTACGAGTTGACCGGGCCGGAGGCGGTCACGCCGCGTCAGCAGGCGGAGGCGATCGCCGCCGCGCTCGGTTCGCCCGTACGGTTCCACGAGCTCACCCGCGACGAGGCCAAGGCCGAGATGACCCGATTCGTACCGGTGGAACTCGCCGACGACACCCTGGACATCATCTCCGCCCCGAACCCGGCCGAACTGCGGATCAGCCCGGACGCGGAACGGGTCCTCGGTCGTGCGCCCCGCCCCTTCGACGACTGGGTCACCCGCAACATCGCGGCCTTCCGCTGAGGCACGACTCGACTGAGGCACCCCGGGAGCCCGACTGTCCGGTGTCGGACGGAAGCCACACGCGGGGGACGGCCCGTCAGAGCCGTGAACGCGGAGATGCCGGCGGTCAGGCGTTCCTTGCCGAGGCGCTCGTGGGACTCGAAGGCCTCGGCGAGGGCCCAGCGGTCGTCCGGCGGCTTCCGGACCGAGAGCGGTGCGCCCTTGACCGCGCCGGGCGGGCCGACGCGGTCGCCCCGCCCGGCGGGGTGCCGGCGCTCGTGCGTCGGCACCCCCGGGGAACGGGCGTCAGCTCCGGCGGCGCTGGGCGAGCCGGACGTCGACCACCCGGCCGGCTATCCGGCGAACGACGGATCGGTGCCGGTCAGTTCGCGGCTGGCCGCCCACAGCCGGGCGGCGGTGGCGGTGTCCTTGAGGTGGTCCCACAGGGGTTCGGTTCGCGGGGTGCCGCGCAGTCCGAACGCGCGGGGGCTCCACATCTGGCCGCCGCGAACGCCCGGGTCGAGCACGGCCCGGACGGCGGGCCACGCGGCGGCGTCCTTGCCCTGCACGACGAGGCCGAGCGGCAGGTGGCGCAGCCGTGCGCCGGTGGTGCGGACGTGGACGCGCGGGCGCGAGGGGGTGAGGGCGTCGAGTGCGCCGCCGGGGTGGACGAGGACGCTCAGCGTGGTGCTGCGGGCGGCGCGCAGGCGGCGGTCGAGTTCGAGAGCGAAGAGCATCTGGGCGAGCTTGGAGCGTGCGTAGGCGCGCTTGGGCCGGTAGTCGCGGGTGCTCTGGAGGTCGTCGAGATCCAGGTGCTCGGACTTGGCGGCGAAGCTGCCAGTGGTGACGACCCGGCTTCCGGGGGTGGCCGCGAGCAGGGGTGCCAGGTGGTGGGTCAGGGCGAAGTGGCCGAGGTGGTTGGTGGCGAGCATCAGCTCGTGCCCGTCGGCGGTCCCGCGGCGCGGTGGGTGGTCGAGCGCCACGCCGGCGTTGTGGACGACGGCGTCGAGCCGGTCCGGCCCGAGCGCGTCCACGGACGCGCGGAGCGAGGCGAGGTCGGCCAGGTCCAGGGGCAGGTGCCGCACATCGGCGCCGGGGACGCGCGAGCCGATGGAGGCGATCGCCGCCCGCGCCTTCGCCGGGTCGCGGCTGCCCAGCACGACCGTGGCCCCGGTGGCGGCGAGCTGCTCGGCGACGAAGTACCCGATGCCCGCGTTGCCGCCGGTGACCAGGAAGCGCCGCCCCTCGGCGCGGGGCAGCCGGTGGACGTTCCACGGCGGGGTCTCGGATACGGAGGGCATGGCGGGCTCCCGGTGGTTCGGCATCGTTCGGTTCAGCGTGGTTCAGCGTGGTTCAGCGTGGTTCAGCGCGGTGCGGCCGGTGCGGTTGGTGCGGCGCGGTGCGGCCGGCGCGGTTCGCGCGGTCCGTACGCTCGCAGGCTCCGCTCACAGGTCACCGGCAGTCGGCTGTTCCCCTGCTGACAGCCGGTCGGTCCGGTACTCGGGTTTCGGCGGCCCGCAGCGCCGATGCCGTCACTCCGGGGCAGCGGAGTGGGGGAGAGGGGGGAACAAGGCCGGGACGAACCCCTGGAACACGATCCGGCAGAATCACAGCCGTGATCGAGAACCGGAACACCGGCACGGCAGCCACCGAGTCCAGGCCCCCACTGACGGCCGGCCTCACTGGCTCCGAACTGCTGCGCTGGTACTGGACACTGGACGAGCTGACGGCTCTCGCCCGATCGATGGGCGTCGCGCGGCACGGCGGCAAGGCAGCGCTCACCGCCCGGCTCGCCGCGGCGCTGGACGGTACGCCGCCACCGGCCGCCCCGGCCCGCCGTTCCCCGGCGACCGCGCAGTTGGCCGCGCCCGTCGACGGCGACACGGTGATCCCGCCGGGCCAGCGGTGCAGCCAGGTCCTCCGGAGGTACTTCGTCGAGACGATCGGCCCCGGCTTCCACTTCGACGCCTTCATGCGCGACTTCATCGCCCGGAGCGCCGGCCGGACCCTGGCCGATGCCGTCGCCCACTGGCACGCCACCCGCCCGGAGACGGTCCGGCCCCGCGAGATCGGGGAGCAGTTCGAGTTCAACCGCTTCACCAGCGCCTGGCACCGTGCGAACCCGGCCGGCACCCGAGCCCAGGCCCGCGACGCCTGGTACGCCCACCGCGCCCTCCCCAAGCACCCCGCCGGCGGCTGACACCGGTCGAGCGCCGGCGACTCGAGTTCCGCATCCGCACCGGCGGGGAACGGGCCGGTCGGGTGTGGATCCGACCGGCCCGCAGCGCCGCCGCACCGGGATCGCGTCCGTGACCTGGTGAGGAGGGGGCTGCCGCGCACAGGTGGGCGAGCGGCCCTCGATCAAGACGCCGAGGCGCGCCGACGGCGGCCGGAGCGGGGGTGTCAGGAGGCTTCGGCGCCGAGGAGACCGTGATCACGCTCGATCCGGCCGTGCTGGACGTACCGCTTCCCCAGGCCAACGAGCACACGGCGGCCCTCGTACTGGACCAGTGCCGGGAACTGCTGGCCCGGCGGCGGGCCCGGACGGGGCTGGCAGGGCAGGTCCGGGACGTTCTGGTCTCCCGGCTGGTCGACCCGCCTGACGCCGACGAGGTCGCCCGGCTCCTCCACGTCGGCAGCCGTACGCTGCGCCACCGGCTCGCCGCCGAGGGCACCTCCTACCGGGCCCTGCTCGCGGAGGTCCGCGAGCACCTCGCGGAGGAACTGCTGATCACCGCCGGCATGCCCGTCGAGCAGATCGCGCGCAGGCTCGGCTACGCCGAGGTGTCCAGCTTCTCCCAGGCGTTCCGGCAGTGGAAGGGCGTCGGCCCGCGCGAGTACCGCAAGCGGTACCCCGCGCTGAGTCGGTAGCCCTCGCCGACGTCGGCATCCCGGTACTGGTGCGTCTCCATGTCCCCGGGCGTGCCCGGCTTACGGGCGGACGTTGCCGTCGGCCGTGCCGCCGTCGGCTGCCAGGCCGGACAGCGCGGGAACCCGCGCGACCCTGGTCGCCACGACGACCGCCTCCCTGCTCGCCTGGGGCACCGTCCACGCAGCCGCCCCGGACGCCGACCTCCGGCCCGGTGCGCACGGACCCGTGGCAGCCTTCGGGCTCGAAACGCTCAGGCGCGGCACCGCAGGGGCCGGCATCCGCGAGGTCGGGGAGGGGCTGGGCGGATAGTCGGAGAGGGAGGGCGGTCCCTCGAACCCGTACCGGCGTGCCCGACGCGACACCGCCCGCTCCTGGTGGGCCCGGCACGCCCACACGGAGCGCGCCGTCCCGCACATCGAACCCGCCCCTGACGGCGACGCGACCGTGATGCGGGACGGCGGTGCGCGCGGGGGCGAGAGGCTGCTCCACGGACAAGTGCCCCGTCACCCGGACGAGTGGTGCGTGGGCATCCTTGCCCAGGATTCGCCTGAGCTGTTGGGAGAGTGGGGGCGTCGGTCGGCGAAGGCCCCTCAAGGCCGGCCGCAGCGCCGGCCGCCGACGAAACGCACTCAGCCGTTCGTTCGTGCGGCGTGCCCATCAGAGCGAGGAGTTGTCCGAGCATGTCCAAAGTCACGACGTCGGGAACCTGGACCGCCATCAACCCGACCCCGCCCAACGTCTCGGGCCTCGACACCGGCCACGTCACCTGGGGCACACCCGTCGAGGGCGGCAAGAGCGGTTACTCGTTCTCCGGCGGCACGGTCGAGATGAAGGCCGACGGTTCGGAGGCGACCCTGGGCACCTTCACCCACCGGAACTTCCCCATCCTGGGCGGCGGCGTCGACCAGTTCGACGTCGATCTCGTGGTGCGCATCCGGTTCGAGGAGGACGACAAGGACCGCGAGTTCAGCTTCAGGTTCCACCACTTCGAGACGCCCAACGACGGCCCCACGCCCGACGACGAGGTCGATCTGCCCACGCGGGTGTCCCCGGAGAGCGTGACCATCGACGGCGAGGAGTACGCCGCCGTGATCACCGGCTTCAAGCGGAGCGGCGAGATCGTCAACAAGTTCCTCAGCCCCGAGAACGGCTCCAACAGCGCCGACATCGTCGCCGTGCTCTCCCGCGTAGGCGTCCCGGAGGTGGTCATCACCGACGTCTGCCAGAAGGGCAAGGTCAAGTACACCCAGGCCGACGAGTACGTCGAGATCGTCAACCAGGGCACGGCGCACGCGGACATCTCCGGCTGGAACCTCCACGCGGACGACCCCGGCCAGAACTTCACCTTCCCGCCCGGCACCACGCTCAAGGCCGGCCAACGGATCCGGATCTACACCAACGAAGTCCACGCCGAGTGGGGCGGCTACTCCTTCGGCAGCGGACGCGCCATCTGGGCCGACAAGGGGGACACCGCGCACCTCTTCGACGCCGATGGCGAAGCCGTCTACTACTACAGCTACGGCACCGAGGCGGACTGAACTGCCGGCCCCGGCCGGGCCGGGGCCGGCCAACGGCGGGGCCCGGACGCCTCGGCCGGTCCGCGCTGGGGGAGAGGCGCGATGAGGCACCAACCGAAGCGCTGGTGCCCGCTTCTCCGCCACCCGAGGTGACGCCACCGCCCTGGCGCCACCTCGGGGCGTCGCGTTCAGATCACGAGGTGGTCCTTGAATTCCCCGTCGGTGCAGAACAGTTGGCGGGTGCGGAGGTCGGCGGCCACCCAGCCGCCGCCCTCCTCGCACTGCTCGACGGTGACGGCGGGCGTGAGGTGCCGGGCCTGTCCGGTGGCGGAGGCCGGACCGGTACCCAGGGAGAGGACGGCGGCGGCCAGGACGGTGAAGGCGGCGATGCGCCTGGTGTTGGTCATGTCCGGCCAACGAACCCCACCTTGCCCGGTCACCCTCGTTCACCTGTTCACCGGCAGCCACTGCGGGCAGCGCCGCGAGGTACGGGCTGTCCAGGGCCGCCATCAGCGGACCTTCGCCGTGGTCGTCCGACACGGAGCTGAAGATGGCGCCCCGGCCGTCGGCAGGTAGCGCGATTCAGGTCGGCCGCAGGACGGGCGGTCGGCGGCTGGTCGTCGGAGCGGGCTTGGCGGCGTCGCACGCCGTGCTGACGCCTTCTTGACGGGGCCGACACCGGACACACGGCCGCGCCGCGTGGCTGCCTGCCGGGGCCGCTGGGCCGACGGGGCGAATCCGCGCCGGCGGTTGCCGGGAGCGCGGCGGCTGGTCGCATAGCCTTGCGGCCTGCGCCGCGGTGGCGCCGGCCGAGGACGCGGACAGGGGCACAGGGTGAGTTCGTCGGGTGCCGCCGCGTCGACGCGGCGGACGAGGTTTCGGGCATGGCAGCCGGAGGGCGTGTCCGTGGTCGCTCCGGTCACCCGCGCGGGGCTGTGTGAGGCCGAGCCGGATCGCTCCTGGCGCCCGCGCGTCCGCGTCGGGTAGGGCGGGGCGTGGAACCGGAGGCGGAGAGAGGCGGTGGGGCGGCGGCAGTGGCCGGGAAACTGCGGGTGTTCCTGGGCGCGGCGCCGGGGGTGGGGAAGACGTACGCCATGCTCCGGGAAGGGCGCCGGCTGCGCGACGAGGGGCTGGACGTGGTGGTCGGTCTGGTCGAGACGTACGGTCGGCGCGGGACCGAGGAGCAGTTGGGGGACCTGCCGGTGCTGCCCCGCAAGCCGGTCCCGTACCGCGGGGTGGAGCTGACGGAGCTGGACGTGGACGCGCTGTTGGCGCGCCGCCCGGCGCTCGCGCTGGTGGACGAGCTCGCGCACACCGACGCGCCCGGCGGGCGGCACGGGAAGCGCTGGCAGGACGTGCGGGAGCTGCTGGACGCGGGGATCGACGTGGCGACCACGCTCAACATCCAGCACCTGGAGAGCCTCAACGACGTCGTCGAGCAGATCACCGGCGTCGCCCAGCGGGAGACGATCCCGGACGAGGTGGTGCGCGCGGCCGACCGGATCGAGCTGGTCGATCTGAGCCCGCAGGCGCTGCGGGCGCGGATGGCGCACGGGGAGGTCTATCCGCCGGACCGGATCGACGTGGCGTTGGACCACTACTTCCGGGCCGGCAACCTCGGCGCGCTGCGGGAGCTGGCGCTGCTCTGGCTCGCCGACCGGGTGGAGGAGGAGCTGGCCGACTACCGGGCCCGACACGGCATCCGGGCGCCGTGGGAGACCAAGGAGCGGATCCTTGTCGCCCTGAACGGTGCCGCGCAGGGCGAGCACCTGATCCGTCGGGGAGCCCGTACGGCGACCCGGGTGCACGGGGACCTGCTCGGCGTGCACGTCCGGCTGGACGACGGCACGGCCGAGCACGAGCCGCCGGGGCTGGCGGCGCAGCGGGACCTGCTCCGGGAGCTGCGCGGCGGCTACGTCGAGGTGAGCGGCGGCGACGTGGCCCGGGCGCTGGTGGACTTCGCCCGCTCGGAGAGCGCCACGCAGATCCTGCTGGGGCCGACCAGCCGCAGCAGGTTGCGCGAGCTGCTCTCCGGTTCGGTGATCAACCGGGTGATCCGGCTGGCCGGTCCGATCGACGTGCACGTGCTGCCGCCGCCGGAGCCGGGGCTGCTGACCGTGCCGCCCTCGCCGCGGCGCCGGCGCCCGGCGCTGCTCCCGGTCCGGCGGCGCCGCCTGGCGTGGCTGCTGGGGCCGGTGGGGGCGGTCGCGCTGACGTGGGCGTTGTCCCCGTCGCGGCACTCGCTCGGGCTGTCCGGGGTGCTGCTGTGCCTGTTGTTGGTGGTGGCCGGAACCGCCCGGCTGGGCGGGCTGCTGCCGGCGGCGGGCAGCACGGCCGCCGGGGCGCTGGCGGCGGACTGGTTCTTCACCGCGCCGCGGCACAGCCTGACGGTGGAACGGGGCGCGGACGCCGCGGCGCTGCTGGTGTTCCTCGCGGTGGCCGGAGTGATCTCGCACCTGATCGACGGTCTGACGCGCCGTTCGCAGCAGGCGGACCGGGCACGGGCGGAGGCAGCGGTGCTCGGTCGGCTGGCGGGGGAGACGGTGGAGTCCGGGCCGCGGGTGCTGTCCGATCTGGTGGCGGAGCTGCGGCAGGTGTTCGGTCTGGACGGTGCCGCCGTGCTGCTGCGTACGGGGGATGCGCTCTGGCAACCGGCGGCCTCGGCCGGGGTGGAGGCGCCGTCGGAGCCCGACGAGGCGTCGTTCTCCGTCGGCTTGGGCGACGGCGCGGTGCTCGCGCTGCGCGGCGCACCGCTCACCGAGGAGGACACCCGGCTGCTCGGGCCGTACGTCACGCAGTTGAGGCTGGCCCGGGAACGGGAACGGCTGGCCGCGCAGGCGGCGGCGGCGGAGGTGCTCGCGCACACCGACGCGATGCACACCGCGCTGCTGGAGGCCCTCGGGAAGGACCTGCGGGCGCCGCTGGCGACGGTGCGTCGGGAGGCCGGGCGGCTGCCGGAGCAAGCCGGGGAGCGGATCGGTGCCGAGGTGGAACGGATGGAGCGGCTGGTCGCCAACCTGCTGGACCTGAGCCGGCTGCGAGCCGGGGTGATGCCCGTGGTGCTGAGGCCGACGGTGCTGGCCGAGGTGGTGCGGGCCGCCGCCGACGGGCTGCCCGGCGTCCGCGTCGACCTCGGAGCGGCTCTGCCGCGGGTGCTCGCGGACCCGGGGTTGCTGGAGCGGGCGATCGCGGACGTCCTGGTCTCCGGTGGGACGGCGGTGGCCGTGGTGGACGCCGGCGTGGTGGCCGGGCGAGTGGACGTCCGGGTGACCGTCCACGGCCGCGAGGCCGGTGCCGCGGAGCCCACGGGTCCGGCGGTGGTGCGGGGCTTCGTGGAGGCGATGAACGGTGAGCTGGCCGTCGAAGAGGCGGCCGGTGGTGGTACCGCGTACGTGATCAGCCTGGCCCGCGCGGTGGCGTGATGCCTGTCGAGCACCGGTGTCAGCGGGAGAGGGCCGGGCCCACCCGATACGTCAGCTTCGGTGGGTCCGGAGCCGCTGCGTCGTCGAGGAGTCGTCGGCAGGGCGTCGTCGGCGGGGCGTCAGGAGACCGTCAGGGGTTCGTCAGGGAGGGTGGAGCAGCTTGCTCCGGGCCTCGGGGAGGGCTTTGATGGGGGGCATGCACCGCTCGACACGTCACCACGACCGCCCGCCGCATAGTCGGCCGCGGATCGTCGCTGTCGCGGTCGCCATCGTCGTCCGGTAGGCCGAGCCCCTTCCCGCTCTCCGCCGGCCGCGCGCACGGGCCGGGTGCCGTTCGTCGTGCCCGTGCGGGTCACCGCCGTCCGTTCCCCTGCTCCGGAGGGCTCCGAGGGCAGGGGAACGGACGGCGGTCCATCGCATCAACCCCCTTTTCGCACCGGCGGCCCCGGAGGCGTACGGCTCCGTGCCGTACCTCCTCCGCACCCCGCCGGTGCCCTTCCACCCTTGGATGGGTCATGTCCGACGCTGTTCTGTCCGCCCGCATCGCCCTCGTCACCGGCGCCTCGTCCGGCATCGGCTGGGAGACCGCCCGACTGCTCGCCGGCCACGGCGCGACCGTGCTCGTGCACGCGCGCACCACCGGTGAGGCCGAGGCGGCCGTCGCCCGGCTGGTCGACGCGGGTGTTCGGCGGGACCAACTCGTCGAGCTGGCCGCCGACTTCACGCACCTCGCGGAGGTCGCGGTGCTGGCCGGCACGGTCGTCAAGCACTACTCGGCGCTGGACCTGCTGGTGAACAACGCCGCCGCGGTGGCCCCCGAGCGCTGCACCCTCACCGAGGACGGCAACGAGGTCTCGCTCCAGGTCAACTTCCTGGCCGCGCACCTGCTGGCGAAGCTGCTGCGCGCACCGCTCTCGGCGGCCGGCGACGCCCGGATCGTCAACGTCTCCTCCTCGCTGCACCGCACCGCCTCGATGAACTGGTCGGACCCGCACCGGACGAAGAAGTACTCGCGGGTCGCCGCGTACGCGCAGTCGCAGCTCGCGCTCACCATGGCGACCGCCGAGATGGCCCCGGCCGGCTCCGGCATCACCGCCGTCAGCCTCAACCCGGGCCAGTGCGCCACCGCGCTGCTGCCGCTCTACGGGCGCGCCGGCGCGCCGGCCGCGGAGGGGGCGGCGGCCGTCGTGCGGCTCTGCCTGCCGGAGACGGTCGTGGCCAACGGCGCCTACTACGACGGCGGTTCGGTCGCGCAGACGGCGGCGGCCGCCCAGGAGGAGCGCTCGCTGAAGCGGCTGGCCAAGCTCGCCGACCAGCTGGTCGCCCAGGCCGCCTGACCCGTACGACCCGAGAGAGCGGAGGAACCGCGTTGTCCAAGCGTGCCCGCAAGAAGAAGGCCCGCCGGAAGAAGAAGGCGAACCACGGCCGCAAGGCCGGGCAGTAGCCGGACGGACCCACCCGGTGCCGCGTGCCACCGGCACCGGGTGCACCACCCCGCCCGCCGAGGCCCTCGTCGGGCGGTGCGGCCGGACCGATCCCGCGCCAATGCCCCGTCAAGACGGGCCTCGGAGGCGTCAAGGGTGCGTCAGGGCGGGCGGCGGAGCGCCGGAGCGCACCTAGCGTCATCTGCGAGGAAACGATTCGCCGCCCGGGCATGGGCCCAACGGCGGACCGTTTGCCGAATCCCGACCCCCGGCCGGTTCGTCCGGGGAAGGTTCGGCGGCCAGTGAAAACAGGGGGAGGGGGCGCGCGGCGATGCCAACGGGTACGTCGGGCAGTACGGCGGTCGTGGGGAACACGGTCACACCGGAGACGGTGCGCCAGGAAGCCGCCCTGCCACCATCCGCGCCGCGCGCCTCCCGCCACCGGTTCGACCGCTCCTGGTTCAGCCGGGCCTGGTGGAACACCCCGCGTCTGGTGCGCGGGCTGACCGGACTCTGTCCGGTCGTGCTGCCGGCCGCCGGCACGGTGACCGGTACACGCCCTGGGCGGGGCCCGGAACGGCACGGACGTGATCGGTCACGAGGCCGCCCCACAGGTGGTGCAACCGACCTCCTGCGCCAGCGGCTGCTGCCCGCCGTCGACGGCGTGACCCAGGCCGATGCCTCCGTGGTGGAGCGCGGCCACGCCGACCAGCGCCACGCCCTGGCCGACGACCGGTGGGGGATCCTGGCCGGCGGTCTGCTCGCCCTGACCGTGCCGGGCGTGCGGCCGCGCCCGCGCGAATTCGCCTGACTTCCCGACCCGGGAAGCAGGGGTGAGCGACCACCCGCCTCGACCGCACCCCGAAGCCCCTGTCGTCCACACGGACCCCTGATGGCCTAGGCGAGGTCGGTGCTGTGGGGCGCCCCGGTCGAGAATCGGTTCACCGGATGGGTGGCCGATCGGTTGCGGAGGGTACTCGACATGGCTGACCTCGCCTTCATCGGCGTGACGATCCTCGCGTTCGCGCTGCTGGCGCTGGTGGCGAAGGGGGTCGAGCGGCTGTGACGGCCGACAACGTCCTCGGGTTGGCCGTCGCCGGGGTGATCGTCGTCTACCTGGTCCTGGCGCTGGTCTTCCCCGAGCGGTTCTGACGTGGATCCCGCGCTCGCGGGTCTCCTCCAGGCCCTGGCCCTGGTGGCGGCGCTCGCGCTGTCCCACCGCCCGCTCGGCGACTACCTGGCGCACCTGCTGACGAGCCGGCGGCACCTACGGGTCGAGCGCGGCGCCTACCGGCTGATCGGGGTCGACGCGGACGCCGAGCAGACCTGGACGGCGTACCTGCGCGGCGTGCTCGCCTTCTCGGCGGTCTCGCTGCTGTTCCTCTACGCCTTCCAGCGCGTGCAGAACCACCTGTGGCTCTCGCTCGGCTTTCCGGCGGTGCCCGCGGCGACGGCGTGGAACACCGCGGTCTCCTTCGTCACCAACACCAACTGGCAGTCGTACGCGGGCGAGTCGACGATGGGTCACCTGGTGCAGATGGCCGGCCTGGCGGTGCAGAACTTCCTGTCCGCGGCGGTGGGCATCGCCGTGGCAGCCGCGCTGATCCGCGGCTTCGGGCGCAGCCGGACGGACCGGGTGGGCAACTTCTGGGTGGACGTGACCCGGGTGACGCTGCGGCTGCTGCTACCGGTCTCGGTGGTGTTCGCCGTGGTCTTCGTGGCCTGCGGGATGGTCGAGAACCTGCACGCGGCCGACGAGGTCACCACGCTGGGCGGCGGCACCCAGGCCATCCCGGGCGGGCCGGTGGCCACCCAGGAGGTGATCAAGGAGCTGGGCACCAACGGCGGCGGCTTCTTCAACGCCAACTCGGCGCACCCGTTCGAGAACCCCGACCCGCTGACCAACTGGCTGGAGCTCTACCTGCTGCTGGTGATCGCCTTCTCGCTGCCCCGTACCTTCGGGACGATGGTCGGCGACCGGCGTCAGGGCCACGCCATCGTCGCGGTGATGGTGCTCTTCTGGACCGCGTCCGCGGCGCTGCTGGCGCTCTTCGAGTGGCAGCACCACGGCAGCGCACTGCGGGCGGCCGGGGCTGCGATGGAGGGCAAGGAGGTCCGCTTCGGGATCTCCGCCTCCACCCTCTTCGGGGCGTCCACCACCCTGACCTCGACCGGGGCGGTGAACTCCGTCCACGACTCCTACTCGCCGCTCGGCGGAGGCGTGCTGCTCTTCGACATGATGCTGGGCGAGATCGCCCCCGGCGGCACCGGATCGGGCCTCTACGGCATGCTGGTCCTCGCCGTGGTCGCCGTGTTCGTGGCCGGTCTGATGGTCGGCCGCACCCCCGAGTACCTGGGCAAGAAGCTCGGCGGCCGGGAGATGAAGTTCGCCTCCCTGTACATCCTCACCACCCCGGCGATCGTGCTCGTCGGTACGGGGACGGCGATGACGTTCACGGCGGAGCGGGCCGCGATGCTCAACAGCGGCCCGCACGGCTTCTCCGAGGTGCTGTACGCCTTCACCTCGGCGGCCAACAACAACGGCTCCGCCTTCGCCGGCCTGACCGCCACCAGTACCTGGTGGAACACCGCGCTCGGCCTCGCCATGCTGTTCGGCCGCCTGCTGCCGATGGTCTTCGTGCTGGCCCTGGCCGGATCGCTGGCGGCGCAGAGCCCGGTGCCCGCGACCGCCGGGACGCTGCCCACGCACCGGCCGCTGTTCGTCGGGATGCTCTCCGGCGTCGTGCTGATCGTCGTCGGGCTCACCTACTTCCCGGCGCTGGCGCTCGGTCCGCTGGCGGAAGGACTGCACCGGTGACGGCGCCGGCGCCCGTACAGCAGGCCCACCGCGTCGCCGGCGGGCTGATGGAGCCCGGGCAGCTGCTCCGCGCCCTGCCCGACGCCCTGCGCAAGCTCGACCCACGCGTCCTGGCCCGCAACCCGGTCATGTTCGTGGTCGAGGTCGGATCGCTGCTGACCACCTACTCGGCGATCCGTCACCCCGGCGTGTTCGCCTGGCTGATCACCGTCTGGCTCTGGCTCACAGTACTGTTCGCCAACCTGGCCGAGGCCGTGGCCGAGGGCCGGGGCAAGGCCCAGGCGGACACCCTGCGCCGGGCCAGGACCGAGGCCGTCGCCCGGCGGATCACCAGGCCGTGGCGTCCAGGCCTGACGGACGTCGCGGAGGAGACCGTACCGGCGGCCGAGCTGAGGCTCGGCGACCACGTGGTCGTCGAAGCCGGGGAGCAGATCCCCGGCGACGGGGACGTGGTCGAAGGCGCCGCCACGGTGGACGAGTCCGCCATCACGGGCGAGTCGGCACCGGTGATCCGCGAGTCCGGCGGGGACCGCTCCGCCGTCACCGGCGGCACCAAGGTGCTGTCCGACCGGATCGTCGTCAGGATCACCTCCAAGCCCGGCGAGACCTTCATCGACCGGATGATCGCCCTGGTCGAGGGCGCCGCCCGGCAGAAGACGCCGAACGAGATCGCGCTCGACATCCTGCTGGCCTCGCTGACCATCGTCTTCCTGCTGGCCGTCGTCACGCTCCAGCCGATGGCCGCCTACGCGGGAGCCGAGCAGGGCATCGTGGTGCTGGTGGCCCTGCTGGTGGCGCTGATCCCCACCACGATCGGCGCGCTGCTCTCCGCGATCGGCATCGCCGGCATGGACCGTCTGGTGCAGCGCAACGTGCTGGCGATGTCCGGGCGCGCGGTGGAGGCGGCGGGCGACGTGTCGACGCTGCTGCTGGACAAGACCGGAACGATCACCTTCGGCAACCGGCAGGCGGCCGGGTTCACCCCGGTCGGAGGCGTGGGCATCGGTCGCCTGGCCGACGCCGCGCAGCTCTCCAGCCTCGCCGACGAGACACCGGAGGGCCGCTCCGTCGTCGTCCTCGCCAAGGAGAAGTACGGCCTGCGGGCGCGGACCCAGCGCGAGATCGGGCAGGCCGAGTGGATCGAGTTCTCCGCGCAGACCCGGATGAGCGGTGCCGACCTCCACGAGGACGGCGGCGTGCGGCGGATCCGCAAGGGCGCGGCCGGTGCCGTTGTCCGATGGGTGGTCGAGAACGGCGGCGCGGAGGGCGGTGAACTCGGCCCGCTGGTCGAGGGGATCTCCGCCTCGGGCGGCACCCCGCTGGTGGTCGCGGAGCAGCACGGTGCCGGGCCGGCTGGTGTCCTGGGGGTGATCCACCTCAAGGACGTGGTCAAGCACGGCATCCGGGAGCGGTTCGAGGATCTCCGGGCGATGGGAATCAGGACCGTCATGATCACGGGCGACAACCCGCTGACCGCCAAGGCGATCGCGGAGGAGGCCGGCGTGGACGACTTCCTCGCCGAGGCCACGCCCGAGG
>NZ_JBICYZ010000073.1:0-49557 GCF_043201465.1 Kitasatospora sp. NPDC048298
ACGCCGGCCGGCTCACCAGCCGGGCCGCCCGCGCCACCGCCGAGGCCGAGACCCTCTCCACCCTGGCCGGCAGCGTGCTGCGCGGCGCCGACGCGGTACCCGCCCTGCTGGAGAAGTCCCGGACGGCTTTCGGCATGGACTCCGTGACCCTGCTCGACAGCCTCACAGGAGAGACCATCGCCCGCAGTGATGCCGAGACGGACGGAGGCGTCGAGACCGGAAACCATGAGGCCACCGAAGTGGCCGTCGGAGAACGGGCCCTCCTGGTGCTCACCGGCCGCCGGCTGCCCGCCGCCGACCAGCGGGTGCTCACCGCCTTCGCCGCCCACGTCGCCGCCGCCCTGGAACGCGACCGGCTGGCCGTCGCCGCCGCAGAGGTCGAACCGATCAAGGCCGCCGACCGGATGCGCACCGCCCTGCTCGCCGCCGTCAGCCACGACCTGCGCACCCCGCTCGCCGCCGCCCTCGCCTCGGTCGGCTCACTGCGCAGCCCCGACGTCGAGTTCTCACCCGAGGACCAGTCCGAACTCCTCGCCACCGCCGACGAGTCGCTGGTCAAGCTCACCCGGCTGGTCGACAACCTGCTCGACATGAGCCGCCTCCAGGCCGGCGCCCTCACGCTCCACCTGGCGTCCGTCCCGCTGGAAGAGGTGCTGATGCGTGCCGTGGACTCACTGCCCGATCCGTACGCGCCGATCCAGCCGCTCGACCTCGACGCCGCCCCCGCGGTGCTCGCCGACCCGCCCCTGCTGGAACGCGTGCTCGCCAACGTGATCACCAACGCGCTGCGGTACAACGCCCCCGGCGCGCCCGTCCTGGTCACCGCCAGCCACCACGCCGACCAGGTCGAGATCCGGGTGATCGACCGCGGCCCCGGCATCGCCCCCGAGGACCGCGACCGGGTCTTCCTGCCCTTCCAGCGCCTCGGCGACACCGACAACACCACCGGCGTCGGCCTCGGACTCGCCCTCTCCCGCGGCCTCGCCGAGGCGATGGGCGGCAGCCTGGAGGTCGAGGACACCCCGGGCGGCGGCACCACCATGCTGCTCACCCTGCCCGCAGCACCGGAGACGCGGATCGACGAACCCAGCGTCGCCCTGTTGGAGAGGAGCGCGGACCGGTGAGCCACATCCTCGTCGTCGACGACGAACCGGCGCTGCTGCGCACCCTGCGGATCAATCTCCAGGCCCGGCAGTACTCGGTGCTCACCGCGGCCACCGGCCAGGAAGCCCTGGATTCGGTGGGCCAGGCGCCACCCGATGCCATCGTCCTGGACCTCGGCCTGCCGGACTTCGACGGCGTGGACGTGATCCATGGCATCCGCTCCACGCTGACCGTGCCGATCATCGTGCTGACCGGGCGGGCCGACATCGATGACAAGCTCCGGGCGTTCGACGCGGGGGCGGACGACTACGTGACCAAGCCCTTCGTCGTGGACGAACTCCTGGCCCGGCTCCGAGCCGTTCTGCGCCGGCCCGCCCCGCCCGCGCCCGATCCGTCGGTGCGGATCGGGCCGTACGAGGTCGACCTAGACGCGGGCACGATCACCGGCCCGGGCGGCCCCGTCCGGCTCACTCCGACCGAGTGGAAGATCCTCACCCTGCTGCTCGCCAACCCCGGTCGGCTCGTACCCGGCCGACAGATCCTGACCGAGGTCTGGGGCCCGGCCCAGGAGGGGCGCGGCAACTACCTTCGGGTCTACTTCGCCAGCATGCGGCGCAAGCTCGAACCCGATCCGGCCCGGCCGCGCCACCTGATCACGGAGCCCGGGATCGGCTACCGGTTCCAGCCCTGACGGGCTGCATCCGGGTCGGTGTCCCGTTCCCTTCGATGTGACTCCTACACGTATCAACGGCCGTTCCAGGCGGGGGAGTTCAACGGAATTCGCGCATTCTTGATCCGTCTCGCATGGATCCCGTAAGGATCACCGGCCGAATCCCGGAATCGACGTTCCGCCCTGCCATCGTGCTTTCCGACCGGATCCGTTCGGGTCCGAATTCGAAGGAGAGCACGTGTTGTCGAGGATCAAGCTGGCGGCCGTTGCCGCGGGCCTCAGCGCCCTGGCCGTCGCGGGCCTGGCCGGGCCGGCGGCGGCCGACGGGAGCTACGACCCGGTCAAGGAGAACTGCAACGCCGCGAACGTGGTGACGCCGGGCTCCACCGCCTTCGTGTGGTGCATCCAGGCGGCCCAGCAGAGCGGGGAGGCCAAGCGGCTGGCCCGCGAGGGCTTCGTCAAGGGCCTGCTCGACCTGCTGGTGAACAAGACCGGCGGCTACTACAACGTCATGATCTTCGATATCAAGGGCAACAACGCCTTCGGGGATCCGTGGTACGTCCACAACTACGAGGAGCACCTGGAGGACGTCGACTTCACGTACGACGTCACCTACCACGACCAGACCTCGCGAGAGGACCAGACCTACCGGATCTGGATCTTCCACGGCGGCGGCATGTTCGCCAACGGCTTCGACGGCGGCTGGGGGAACTGGGCGTTCTACGGCCTGTTCGACCGGTCCTCCCGCGAGCACAACTGGGCCTACCCGCCGGGCACCAGCCGTCCCGGCCAGCGGTACAACCACACCGACGCCGTGGTGAACTTCCGGCGGACGCTGACCAGCGCCGTCCCGTCCGGCGGGACCCCGGTCCAGCCCGGCCGGGTCGCCTCGCCGTCCGTACCTGCCGTACCCGCCGTTCCCAAGGGCGGCGAGCCGGCCACGCCGGGTGTGCCGGTCCAGCCCGGCAAGCCCGCCCACCCCGGAAAGCCCGGCGAGCCCGCCAAGCCCGGCAAGCCGTCCGGCTCGGGCCACCCGCCGCTGGACACCCCGGTGTACCTGCGGACGGTCAACGGTCTGGGTGCCGTCGCCACCGGCGACGCCCCGGGTTCGACGGTGATCGCCGGCAAGCTCGGCGGTGCCGATTCCCGCTGGACCTTCAAGGACGCCGGTGGCGGCCGCTACCGGATCACCAGCGCCCTCGGCCCGGAGCTCACCGAGAACACCGGCACCTACTTCGCCGACGTCAACGGCTGGAAGGGCGGTGCGGAGCAGAAGTGGGAGGTCCTCAACGTCGGGGGTGACCGCTTCCAGGTCAGGATCAGCGATCAGGACTGCCTGACCTACCACGAGGACCAGAAGACGCTCGGCGTGTGGACCTGCGACGGGTCCGCCGAGCAGCAGTGGACGATCACCCGCTGAGGGGTGAGCCCCGGCCGGGACGCGTCCCGGCCGCCCACCCGGACAGATCTTGCGCCAATGCCTCGTCAAGATGATCCGCGGCGGCATCAAGGACTCGTCAGGGCGGGCGGACGAGTGTTCGGTCGGACCTAGTGTGAGCTGCGAGGAAACGGTTCGCTGCCCGGGCGTGGGGCCTGGCGGCGAACCGTTTGCCGAACCCCGACCCCCGGCGGGTTCCTCCGGGGAAGGTTCGGCGGCCAGTGAAAAACAGGGGGAGGGGGCGCGCGGCGATGCCAACGGGAACGTCGGGCGGTACGGCGGTCATGGGGGAAGCAGTCGCGTCGGAAACGGCGCGACAGGAGACCGCCGCACCACCACCCGGGCCGCGCGCCCCCCGACACCGGCTCGGAACCTCCTGGCGCAGCCGGGCCTGGTGGAACACCCCCCGCCTGGTGCGCGCCCTCACCGGCATCTGCCTCGCGGCGCTGCTCGCCGCCGGCACGGCGACCGCCATCGTCCTGGGCGGAGCCCGGGACGGCACGGACGTCATCGGCCACCAGGCCGCCCCGCAGGTGGTGCGCTCGGCCGACCTCTACTTCGCGCTCAACGACATGGACGCCCAGGCCGCGAACCTGCTGCTGTTCGGCGCCGACCCGGACTACACGGCGCTGCGCAAGGAGACCCTGGACACCTACGAACAGCGGCGCACCCAGGCCGACACCGACCTGCAGCGCGTCACGGAGGCGGTGGCGGGCGACCAGGCCGGGCAGCGGGCCGTGCAGACCGTCATCGGTGAACTCGGCCGCTACGAGGCCCTGGTGGCCCGCGCCCAGCTGCTGGAGGACCAGGCCCACGCCCCGGCCGGCCGACCCTCGGCGGACGCCCTCGCCGCCTACCGGCAGGCTACCGACCTGCTGCGCCAGCGCCTGCTTCCGGGCGTCGACGACGTCACCAAGGCCAATGCGGCCGTGGTCGAGCGCAACTACGCGGACCAGCGTGACGCCCTGGTCGGCGGCTGGTGGTGGATCCTGCTCACCGGTCTGCTGGCCCTGGCCGGGCTCGGGCTGCTGCAGCGGGTGCTCGCCGTGCGCTTCAGGCGGCTGGTGAACGTGCCATTGGCGGTCACGAGCCTGCTTGTTCTCCCGGGGCTGATCACCGCGCTGACGCTGACCTCCCGGGCGGACCACCACCTGGTGGTCGCCAAGAGCAACTCCTTCGACTCGGTGATCGCCCTCAGCCGGGCGCGCGGTCGCGTACGACCTCAACGCCGACGAGAGCCGCTACCTGACCGACCTCACCCGAGCGGCCGCCTACGAGCAGAGCTTCCTCGACAAGACCCAGTCCTTCGCCCGGGTTGACGGCGCCGTCCTCGCCGCGTACAACGACCGGCTCGCCGCGCTCGCCGACAAGCACCGAGCCGACCACGGCCAGGTGGGGTTCGGCGGGTACCTCGGCGACGAACTGCGCAACATCACGTTCCCTGGTGAACAGGACGCGGCGGAGCGGGTGTTGGCCGCCTTCCAGCAGTACCAGCGCGACGACCGGAAGATCCGCGAGCTGAACGCCCAGGGCAAGCTCAAGGAAGCTGTCACCTACAACACCGGCCTCACCCCGGGCCAGTCCAACGCCGACTTCGGAACGCTGAGCGCCGCCCTGGACGACAACCAGGCCATCAACCAGCGCGCCTTCGACGGCGTCGTCGCCGCCACCGACGACGACCTCGACGCCACCACCGCAGGCCTCGGCGCCGCGGTGCTGGCGGCGGCGTTCGCCCTGACCGCACTGGGCGTGCGGCCGCGCCTGCGCGAGTTCGCCTGAACCGGAGTGTCGAGGCGGCCAGGGGCGCGGTCGCCCGGCTCGTCGTGCGTGCTGCCGGCACTCCGTTGTCCGGTGATTCCACACCGCCGATCTCTGCTAGTGCTCCGATAAGATGACCGCAGGTGTGCCGGGAAGCCTGGTCGGCGCGGGGGACGACTGTGGCGATCGGCGGCGGTGACCCCGGTTCTTGCGATGGGGTCTTTCCGCCGATGCATGTCGTGGCGATCGTTCTCGTCCTGGTGGTACTGGCCACGGCCGTCGCCACCTTCGCCCAACGCCTGCGCGTTCCCGCGCCGTCGCTGCTGGTCCTGGCGGGCATCGGAGTGGCGCTGATACCCGGCGTCCCGGCGCTGCACATCCCCCCGCAGATCATCGGCATGGTGGTCCTGCCGCCGCTGCTGTACGCCTCCGCCGAGGAACTGTCGCTGCGGGACCTGCGCACCGTGTGGCGCCCGGTGACGATCCTCTCCTTCGGCCTCGTCTTCGCCTCCGCCGCCGCCGTCGGCTTCACGGCCGTCGCCGTGGCCGGGCTGCCGCCCGCGATGGCCTTCGTGCTCGGCGCCGTCCTCTCCAGCACGGACCCGGTGGCGGTCACCGCGCTCGGCCGACGCCTCGCCCTGCCCGGGCGGCTCCAGGTCCTGGTGCAGGCGGAGAGCCTGTTCAACGACGCCACCTCGCTGGTGCTGTTCAAGGTCGCCATCGGCATCGCGGTGGCCGTCGGCGCCTCGGTGAGCCTGCCGGTGGCGGGCGGCGAGTTCCTGCTGCTCGGCGGGGGCGGCAGCGTGGTCGGCGCCGTCGTCGCCGGACTGGTGTGGCTGGTGCGCCGCCGCACCACCGACCCGGTGCTGGAGACGGTGATCGCGTTGGTCACCCCGTACGCGGCGTACGTGCTCGCGGAGTCCGCGCACACCTCGGGCGTCACCTCGGTCGTGGTCGCCGGCGTGCTGCTCGGCCGCTCCGGCCACCGGCTTACCGACGCCCACATCCGCCTCCAGGTGCACGCCGTGTACGCGGTGGTGGTGTTCCTGCTGGAGAGCGTCGTCTTCAGCATCGTCGGCCTGGAACTGCCCACCCTGGTGCGGGACCTGCCCCCGGGCACCGGCTGGTGGCCGCTGCAGGCGCTCGCGCTGGCCGCCGTACTGACCGCAGTGCGGGTCCTCTCGACCCTGCCGCTGACCCGCGCCGTCAAGCCCAGCCAGGGCCGCGGCCGGCTCTCCTGGCGGGTCGCCGGGGTGGTCACCTGGGCAGGCACCCGGGGCGTCATGCCGCTCGCCGCCGCCCTGTCCATCCCGCTGCTCGCCGACGACGGCACGACGCTCACCGGACGGCCGCTGATCCTGGTCCTCACCACCGCCGTCGTCGTCTTCACCCTCGTCGTCCAGGGCCTCACCCTCGCCGCCGTCGTCAACCGCTCCGGTCTCGCCCTCGAACCCGAGCACACCGCCCGCGAGGAGGACGACGCCCGCGACGCGCTCAATCGGGCCGCCCTCGACCACGTGGGACACCTCGCCGAGCTGGAGGCCGTCCCGGATACCGCTCTCGACCGGGTCCGCCGTGCCCTCACCGCCCGCCTCGACCGCACCCCCGAGACCCCCGACGGCACCACCGCCGACGCCGTCTACCGCCAGCTGCGCCGCGAGGTCATCGCCGTCCAGAGCACCGAGCTGCACCGTCTCTACGACGAACACCGCATCAGCGACACCACCCGCCGCCGCGTCCAGCACGACCTCGACCGCGAGGAAGCCGCCCTCGGCAGCCCGTGATCCGTCGGGCTCTCGCGGAGGAGGTTCAACGGCGTCGTCGCGGCGGGAGCACCACGGTGAGCGTCGCACACACAGCCGCCCCGAACAGGAGCCCGCCCCATGGCGCCCTACCACCAGGACGGTGTGCCACCGTCCCGAAGACGAAGAGGGTGGTCCCACCGCACACGAGGAAGAGAACGAAGGCAGCGCGGACCGCGGGCGTGTAAGCGATCTTGTGTAAGTGCCTTGCGGTTATCGGATACTGAGCCGGTCCTCGAAGAAGAGTGAGAACTGGTTCAGCGCCTCCTTCCAGTGTGCGGCGACGTGGTTGATGTCGCTTGCCCTGGGGGAGATCTGCCCCTGGACGGGCGAGGTAGAGCACCTTCAACGCCGCTTGCTCAGAGGGGAAGTGGCCGCGGTTGCGGGTGGCCTTCCGCAGTCGGGAGTTGATCGACTCGACCATGTTCGTGGAGTAGACGACCGTCCTTATCGCGGGCGGGAACGCGAGGTAGGGCGTGAACTCGCTCCAGGCCGCCCGCCAGGTGCGGACCACGGCCGGGTAGCGTTCGCCCAGCTCGGAGGCGGCGAACTCGTCAAGGGCCTGCTCGGTCGGTGCGGTGTAGATCGCCCGCAGGGCCGGCACCAGCTTGGAGCGGTCCCTGTCGGAGGACAGCCGCAGCGAGGCGCGAATGATCGGCGCCTGGACTGCGAGGCCTTCGTTCGGACCGTCACCCCACGTGAGCCCTCGCTCCTGCGCACGGGATGCCGCGCGGCGACGACACGCTTTACTGACTTGAATAGCGTGGCCCCTCCAGGGAAGCCCGCTTGATCTATGGGGACGGTAAGCGGGTCTGTACCACCGTGTCGGCCAGTGGTGGGAGGACGACACCGCACGCTGTGAGTTCGGCGTGCTCCTGTGGAGTGAGCATGCCCTTCCTTGCCTTCGCCAGGCAGTTCTTCAACCAGTTCCCCAGCCGGTCGAAATCACCGCCCTTCCCCACCGGGACGCGCACATGCCCGTTCTCCGCCCTGAACGCCTTCAACAACTCGATGTTGTCCATGAACCGGGCAGCCGCCACACTGGTCACGAACCCGAGGCTGATCAGCTCCTGGCGCCGTTCCCTGCTGAGGGAGGAGAACCGGGCGCGCTTGCCGCGGACCTGGGCGCCGAGGGGGCGTCTGCCGGCGGGGGTGACGTACGTGGCGGGAACGAAGAGGTCGCCGTGCTGGGCCTTGTAGTCGGTCAGGTCCTGGATGAGCTGCTCCCACTCGGTATCCCTGGAGTGCCAGATCACGCCCAGTTCCTCCAACTGGCGTGCGACCGCGGAAGGCAGGGATCCGTTTCGGTAGCGGTGTCTCGCGTTGTGAAGCCACTGCCCAGTCCGCTCCCCGCTGGGGCCGATCCAATCCTTGCCGACCCGTAGGTGGCCGTTCGTGGCGTGGAAGGACCTCAGGTCCTCCAGGTGGCGTTCCCTGCGGGAGCCGGTGGAAAAGATGGTCCTGGTGGTGACGGCATCGATGAAACCGTTGGGGATTTCGGTTCCGCTGAAGGAGATCCACTTCGGCAAGAGCAGCGGTTGCGCGGGGCGGGCGCTGATCGGACGGGTGCGGCGCAGCCGTGTCAGGTGGTGGGCGAGCCGGTCGTCCAGTGCCGCCATGGCCTGGATGGAGGAGACGACGACATCGAAGCCGCTGTCCGTGTCCTGGTCCGCCTCCTCGGCGGCGATGACCGGCACGATGATGGCCGCGGTCTTACGGCGGCTTCGGTCGCCTCGACGCAGCGCCCGTCCGGCGATCTGGGCGATCCCGATCTTCGAGCGACGTGGACTCCGTGAAGAACATGGCCCTATGAGCGCCGAGGACGCTGAGACACACCTGAGAGCCTGGTGGGCGGTCCACCGCACACGGTCCCGCTGACCGGCTGGCCATCGCCCGCCTGACTGACCCCGGCGAATTGGACCGGGAGGACTTCGCAGCTGGGGGCTCGCCAGGCCTTGGCGCTCCGCAGCGGTCGGTCACGGCCTTGGCATCGACCGTGTCCGGCTGGACCCTTCTCGGTATCGGCCCCGTCGCCCCCGGACCGGGATAGGGGACCTGTTCCGGGACGACGCGCACCGGGGCCCTCCCGGGAGGCTGGTGTTTCACCGTTTCGGTGGCACGCAACCGAGGACTGCGGGATCGTCGTCCCCGACGCCCCGGAAGAGGGCAACGGATCAGACAGATGGCCGGTTGGAGGAGCGCGATGGGTGAGCGGGAGACGTGGTCGACGGGGGAGTTCGGTGACTCGCACAAGGGCGCGGTCGGCGTGCTTCTGGCCGACGGCACCGTCCCCCGCCCGGTCCGTTACCAGACGAGCAGTAGCGGGGGCGGGCGGTCCGTTTCGCATTGGAGTGCCTACAACGGCCGTTACGATGCCCCGCAGGCGCACGCGTTGCGCGGGGAGTGTTCCTGTGGGTGGACAGGCCCCAAGCACGTGCTGGACTGGGACGAGATCGGCGACCAGGAACTCGCCAGGGCAGGCGTCGGCGTGGCGATCCAGTGCGAGAGCGACTGGTGGGACATACACCTCGTCGAGGTGGAGGCGACGACGGTGCCCCTGCCCGAGACGGTCACCGACCTGCTCAGCCAGCTGACGGAGGAGATCGAGAAATTGGGGAACACACACCCACTGGCCGCCGTGCGGGCAGCCCTCCGGCTGGAGGTGACTGCCGCGGAGCTCGCCTTCTGGCCCGCCCGCAACGCTCGGAGCGACAGCAGTCCCGAGCAAGCCGCTGCCGCCCTCGGTCTCAACGAAGCAGATGCGGAGCGCGTGCTGGCCCGCTTCAGCCGCTCACGCCGGTACCACTGAGACCCCGGCCCCTCGTTTCCGTCGCGGTAACGGAGGCCAGGCTGCTCGGACCGGCCCGGACCACGGGGCAGGTCCGGGCGCTGCCGATGACGTTGGACACTGGCGGCATGTGAGTGTTCATAGGCCAGCCCTCTGCCGGACACCCGCGACCGTGGACATCCCCAGCTCCCGCTCGGGGAGTGCCCCGGCGGGCAGGGCGCGTTGAGCGGGCAGGTGTACGGCGTCGGTCAGTCGCAGGGCGGTGCCGACCAGGGCGAGGTGGCTGAAGGCTTGCGGGAAGTTGCCGACCTGGCGCTTGAGCCGCGGGTCCCACTCCTCGGCGAGCAGGCCGAGGTCGTTGCGCAGCGCCAGCAGCCGGTCGAACAGCTCGCGGGCCTCCTGCACCCGGCCGATCATGGCGAGGTCGTCGGCGAGCCAGAAGGAGCAGGCGAGGAAGGCGCCCTCGTGGCCGGAGAGGCCGTCGACGTTGTTGCCCGACTCGTCGTGGGTCGGGTAGCGCAGCACGAAGCCGTCCTCGGTGGACAGTTCGCGCTGGATCGCCTCGATGGTGCCGATGACGCGCTTGTCGTCCGGCGGGAGGAAGCCGACCTGGGGATCAGCAGCAGCGAGGCGTCCAGCTCCTGGCCGCCGTAGTACTGGGTGAAGGTGTTGCGCTCCGGGTCGTAGCCGCGCTCGCAGACCTCGGTGTGGATCTCCTGGCGCAGTCGCTCCCAGTGGGCGAGTTCCTTCGGCGTGGTGTCCGGCCGGCGGCGCAGCAGGGTGATGGTGCGGTCGATGGCGACCCAGGCGAGGACCTTGGAGTGGACGAAGTGCCGGCGTGGGCCGCGGACCTCCCAGATGCCCTCGTCGGGCTCGCGCCAGTGGTCCTCGGTGAAGCGGGCGAGGGCCGCAGCATCGCGTCGGCGTCGCGCGAGGGCGGCAATCCGGCATCCTCAGCGGCGAGCAGGAAGTCGGCGATTTCGCCGGGGACGTCAAGCTGGAGCTGTCCGGCGGCGCCGTTGCCGACCCGGACCGGCCGGGATCCCTCATAGCCGGGGAGATGGTCCAGTGTTCGTTCGGTGAGGTCGGTTTCACCGCTGAGGCCGTACATGATCTGCATGTTCTCGACGTCGCGGCCCAGGACGCAGAGCAGCCAGTCGCGAAGGGCCTCTGGCTCCTCGGTGTGGCCGAGGCGGGCGAGTTCGGTGGCGGTGAGGCAGGCGTCGCGCAGCCAGGTGTAGCGGTAGTCCCAGTTGCGCTCGCCTCCGATCTGCTCGGGCAGTGAGGTGGTCGGCGCGGCGACGATCCCGCCGCCCGGGTTGCACAGCGACTTGAGGACGAGCGTCGAGCGCACCACGGCGTCGCGGTCGGGCCCCCGGTAGGTGCCGCGGGACGCCCACTCGCGCCAGAATTCCTCGGTACGTGCCAGTGCCGAGCGGGCGCTGCGGATGGTCGGGGTGGCGGGCAGGTGGGAGGGCTGCCAGGTGAGGGTGAAGGTGGTGTACACGCCGTACGTGATGGTGAAGTCGGCGCGGGCACCGTCTTCGGTGACGGTGTGGTGCTGGCCGTCGAGCCAGTAGGTGTCGGGGTAGGTGGTGGCGCACAGCCGAGGGGCTCCGGTACGCGCGGTGCGGGTGATGAGCGGGCTGTTGGCGCCGTAGCCGGGACGGGGGCGGAACAGCGAGGTCATCGCCACCGTGCCCTTGAGTCCCTCGACGATCCGCACGACTTGGGGGACCTGGGGGCCGCAGGACATGAAGTCGGTCACCCGGACGATGCCGTTCGGGGTGACCCATTCCTGCTCCAGGATCATGGTGTCGCCGCGGTAGCGGCGCCGGTCGGACGGTCGCGGGATGCCGTCCGTGGCCGGGGCGATGCGCCAGAAGCCGTGTTCTTCGGTGCCGAGCAACTCGGCGAAGACGGCAGGGGAGTCGAAGCGGGGCAGACACAGCCAGTTGACAGTCCCGTCGCGGCGCACGAGGGCGCCGGTGGCGGTGTTGCCGATCAGGGCGAGGTCTTCGATGAGGGGGTGAGGGCGGAGGGCGGGGGTGCGCATGCTGTTCCTACGGGTGGGTGGTGGTACTCAGGGCCGGGTAGTGCTCTGGGCGTTAAGGTGGTCGAGGGCGGCGCGCACGGTGGC
This sequence comes from Kitasatospora sp. NPDC048298, assembly GCF_043201465.1. Lineage (NCBI taxonomy): Bacteria > Bacillati > Actinomycetota > Actinomycetes > Kitasatosporales > Streptomycetaceae > Kitasatospora > Kitasatospora sp. NPDC048298. Next base: position 11,701 of record NZ_JBICYZ010000073.1, read on the forward strand.
GGCGAGGCCGGAGGCAACGGCCAACCGGGGTATGGTGCCGAGCAGTTCGGCGCGAATGAACCGCTGGGCGCGGTCGTCCAGGTCGCAGCCGACGACCAGCGCGGTGCGCGAACGGTGGAGGAATCGCTGCTGGAAGTCGCGGACCTGCTGTGCGCCCTGCGGGCGCCACAGGAGGACGGCGCTGAAGCGCCGCAGGTTGTGCTCCTGCCAGCCGAACGGTGTTCCCGTTCCGGTGCCGGGCTGGGGATTGAGGACGGTGCCGGTGAAGCCGGCCGAGTCCAGGAGGGTGATGACGTTGTTCTGCCAGCCCGGGCGGCCGGTGCCAGAGCATGCCAGGTACAGCGACGGGTTGCCGTCGGAGGCGTAGTGCTCCGGGTACTCGACCAGCCTCATCGGGCACGGCCGGAGGCGGTGCCCGAGACGGGTCGGCCGAGAAGAAGGACCATGGCAACGGCGTGGGTACGGGTCTTCGCCCCGATGGCGTTGGTGGCCCGGGTGATGACGCCGCCGATGTTGTTCTGGTTGATGCCGGTCATCCGTGCGACGGTGTGCACATCGTGGGTGGCGAGCAGGGTGAGCACCTGGCGGTCGCTCGGGGCGAGTTCCGGGAGCTCCTCGGGCAGTGCCGCGCGAAGCTCGGCGGTGTCGAGCAGCTTCGAGAGGATGAGGTCGGCGATGGCACGGGTTCGGTCGCCGAAGCCTCGGCGACGCATCACCTGTGACATGGTGTTGGAGGCATTGCCGGCGGAACAGCCGAGCTGCTCGGCGACGCCGTCGTAGCTGTGCCCGAGGGCGAGCTGCACAGCCACGTCGTGCTCGTGCCGGCTGAGTCCGTTGCTGTTCTTCGCGGCTACCTTCAGGGCCCCGGAGTGGCTGAGCAGTACCCGGCGTGCGCTGCTGGCCCGGGCCTCGTGCATCGTCTGGCCGGTCGCGATGACGAGGCAGGTCTCGACCGGCTGACCGAGGGCGAGGGCTGCGGCCCGATAAGGGTTGGTCCCCAGCTCCCGGTGCTCCACCGCGCTCACGGACGCCGACCATACGTTGGGGACGCGCTGCGCGATGAGCATGTCGGTCACCTGGCAGCCGAGCCGCTGGACGACCAGGGCACAGGGGATGGTCAGGGAGCCGGCGCGCATCAGCAGCCGCAGCAGCGGGGCGGGTTTGGTGGCCGGCGCCGGGGCACCCATGGCCAGGAGCCTGGGATCGGCCCCGGACAGACGGGTGGCAGGCAGCTGGGCGAGCGCGCTGGCGTCAACGAGGACGCCCGAGCGGTTGATGAGGTGGCGGTCCAGATCGCGGGCCGAGATACCGTCGGCAGGTCGTAAGGTGCTCATCTTCTCTCTTGGGTTGTCGGGGTGCGGCCCTGGCCCGAAACGGCCGCCATGGGGTGGTGCGGTGGGGTAGGTGTTCAGTCGCGCGGCCGGGGCGGGCCTTCCTGGGAGGAGCCAACCCCGCGCTGCGGCGCAGAATGCGACGCGATCAGGCGGTCGGCGACGGCCAGCGTGCTGAAGACGACGAGCGCGAAGATCGCCAGGTAGAGCGGTTGGGTGAGCTGAACGCGGTGCTGGACGAGGTAGACGACGGCGGCCCCGACCTGGAGTCCGACGAGAAAGCAGACGAGGCCGATCGCGGCCCTGCTCCCGGTGCGCCGGGGGTTCATGCGGCCTGCCTGCGGGGCGCGGCGCGGTACAGCGGCCCGGCGGGCCACGTGGGGTCGATGTCGCTGAGGTAGACCAGGCCGGCCAGGACGGCAGCGATGCTCGCCTGCACCTGGGTGTGCACGCCCAGGCGGACGCGCAGGTCCCGGCCGTAGCCGCGCGCGGTGGCGGTCGTGACGTCGAGGTCGATCGTGAGTTCCGGGGTGGTGCGCCCGCTGACCCAGCCCACGAGGATCCGGTACAGGTGCGGGGGGAGGCAGATCGGGGTGGTGAGCGCGGTGCAGGGCTGCGCGGTGTCGGTGATGACGCGGTGAGCGGTGCCCCAGGCGACGAGCTGGCACGCGGTGCGGGTGCCGGTGGCCATCAGCAGGCCCTTGACGGCGGCGTCGACTTCGGCGGGCTCCCAGGGGAGTTCGGGGTCGGCCGCGATCGTGCGAACGGTGGACTCGGCGGCGATGTGGCTCAGAAGACGGACCTGCTGCCCGGTCAGGGTGTGGGCGGGAAGAGCGATGGCCATGATGGTGTCTCCGGTGGTCGACGGGCGGTTCACGGGCAGACGGCGCCCGGGGCACCGGTCTGGGCGAGGCGGTCCAGCAGCCGGGCTCCGAGCCGCTCGGCCTGGCCGGTTCCGACGACCAGGACGAGGTCGCCCTCGGCCGTCATCTCGAAGAGCCGCTGCTCGGGGCCGGATTCGCGCGGGCCGCAGCGGACGCGGTGAACCGCGTCCGGGCCGAGGACCCGAACGGCGGCCCGCTCGACGGCGTCCAGCGGGTCGGGCCCGTCGTGTGTGGCCAGCGGGGTGCTGACCGGCAGGAGCAGCGCGTGGTTGGCGTCGCCGAGGGCGGAGCCGAGGCCGCCGGCATGGGCGCTGGTGCGGGCGATGCCGTCCGGCTCCAGGGCGACGATCACGTTCCCCTCGGTGAGCAGCCGTGCGGCCGTCACGTCCTGGGCGACCTCGCGGGGGTGCCGGGCGCGGGAGTCCGCCACGGTGATGCCGCACTGCGTGCCGAGCACGGTGAGCGAGCGTTCGACGCCCCGGAAAGCGGCAAGGCGCTCCGCCACCGCCCCCGGGCTCGCGCCGGCAACGAGGGCGGTGGCGATGGCGGCGCATGCTGCCAGGGCCTGGTGACGGCCTGCGACCGGGACGATGAACTGGTACTGCACGCCCTGGTAGTGGAGGGCGAGGAGGTGCTCACCGCCAAGCCACCGGGGCGGGAGAACCCACACGTCGGCGCTCTCGTCGAGGCCGACGGTCACCACCGCGGTGGGGCCGTTCGGGCCGGGCCGGTCGGTGAGTCTCTCGCGAAGGATCCTGGTGCTCTTGTCCCACAGCGGCAGGACCACGGTGCCGGAGCGGTGGGCGAGGCCGGTGAGAGAGTTCAGGGCCTCGACCGTGTCCTCGAAGTGCGGCACGTTCCCCGCGGCGGCGGTGATCAGCGTCACCTCCGGTCGAGGCCGCCGGTACGAGGGCGCGGTGTTGGGGCGGTAGCTCCAGGACCCCTTGGGTGCGGGCTCGTGGGTGGCGGTGTCCGGGCAGAGGTCCACCACCAGGCGGCGGTCGCCGCTGTGCCCCGGCGGGCGGTTGAGGGTGGGGGCGTTGAGGATCCAGCCGGTGTGTCCGTCGTCCAGTACGGCGGCGAGCACCGCCGCCGCCGTCGCGGTGCCGTGGCTACCGCCGACGGCCACCAGCTGCCGGCCGAAGTCCGCGGTCAGCGAGGCGAGCGCGTGTGCGCGGGCGAGAACCGGCAGGTGCAGTTCCTGGCCGCGGTTGAGTTCGGGGTGCGGAGCGGCCAGCACCCCCGACCACACCACGCAGGTCCGGTCCTCCCGGACGTGCCCGGCGTCGAAGCCAACCGCGACGTCGACTCCGGCCTCGCGCAGCCGGGCGGCAGCAACGCTGTCACGGTCGGCGGGGTCGATGCTGCCGGTGACCTCCAGGCCGCGGGAGGCCAGCCACAGCGCCAAGCCCTCCATGCCGGGCTTCGCGACATCGACCAGGTGCGCCCTGGTCAGCACGTCGGGCAGACCGGTGGCGGGGGTCGCGGCTCCGTGTTCGTGCGTGCGGCGTTGGACGACGGTGTCCATGAAGGTCCTCCAGCAGGTGAGGGCAGGGTGGGAGGTGGAACCGGGTCGGCCACGGGCTCCGGGGGTGTGGCGCCGCGGCCGACCCGGGGCTCATGCCTGGGTGAGACCGCGCTCCAGCTCGGCGTCGGTGACGCGGGCGGCGTGGTGGTCCAGGTCCAGGCGGGCGACGCGGGCCAGGTGCGCGGTGACCAACTCGTCGAACAGGTCACCGGCCAGCTCGCTGGTTTCGAAGACAGCCAGGGCCTCGGCCAGGGACTGCGGAACGGTTGGGGCGTCGCGGTTCCGGTAGGCGTCGCCGCTGGTGGCGGGCGGGGGCTTGAGTCCGGCCTCGATGCCGTGCCGGATCCCGGCCAGGACAGCCGCCAGCGCCAGGTAAGGGTTGGCGTCCGCACCGGGCAGCCGTACCTCCAGCCGCAGGCTGCGGCCGTGACCGACCACCCGCACCGCGCACGACCTGTTGTCCCGCCCCCAGGTGAAGCGGGAGGGGGCGAAGGAGTGGTCGGCGAAGCGCTTGTAGCTGTTCACGTACGGCGCCCACAACGGGCCGAGGACCGGCAGCACAGCCAGGAGCCCGGCCACCGCCTGCTCGCCCAGCTCCGACAGGGCGGTCCCGTCCTCGGGAGCGGAGGTCAGCACCGGGCGGCTGTCGACGTCGTGCAGCGAAACGTGCAGGTGCATCCCGCTGCCGACCCCGGTGGCCGGCGCCGCCATGAACGACGCCGTCAGGCCCTGCTCGTCGGCCACCGTCCTCGCGGCATGCTTGAACAGCAGGTGCTGCTCGCACGCCGCCGTCACCGGCCCGTAGGGGAAGGTGACCTCCAGCTGGCCGTGGGCGCCTTCGGCCTTCACCGCCTCGACGGGCAGGCCCGCCTCGGCGAGTACCTGCCGCAGTCGCCTGGTGAACTCGCGCACCGGCGCCGGCAGGTCGAGCGCGTAGTCGCGGTTGTCCCAGGTGACGGGACGAAGCCCGCGCCAGCCGGCCGCCGCCGCATCCCGGGTCGAGCCCTCGTAGAGGACGAACTCCGTCTCGACGCCCACCTTCGCCGTCAGACCGAGGCCGGCGAGGCGCTGCTGCTGTTCGGCCAGTACGGTGACCGGGGCGAGCGGGTGCGGCCACGACTTGCTGATCGGATCGGCGAGCACCAGGGCGGTGGACGGCAGCCACGGCAGGACGCGGGCGTGCCGGGTGTCGGGCAGCAGCCCGATGTCACCGAACCCGGACTCCCAGGAGAACGCCCCGGTCGTGGGTGCGGCCATCCCGAGATCGGTGCCGATCACGTACCCGCACATCTCCGGGGCCAGCCGCCCGGACTCAAGCCGCTTCACCAGCCCGGCCGCGTCGAACTCCTTGCCCTTGAGCCGGCCCTGCACGTCCACGGCCGCCAGCAGCACCGTCTCGACGCCGCAGTCGTTCACCAGTTGGCGCAGCGGCCCCGTCGGCGAGGCCGTCGCCGGGGCGCCGGCGGTGCGGTATCGGGCGGCTCGCAGCTTCACCGTTCGGCTGGTGCGTCGGCGGCTGGTCACACGACCTCCTCGGTCAGCTCGACCAGCTCGGCCGACCGCTGGACCGGCGGGGCGTACGAGCGCCCCGCGCGGATCCACCACGCCCACGCCAGCAGCAGCACCGCCAGGAGGGCGATCGGGGCGTAGTTGAAGGTGTCGACGGTCACCGGGTAGCTCTGCGGCAGGCACACCAGCACGCTCACCACGGCCACCCAGCCCACCGCGATCCACCCGATCAGCGGCCCCCGGCTGCCCAGGTTCCACGGCCCGGGCCGGAACTTCCGGCCCCGGCGCAGCCGCAGGTAGATCGGAACCGCGTACGCCGGCGTCATCCCCACCACATTCACCGCGGTCACCGCCCCGTACGCGGTCGTGCTGTACAACGACGGCAGCGCCAGCACCAGCGCCGCCCCCACCGACAGCCACACCCCGGCCACCGGCGTACCCGTGCGCTCCGAAACCCGACTCCACAGCGCCGATCCCGGCAGCGCGCCGTCCCGCGAGAACGCGAACACCATCCGCGCCGACGCCGCCGTCTCCGCGTTCCCGCAGAACAACTGCGCCACGATCACCACGACCAGGAGCACCTTCCCCCCGGTCGTCCCCAGCGCGTCGATGAAGATCTGCGCGGGCGGCACGCCGGTGGTGGTGCCGAGGACCGCGGCGTAGTCCCGGACGGCGAACAGCATGCCGGCGAGCAGGACGGCGCCCGCAATCCAGCTCACCCAGATCGAACGGACGATCCCGCGAGGCGCCGACACTGCTGCCTTGGTGGTCTCCTCGGACATGTGCGCGCTCGCGTCGTAGCCCGAGAACGTGTACTGCGCCAGCAGCAGGCCGACGCAGGAGACGTAGATTGGGTTGCTCCAGCCGGTGTTGTTGACGAAGTGCCCGACCACCCAGCCGGCGTTCTGGTGCTGGCTGGGCACGATCGCGAGCGCACCAACAATCAGGACGACGCCCCCGATGTGCCACCACACCGAGATCGAGTTGAGCACGGAAACCCGCCGCACCTCCGGCAGATTCAGCAGCGCGTGGAGCAGCAGGACGGCCGCGAAGATCGCGAACAGGCCGCCCGGGGTGGGCTCGTAGCCGAACTGGAGGTTGAGGAACGCCCCGATGAAGCTGGCGGCGCCGTAGTCGATGCCGCAGATGCCGCCGATCAGGCCCAGCAGGTTGAGCCAGCCGGTCACCCAGCCCCACCGCGGTCCGCCGAGCTGGTGCGCCATGAAGTACAACCCACCGGAAGTCGGGTAGGCCGAGGTCACTTCGGCGAGGGCCAGGCCGACGAAGAGAACCATCGCCCCGACGCCGATCCAGCCCCAGAACATCACCGCCGGCCCGCCGGTGTTCAGGCCGAAGGCGAACATCGTCATGCAGCCGGACAGGATGCTGACGACGCTGAAGGCGACGGCGAAGTTGCCGAACTCGCCCATCCTTCGGGACAGACGCGGTTCGTAGCCGAGTTGGCGAAGCCGTTCCTCGTCGGTCGGCGGCGCGGCGTGGGCGGGGGACATCGAGGTAGACCTCCGTATGGGGAGAAGGCGGGTAACGGGCAGGGAGGGCGATCAGGCCAGGGCGGTCGCCCGGCCGGCGAGGGCCTGCTGCCGTGCGGTCAGCAGCAGCGCCTCGGCCCGATCCGGCGACTCGGCGACCAGGCTCCACGGCGTCCTGGACGCGAACTGGCCCAGCGCCCCGAAGATGTCGGTAGCGGCGGTCATCTGGGCCGACGCCCACAACGCATGGGCGAGGTAGCTGAGATCGACAACCGGCCAAGACCCGGGCTCCGAAACGGCCCAACTCTCGTACGCACGCTGCGCACGGGAGAAGTGCGGCTCACGCAACCACTGCCGGAGCACGACCGCGTTGCGGCTCGGCTCGTTGCGGTAGTAGTCGACGGACAGGTACAGGGGCAGGGCGGCGAGCGGCGACCCGAACGCAGCCATCGACATCACCACGTTCACGAAATCGGCCGCCGCCGGCCGGGAGACCCGGTGCCAGTAGCGCAGCATCCGATGGTGGGCCTCCCGGTTGCCGGGATCGCGCCGCAACGCCTCGTCGAGCAGCCCCCACGGCCCGGGCGGAAGCATCGGGTCCGAAGAGCGACGCTGGTGTTCCGGCCGCTGCTTAGCGCGGTCCAGGACGGCCAAGGCGAGAAGGCACACCCACGGCACCGGGTCCAAGGGCACCGCCTGAGCGGCGGCCCAGCACGACTCGCGGGCCTCCCGCTCCAGGCCGGCGGCCTTCGGCGAGCCGGCCTCGGCCGCGGCCAGAGCATGCTCGACCAACACCCGGGTCCGCAGGACGGCCAGCCCCGGATCGTCCGGGTTCTCGTGGGCCCAGTCGCTGAGCACTGTCGACCGCGCCGCGACCAGCGCCAGCACCTGCGTCCGAGAAGTCCGCAGGCCCATCTGCTGCGCCGTGTTGGCCAGCAGCCGCTGTGTCGACAGCCAGCGTCCGGCCCTCAGGTCGTCCACCGCGGTCCGGAGCCCATCGTCGAACCCGGCAGGGTGGTAGACCGGAGGCCGAGTCAACGGCGCGGCGATCATGAAACGTCCTCCAAGCGTGAGCGTGCGAGGTGCGCGCGGCGGAGTCGCCGATCGAGTGCTCCTGTCCAGGAACTACTGGGAGTTGAGCCGGTCCGGAGTCGAGTGCGGACGCGACTCGGCCGGCTCATAGGAACTCTCGTGCGCCCGGCACGCGATGTGATCGCTTCCCCTATGGGTAACCGGCCGCCGCAGTAAGGTGCCTGAGTGTGTCGACGACGACCATTCGAGTAGTCATATTCGCGAAGAAATATGATCTTGACGGTCGCCTGCGGGAGGCCGGGGCTCCCGTTGATGGGAGGGGTGGGATGGTAAGGCGATGCGAGCGATGTGGGTGCACGCTCAGCCAGTACAACGACAGCGGCAGTGTGTGCGGACCTTGCGTACGTGCGGTCGCGGAGTCGTCAACCGAGTCCATCCCCATGCGGGTCTGGAGAGACGCGGCGGTGCGCAACAGCCTCGCCGGACTGGACTTCGGCGGGTTGAGTAAACGCCTGCGGGAGATCATCCCGCTCCGTCAAGAGGAGTTGGCGGGGATCACGGGGCTGACCCAGGGCTACCTGTCGCGGCTGGAGGCCGGCCGGGTACGGCTGACACACATCGAGCGGATCGTCGAGTTCCTCGACGCGGTGGGTGCCCCAGCCGACTTGGTGAAGCTGCCGCTTCGGTCTGCCGCGACCTCACCCGTCCCACGAGAGCACGTCAGTTCACCTCCTGCTCATGACGACATCGTCGGGCCGTGGACGGCCGACCGTATGGTGGCGGCACTGCACGATGCGATGCGAGGGGAGCCCGCCGCCATGCGTCCGAGTCGCCGTCACTTCCTACTCCTTGCCGGGAGCGCCCTCTCCGCCTTCATCCATCAATGGGGCATCGCCGACGCCGAGCCCCTCGAACGCGCGCTCGGCGGAGCGCAGGTCACCCCTGCACTCGCCGACAGCTTCCAGGGGACGATCGACAGCCTGCGCACCATGGACGCCAGCTCCGGCAGCGGCATGGTCGCCGGCCTCGCCCGCGCTCATCTTGAGGTCATCCGCGAGACGTTGAAGTCAGCCAGCTACACCGAGGAGATGGGGCAGCGCCTGGCCGGCATCGCCGCCGACACTGCCACCCAGCTCGGCTGGTTCCATTTCGACGCCGGACACCACGTCGCGGCCCAACGAGCCCTTCTGGCGGCGCTACGAGCCGCCCACGCCTCCGGAGACCCCCGCTACGGCGCCGGTGCCCTGTCCTACCTGGCCATCCAGAGCTACTCGGTCGGCAACCCCCGCGACGCCGTGACCGCGATGCAGGCCGCCAGGGCGAAGATCCGTCCCCTCGGCTCCTCGTACCTGGAAGCCATGCTCCTGACCCGCCAAGCACGCGGGCATGCCAAGCTCCAGGCGCAGCAGGCGTGCCTGCGCGCGCTCGGTCAGGCCGCAGAGCTGGCCGAGCGCGGCCCGGCCGAACAGGACCCGGGCTGGCTCTACTGGATGAATCGGGGAGAGATCCTGGGCCAGACGGGCAGCTGCCACCTCGAACTCGGTGATCACAAGACCGCGGCAGACCACTTCGAACAGGCCGCCTCCACCCTGAACCCCGCCGACCTCCGGACACGGGCGCTTTTCGCCTCGCGCGCGGCCTCCGCTCACTTCCTCGCCGGCGATCGGGACGGCGGCTTCGCGGCCGCCGACTCCGCTCTCAACCTCGCGGCGAACATCCAGTCGGTCAGGCTGAACGAACACCTGGAGCAGGCCGTGGAGCACCTCCAGACCATCTCCGGGCACCGGTCGAACGAGCTGATAGAACGATCACGACAAGTGATGGCGGCCAAGGAGTCGTGACTGTGACCAGCACCGTGCTCGTTCTGTGGGATGTCGACCGCACCCTCGTGTACGTCGGCGAGACCGACCGCGCTGTTTACCGCGAGGCGTTCCGCCAGGTCGTCGGCCGTGAGGCGACGAAGCTTCCTGAACGGGGAACCGGCCGCACGATGCCACTGGCGGTGCGGGAGCTCCTGGCGGCGAATGACGTCGACTGCGGAGACGCCGAGCGCTTCGCAGAGCAGATCGTCGAGTTGCTGCCCCAACTCCTTGCCGCCAAGATCGGGCAGCTGCGTTCCGACGGCCTGCTCATGCCCGGCGCGACTGCCGCGCTCGCAGCAGTCGATGCCCATCCGGCCCTCGTACCCACCGTGGTCACCGGCAACTTGCAGCGCAGTGCGGAGATCAAGCTCCGCGCCTTCGCCCTGGACCAGTACGTCGATCTGGCCGTGGGTGGCTTCGCCTCCGACGACTCCCACCGGCCGGCGCTGGTAGGCATCGCCCAACGGCGGGCTGCTGCCCGGCACGGAACCGCCTTCGACCGCTCGAACACGGTGATCATCGGGGATTCACTCGAAGACGTGCGGACCGGAGTGGAAGGCGGAGCCGCCGTGATCGCCGTCGCCTCCGGCACCACCACGGCCGACCAACTCGCCGAAGCCGGGGCAGACCGCGTCCTCGACAGTCTGTGCGAGCCGCAGTCCGTGCTGCAAGCTATCGCGGAGCTCACGAGCCGTCGCCTGTAGGAGCCTGCCTCGTCCGAGGCCCGTACGCACCCAGTCGCAGAGCTGCCGCGGAGAGGGAGCGACGCTGTCGGCACTGCTCAGGGGGACTCGCTCCGTGGAACCGAGAACTTGGGCACGGACGCCAGCAGGCTGGCCCGGGACGAGTTGTCCCGGGCCAGCCTGCTGGCGTCGCAGATCGGTTCTACAGCTGCTCGGGCGTTCCGATTCCGAGGAGGTCCATGCCTTGGCGGAGCGTCTGGCCGGTGAGCCGGCAGAGCAGCAGCCGGGTCTCCATGACCTCGCGACTTGGGGCCTTGAGAACGGGGCAGTGCTCGTAGAAGGTGGTGTAGGCCGACGCCAGGCTATGCAGGTAGGCGCAGAGGCGGTGGGGTTCGAACGTCTCCGTGACCAGGTTGATGGTGGCGCCGAACTCGTCGAGGAGGAGGCCGAGGGCGCGCTCGGCGGGCTCCAGGGCGAGGTCCTGGTGGGCGGTCGGGGTGACGCCTTCGGGGGCCTTGCGCAGGATGGACTGGATGCGGGCGTACGCGTACTGGAGGTAGGTGCCGGTGTCGCCGTTGAGGGAGACCATGCGGTCGGTGTCGAAGACGTAGTCGCGGGTGCGTGAGGTCGACAGATCGGCGTACTTGACCGCGCCGATGCCAACCTGCTTGGCTCGGTCTTCGAGTTCCTCGGCGGCGAGTTGAGGGCTCTTCTCCGAGACGACGGTACGGGCTCGGTCGACGGCTTCGTCGAGAAGGCCCATGAGGCGTACGGTCTCGCCCGAGCGGGTCTTGAACGGCTTGCCGTCCTTGCCGAGGACGGTGCCGAAGCCGAGGTGCAGAGCGCGAACCTCGTCGGGGAGCCAGCCGGCGCGGCGGGCGGTCTCGAAGACCATCTGGAAGTGGAGGGCCTGGCGGGCGTCAACGATGTAGAGGAGCTGGTTGGCTCCGAGCATGCCGACGCGGTCACGGATGGCGGCGAGGTCGGTGGTGGCGTAGCCGTAGCCTCCATCGCTCTTCTGGACGATCAGTGGGGTCGGTTCGCCGTCGGGTCCCTTGATGTCGTCGAAGAAGACGCACAGGGCGCCGTCGGAGCGGACGGCGACGCCGGAGGCTTCGAGGTCCGCGCACACGTCGGCGAGCATGGGGTTGTAGTAGCTTTCGCCGACCGCGTCGGCGTCTTCGAGGAGGACGCCGAGGCGGGCGTAGACGGCTTCGAAGTAGACCTTCGACTCGTCGACCATGCCTTGCCAGGATGCGATGGTGTCGGCGTCGCCGGCCTGCAACTCGACGACGCGCCGGCGGGAGCGGTCGGCGAAGTCGGGGTCGCTGTCGAACTTGGCTCGTGATGCCTTGTAGAGGCGGTTGAGGCGGGACATCGACGGGCCGGTCTCGGCAGTCTCGGTGTCGTCGCCGAGCTCGTCGGGGTGCTCGATGAGGTACTGGATGAGCATGCCGAACTGGGTTCCCCAGTCGCCGAGATGGTTGCGCCGGATGACCTTCTCGCCGGTGAACTCCAGGGCGCGCACGAGCGCATCACCGATGATCGTGGATCGGAGGTGGCCGACGTGCATTTCCTTGGCGATGTTCGGCTGGCTGTAGTCGATCACTGTGACACCGGGCTCGGCGGCACTCTGGACACCCAGCCGGGTGTCCACAGCACGAGCAGCCAAGCGCTCCAGGATCGCGCTGTCGGTGACGGTGACGTTGATGAAGCCCGGGCCGGAGATCTCCAGCTTCGCGATGATCTTGTCAACGGGCGCGTGTTCGAGGACGCGGGTGGCCACCTCGCGGGGGTTGGCCCGTAGAGGCTTGGCGAGGCTCATGATGCCGTTGGCCTGGAAGTCGGCGCGGTCGCTTCGTCGGAGCTGGGGGTCGCCTTCCGCGGCGTCGGGGAACGCAGTGGAGATCGCCTGAGCAAGGCGCTGCTGCAGCGCGTCGGCGATGGAGGTGACCGTAGCCATAGAACGAAGGACCACTTCTGTGAGAGGGCGGATCCGCGAACGAGCCGCGGGCGTCGCACAGCAGCCGCACCAGGTGAACGGTCGGCGCCGTGCGCTGATTATCCCATGCTCCCCGTGGACGAAGGCCGATTAAGTCCAGCCGGCGACCGCGTTGGTCGCTGCCAACAGAAGGAACAAGCAATGGACTTGAATGATCATCACAATCTGACACTCGCGCTTCCGCTATGCGTGGTCCGCGCGCTAGCGGAAGGCGGCGATCCAGTCTGGGAATTCGATCGAACGCACGGTGACGGAGCGGCTACGGTGGCAAGCCTGTGTGCGGCGCTCGGGAGGGGAGTGCGGTGAGCAGGGTCGTGAGGGGTGCGCGTGAATCGGGGAAGCTTGCGGCGTCTATTCGGCAGCTGTTCGACGGGGGAGGCGAAGGGGTCGCCTTCGACGGCCTCGATCTCGTAGACGTCGGTGGGCAGGTGCGTCGTTTCCGGCACCGCGGGCGTGATCTTGTGGCGAAGCTCCGGCCGCTTGAGGCCGCGCGCTCCGAGCGGGCCCTCGCTGCCGAGGCAGCGCACCGTCTGGGCCGATTGGTGGTCGACGGGTTCGGAACCGTCAAGGTCTGCGTCCCTGAGCTGGTTCCATTGCCCGGGCGGAGGGCTGCGCTGGTCTCCCCGTACCTGGGCACGCGCTTGTCCGTCGAAGACGACGGGGCGAGCGCCCTCTCCGCACCCGTCATCGCCGGCCTGCTGGTGGCCTTGCTCGATCGAGGAGTCGAGGCGTCGGGGTGCGTGCCACGGAACATGTTCCGCCGAGGTGGCGAGACGGTGCTGATCGACTGGGAGGACGCGCTTCTGGTGCCGGCCGGTGCCGCTCCGGACGGGCTGACCCTGATGAAGTGGGACATCGCCTGGTCCGACCTGCTCGGGCGCGATCTCAAGTTACGGGAGCGCATCCCTGTTTCGGCGCCGGACCGGGAGGTGGAGCTGGACGGCTTCGAGGCCGTCCTCGCGGGATGGTTGCCTCCGGCCATGACGCGGCGGGAGGTCCGCGGTTACGGGATCAGGGTGACGCTCGCGAGTGAACTCCCCTTGGAGATAGACGGATCGGCGAGCGCTGCCTCGCTGGGACACCTTGCTGAGGATGTCCTTCCTGCGGGGCTCGGCGTCTTCCACAGCGTGCTGACCGCACGCTTGCGCGAGCAACGCGGCGAGGATGCCTACGCGTTCCTGCTCGGGCGGTTGGACGCCCTGGTGTCCGGCCAACAGTCGGCCACTCCTTCACTGGAGTTGGAGGGGCTGAGGCGGGCCTGGGTGCTGGCGTTGTTCTCGGCTGTCGAGACATATCTCATGCCCGTGACGGGGTCGCCGTTGGAGCAACTGGCCGCGCGATTGGCCCAGTTGGCGTTCACGGGCGGTTGGGCGACGGCATGCGAGAGGGCCGCGGCGGCTGCGGAGATCACCGGCCGGCTCGCTGCCGTCATCCTTGCGGTCCTGCGGCTCGACGTGGAGCTGGACCTGCTGTTGCGGGGATCGTGTGCCCAAGGCGTGGTGGCCCGTGGCAGCGATGTCGACTTCGAGCTGAGCTCGGCCGAACACCCGGACGGCCACCGGCCGGTGGAGGACTTGCTGATCGAAGCGCTCGCCTGCCTCGGGCTGGCGGCCGAGGGATCCGCCGCGCGCCCGGCCGAGCGTGACCTCGTCAGCGCGGACAACCGCGCGAGCCGCGACCTGCACGAATGGTTGGAGCTCCGTCGGCCCGGCTCTGCACTCCAAGACCCGGGCTGGGCAATGGACTTGCTGCACCAGCCGTCCGCAGGTACTGTCGCTCGCCCGAGCCAGTACGAACAGCAGGGCCGCGAAAGCACTGCCAAGTACCTGTGGTTCGAGTCCCGGGCCGCGTTGGCGCGTCTTGCCTTCACCGCCTCGGACGTCTCTCGGATGCCTGTGACCCTTGAGGGGCAGCTCGCCGTCATCCCGCAGGTGCTCGGCGCAGAGGACGCGACCGAGCTGCGCGATCTTGTCCATGCCACGTTCGCCTTGCGGGAGAGGTCTGGCCTGGCGCGCCCGGACGAGGACCAGCTCATGGGCGAGATCGCCCGGCTCGCCGACCGACTGGACCGATTCCGCCAGCGCGTTGGACTGCCCGGCCCGAGAGACCTGTGATTCCGGTACCGCCCCGATCCGCACCATTCCCGACCGAGAGGTCCACCGTGATCAGTGACGCGATCCCACTCTCCACCAGTGACGCAGCGCATATCTCCTTCGCGGACGGCTACGTCTTCCACGTCCGCGGGGGCCAGATCACCGCCCCGGGCGAGCCGTGCCCGTGCGCCGGCCTGGAGGCGGTCCACCAGGTCACGGCCTACCGGGAGGCGTACCCGCAGGCCCAGTTGTCCCTGACCGACCAGTGCAACATGGCCTGCACGTACTGCTCGTTCCGCGACCGGGTCCACGCCGACGGCAAGCCCGTGACGATCCCCCTGGAGACGGTGGTGCAGGGCCTCGCGACCCACCGCAAGCGGCTCGGCGAGGAGAACGCGCGGTACAGCCGGATCGACTTCGGGCTCGCCGGCGAGACGATGCTGGTACGCCACATGCACGAGGAGGTCCAGGCCCTGGTGGAGGAGGGGCTGGCCACGTCGCCGGTCAGCGTGGTGTGGGCCGGGCCGATGGTCACCAACGCGACGCTGTCGATGACGGCCGAACTCGCCGACCGGCTCGGCCCGCCCCAGGACATCAGCCTCGACGGTCCCAAGGACGTCCACGACCGGGTCCGCTTCTACACGGGCGACCGGGGCGGCACCTACGACCAGGTGCGGCCCGTCCTGGACCGGGTGCTGGCCCGCCACCCCGAGATGGGCGTCTCCGCGGTGCTGACCGCGTACTGCACCGACTTCGTCGCGATCTTCCGCCACCTCTTCGAGGACGTCGGCGCCCGCAACATCTACATGAAGCCGGTCAACGCGACCCACGACAAGGACTACGCCCTCAACGCCGCCACGCTGCCGGCCTTCCGCCGGGGCTACGCAGACCTCGTCGAGCACATCCTCGCCCAGCCGCCGGAGGGCATCCTCGGCCGACTGCTCGCCCTGAACTCCGAGGACTTCTTCATGCGGTACTTCTACCGGGTGAAGGACCGCGCGGCGCAGGTCTACCGGTGCGGAGCAGGCAAGAGCGGCACGTACCTGGACACCAACGGCAACCTCTACCCCTGCGCGCACTTCATCGGGAAGTCCGGCTGGCACATCGGACACGCTTCCACCGGCGTCGAGGACAGCGAACGCAGCCGCTACCTCGACCTGGTCGTCGACGACCGCGACGGGTGCTCCACCTGCCCGTCGCGGTACGTCTGCGGCGGCGGCTGCTACTACCAGGCCGTGTTGGCGAACGGGGACATCACCAAGCCCGACGAGGTCAAGTGCGACCTGATCCGGTTCCTCACCGACCTGGCGGTCCGTCTCGTCATCACGTTGCGCGAGAAGCACCCCGAGGTGCTGGACGCCCTCCCGGCCCCGTACGGGCTCACCGACGAGGCCCTGACCGCACCCCCCGAGGCCGACTACGTGCCGGCGGCCCGCCTGCACGCGACCTCGGGCAACGAAGACGCGGTGATCCCGCTGGTTGGGCCGGGTCGTCTCCGGGGAGGGTTGGTGAACCCGGAAGGCCTGCGCGCTCGGCTCTCGCTCGACGACGGTCACCTCGCGGTCCGTCTGGACTTCGGGGGCACGCCCAGCATCGTGCGTGCCGTCCGAGTCCGGCTGCAGCCGCTGGGATCGGGCACCTTCACCCTGCACGACCTCGCCGCCCAACAGTGGCCGGGCGAGCAGCAGCTGAGTTGCAGCCGCGACGGCGCCCGGTGGCTCCAGGCCCCGACCGCCCGCTTCCGCCGCGTTCCGCACCCCGACCCAGTCTGGGAGGACGCCGTCGACGTCGACCTGTCCTGGGCACCCCAGCAGGTGCGGCTCACGGTGCCCCTGCCCGCACAGGAGCTGGTGGCCGAGCTGGGGGTGAACGTGTTCGTCGACTTCGAGGACGGCGGCTGGACCGCCCTGACCCTGCACGAGCCGTTCGCGCTCCTCGACCGCTCCCGCGCCGGAGTCCTGCGGCTGTCGGGACCGGAAGCACCCGTGCACCCGGAAGCGGCCAGTGTGAACGGGCGGATGCCCGCCGGGCTCACCCCGATCGGCCGCTGGGCCGGTCTCCAGGGCAACACCTGCTGAGGGGTGGAACGGTGCGCATCCTCTTGACGACCCACCGATTCGCGGACGACGCCGCCGGCGGCACGGAGATCCTGGCCGACGACCTGGCCCAGGCGCTGAAAGCCCGCGGCCTGCACGTCAGTTGGCTCGCAGCGGGCGAACCGCCACCGCCGCATCGCCGGACGGCCGATGAGTACCTGAGCGTGCCCGCGGCCTTTGCCGACGACTACCCCGTCGGCTGGCTCGCCCAGGAGACGAAGCAGGCCCAACGCATCGCGCAGGTGCTCGCGACGCGCCCGGCCATCGATGTCGTTCACGTGCTGCACTTCAGCCGCCTCGGCCTGGAGTTCCTGAACACTCCGTCCCTGCGAGGGGTGCCCGTCGTCGCGACGCTGACCGACTACACCGCGGTCTGCCCCGACCACCAGCTCGTCATCCGGTCCACCAGCACACAGTGCACCGCGACCGCGGCATCCCGGAACTGCCTCGAATGCCTCGACGCCCCCACGGACGCCCTCGACGACGTGGAGCGATGGCGGGTACGGAACATCGCCTGGTTGAACGACCGAGTACAAGCCGTGTGGACTCAGACACCACACCAAGCCGTCGAGTTGGCAACAGCGGGCATCGACATGGGCAAGATCGTCCGCGACCGGGCCCGCTACGGACTGCCCGCCGGCTGGGCGCCGCTCACCGTCAGCGGACCCACCGGAGGCTACCTGCTGTTCCTGGGCAGATGCTCACCCGAGAAGGGCCTCCATCTCCTGCTCGACGCCTACCGCAGCAGCCGTGCCCAACTCCCGCTGGTGATCGCGACCGTGCCGGACGACGGCAGCTATGAGGAACAGATGCGCGCCGACGCTGCCGCGGACCCCCGGGTGCGCTGGCTTCCCCCGCACTCGCGTACCGAGGTCGGCCCGCTACTTGCCGACGCGCGGGCCCTGCTCGTGCCCTCGCAGTGGTGGGAGAACCACCCGCTCGTGGCGCACGAGGCACGGGCCCTGGGCGTTCCCGTGTGGTCCTCGGCCGTCCCGTCCATGCGCCACCTCGCCGACGACCCCGGCA
This sequence comes from Kitasatospora sp. NPDC048298, assembly GCF_043201465.1. NCBI lineage: Bacteria > Bacillati > Actinomycetota > Actinomycetes > Kitasatosporales > Streptomycetaceae > Kitasatospora > Kitasatospora sp. NPDC048298. The sequence goes on from NZ_JBICYZ010000073.1 coordinate 29,237, forward strand.
TCCACCTCGTCGAGGACTACCAGGACCCGGCCGCCTGGACGCGGGCGATCGAGACGGCATCCGAGCGCCCGGCCCCCTGGGCGCCGTCGTTCGGCCGCCGGGCGCAGAAGTTCGAGCTGTTCGCCGACGAGACCGTCTCCGTGTACCGGAAGGTGGTAGCCAGATGATGCCCGAGGACACGCCGATCACGGTGCCCGAACGGTTCCAGAAGTTCCTCGTCACCGACGACTTCGACCGCTACGGCCTCACTCCCGGCCGGCCCACCCTCACTCCGCAGTACCTACAGGTGGAACTCACCGACCTGTGCAACCTCGCCTGCGCCGGCTGCCTGCGCGCCGTCCACGAGAGCAGCGGTGGCCACCTGTCGCTGGAAGTATTCGTCGCGCTCCTCGACCAACTCCCCGAGCTGGACCACGTCTCCTTCGTCGGCGGGGGAGAGGCACTGATCGTCGGTGACTTCGCCGCCTACGTCCAGTTGTGCACCGACCGCTCCGTCTTCACCTCGACGAACACCAATGGCCTGCTCGTACGCCGTCGGCTCCGGCCGGTCCTCGACGCCGGGCTCAGGCTGCTCGCCATCAGTGTCGACGGCGCGGACGACGTCACGCTCGGTCGGATGCGCTCGGGGTTGCGCCTCACCCAACTGAGCACGGCCCTGCGAGAAGCGGTCAGGCTGACCGAGGACCGGGCGACGGGGCTTTCCGCCGCGGTGACGCTCTCGACCGTGAACCTGGATCAGTTCCCGGCGATCGTCAACTTCGTCGCCGACCACGGTGTGAAGCGCGTGAGCGTGGAGAGCCTGCACCACTGGGGCGAGGACAAGACCCTCAACGCCGAGTCCCTGTTCGCCCTCCCACCACGGGACGTCGTGCCACACCTGGAGGTCGGGCTCGCACGGGCCGACGAACTCGGCCTGCAATTGTCGATCTTCGACTACTCCCGCCTCGCCTCCCCGGCCGCCGCAGATGCCGTGTGCCCCTGGCCGTGGGACGCCAGCTACATCACCAAGGACGGCGATGTCACGCCGTGCTGTGTCCACATGGAGTCCTCCCAGGGCAACGTGCTCGGCAACATCCACCAGACGCCGATGACCGAGATCTGGACCTCGCCGCCGTACCGGTCCCTACGGGACTCCTTCCTCCAGGGACCCGCCTGGTCCTCGTGCGAAGGCTGCGTGTATCGAATGGAGTTCGGACGTGCTTGACTCCCAACCGCCCGCCCTGCTGAGTAGCCGGCCCGTCGGCGAGAGCCGGAAGATGCTGCACCGCGCGGTCGACCTCGGACTCGACTTCGCCACCGGCAAGCTGCGCGACCACCGCGTACTGCGGCACGCGACGGTCCAGCAACTCATCGACCAACTCTCCGAATCGATCCCCGTCACCGGGAGCAGCGACGACCAGCTGATGAGCTCCCTGGGTGAGATCGCCCGCTGGTCGATCGCCCAGGCCGACCCGCGCTACCTCGCCTTCCCGGACACGGGCGACAGCCTCGCCGCTCTCGCGGCCGACATCGTCGCCACCTTCCTCAACCAGAACCTCATCGCCTTCGACCGCAGCGCGCCCGCCGCCAGCGTGATCGAAGCCCAGCTGATCACCTGGTTGCGGGAACTCATCGGCTACCAGGTCACGCCGTTGGCCGAGTACCAGGGACTCGCCTCGCTCGGCGGGATGTGGACCTCCGGCGGCAACATGAGCAACCACGTCGCCATCGCCGCCGCCCTCGCGCACACGTACCCCCAGGTCCGCCAAGGCGGCCTGCGCGCCCTTCCCGAACAGCCGGTAATCCTCCTCGCCGGCGGCGTCGAGCACTTCTCCTACCTCGCCGCCGCCCAAGCCCTCGGCCTCGGTACGGACGGGCTGCTGTGGGCCGATGCCACCCCCGACTTCACCAGCGACCCCCGCTCCATCGGACACCTGCTTGCCGCCCCACCGCCCGGCAAGCGGATCTTCATGGTCGTCGGAGTCGCCGGGAACTGCCGCACCACGGGCATCGACGACCTGCAGGCACTCGCCGACCTCTGCCGGCTACACGGCGTCTGGTTCCACGTCGACGCCTGCCACGGCGGAAGCCTGCTCTTCTCCGAGAAACTCAAGATCCAGCTCGCAGGCATCGAACGCGCTGACTCCGTCGCCCTCGACCCCCACAAGGGCCTGTTCGTCTCCTACCCCTCCAGCTACGCGCTCTTCCGCGACCCGGCCGCGCTCGGCAGCTTCGCCCGCTACCCGGACCGCGCCGACGACCCCGACTGCCTCGACCTCGGGCTGATCACCCCTTTCTACGGCTCCCGCGGCTTCGAGTCGCTCAAGCTCTGGGCCCTCATGAAGCACCAGGGCACCGACGGTATCGGCCGGCTCGTCGAAGTCCGGCAAGCCACCTACCAGAGGATGGTCGACCTGCTGGATCGCACCAACAGCTTCCGCATGCTCGGCACGTCCGACTTCTACCGGTGCGCGTTCGTCTACCTGCCCGACCAGGTCGCCCACGTCCTCCAGGAGACCTACAGCCGACCGGAACTCCACCCGGCGGCGCGCGAACTCGTCTCCCGCTACACCGCGGCCTTCGCCGACCACCTCTACCGCAGCGGCACCGTGGTCTTCGACCTCTTCGCCCTCCAGGACCTTGCCGACCGCATCGGACTCGGCACCGCCGCCAAGTACCAGGTCATGGGCATGTGCGTCGGCCATCCCCACATCGCCGACGAGGTCGAGCACGAAATCGAGCAGACCATCCTCGACCTCGCCCAGGAGTTCACCGCCGCCATGCTGACCGATGCCCGCACGATCCTCACCGCCCCGGTGCCCTCCGACGGCGGTGCCGCAGCGGACGTGACCGGACCGGCGGGCTGGTGAGTGCCGTGACCTACCCGCCCGCCTTCACCATCGCCTACCTCGTCCACAGCGACGTCGAACTCCTGCGCCGCACCATCCCCACCACCCTGGACGCCCTGACCCGCGGCACCCACCACCCGTACGACCTGGTCCTCGTCGTGGACGGCGCCGAAACCGCGCCGGTCGACGAGATCACCGAACTCGCCCACTCCACCTGGGGATTCGACGAAGTACGGCTACGCTGGCGCACCCGTCACCGGGCCTCCGGCGACCAGGCCAACAACATCCACACCCACTTCGTCACCGACAAGAGCCGCTTCCTGATCACCGTCGAGGGCGACGTCGTCGCCTTCCGCGACCCGGGTGCCACGGACGTCCTCGCCGAGATCGCCGACACCTTCGACCGCTGCCCCCAACTCGCCCTCGCCCAGCGCATCGACGATCACGACTGCTGGCAGTGGCGACTCGAAGAAGCCGGTCCCGCCCTCAGCGCCAACGCGCGGTCGGTCAACCGGGTCTCCTCCCACTTCCTGATCTACGACACCCACCGGGCACGGCCCGTCATGGCCGCGGCCGGCGGCATCCCCGGCGACCGGTTCCACGACGACGGCCAGAGCTGGATGAACTACGAGGACTGGCTCTCCCACACCTTCGCCCACCCGGCCGGGCCCGGCATCGGCTACCTTCACCAACTCTCGCTCCGAGTCTTCCACTGCGACGAGAAGACCGTTCCCGGCTCAGCCCACTACTGCCGAGACCTCGCGACCCGCCTGCGCGTCTTCGCTGAACGCGAGCAGCAGGCGAAGGAGGAGTTCCGTGCCTGACGACCGTCTCGTCCCCGCACCCGTCTTCATCCTCTCCCCGATCCGCTCCGGATCGACCCTGCTGCGCTGCCTGCTCGGCTCCCACCCTGACGTCCACGCCCCGCACGAGCTCCACCTCGGCGGCCTCACCGTCACGGTCGACGACGAGTTCACCGACCTCGCCATGCGCACCCTCAACCACGACCGACAGGACCTCGAACACCTGCTGTGGGACCGACTGCTGCACAGCCAACTCACCGCATCCGGCAAGACCGTGTTCGCCGAGAAGTCCCCCGGCAACGTCTTCATCTGGCAGCGGCTCGTCGACTGCTGGCCCGACGCCCGCTACATCATCCTGCGCCGACACCCGGTGGCCATCGCCGACTCCATCCGCCGCGCAGGCGACGCCACCGACCTCGCCGAAGCCGCCATCACCGTCGACAAGTTCGCCACCGCCCTCGACGAAGCCGCCGCCAACGTCCCCACCTCCATCAGCGTCACCTATGAACAGCTGACCGCGGAGCCGGAAGCGACTTGCAAGGCGCTGTGCAAGTACATCGGCATCTCCTGGGAGCCGACCATGCTCGACTACGGGCGCCACGACCACGGCCCGTTCATCTACGGCATCGGCGACTGGTCCCCCCAGATCATCTCCGGACGCATTCAGGACGCCACGCCGCCTCCGTCCGTTGCGACGACCCCACCGCTGCTCAAGCACTGGTGCGAGAAGTGGGGCTACTCGGCGTGAACCAGTCACGCTCCGCTGCGGTCTTCTGGCTCATGGGCCTGCCGGCCTCCGGCAAGACCACCCTCGCCCGCCGACTCCGCACCCACCTCCAACCCGAGCACCACGATTGCGGTCTCTACGACGCCGATGAGCAACGAGCCACCGGAATCCTGCGCGAACTCGGTTGGTCCCGAGAAGACCGCATTGCGACCATCGAGGCGCTCTCGCACGCCGCCAGTCGACACGCCGTGGGCATCGTCACGCTCGTGACCTCCACGCCGGCGGAACGACAGCTCGCCGCCGACCTCCTCGGCCAGCGACTCCACCTCATCCACGTTCGCGCACCCGAAGAACTCCGGTACGCCCGCGACGCCCTCCGACCCTCACCCGCCTACCGTGCGAACCCCGCACCTGACGCACCCGAGCTCTCCTGGACGGAACCCGAGTACCCGGAGCTCACCTTAACCACCACCGGTTTCGTCGATGTCTCGGTGAAAGCCCTCTGCACCTTCGCCGACAGCGTCCTACGGGGCGGTACTGAGTAGTGGATGACCGTCATGCGCCAGCGGGACGGCCCGGTGCGCAGCCACTATCAGGGCCGGGCAGAACGCCGTCCCGTATCTGCGGATCGACGTCGCTGGTCAACCGCTCACCCCGAGGACGCTCGGCGACCGCGATGAAAGCCAGCTCCGAGAAGAAGAATCCGCCCAGCCGGTCTGCCTCGCACACCGCCGCGTACCACTTCTCGACCTCGGCCGTACTGACCGACCCCCGACCGTGCCTGGCGGCGGACAACATTGCCTTCCGGACCTCGCTGATCCGGTCCGCCGCATGCCCTGACAGCTCGGTCGACCACGTCAACAACGGTTCGATACTCACCAGCCTCAACGGGCTCCGTGCGAGCAGCAGCCCGAGCTTCCGGCCGATCCGCCCGTCCGCGTGATCCATCCAGTTCTGCGCATCGTCCGCGAAGGTGTGGCAGAGCCGTCGATCAAGGTCTGCATCCGCGCCGGCGATCACCAGGGAATCGAAGTCCACGTGCGCGAGGATCGCTCGCCCGCCCGGCCGCAGGATCCGCGCGACCTCGACCAGCATCCGCTCCGGGCGAGGCAGGCACTCGATGGTGTTGTATGAAACGACGATGTCTGCGCTCTCATCCCGGCACGGCAGTGGGGTACGCAGGTCTGCGGCAAGTGTCACCACTGGACCGCGGTGCGATTGGAGCTCCTGCCGCGCCTGCGTCAGGAACGTGACAGACCTGTCGATCCCGATCAGCGTAGCTTCGGGAGCGATTCGGCTCAGCGCGAGAAGGGTCGGCCCGGAACCGCAGCCGAGATCGACGACCTGGCTGTGGGCCGTCGGTGCGATCAGCTCGGCAAGTCGGGAATGGATCGCCTCGGCACTGTCGGACACGACACGACCTCATTCTCTCGTGGCCCGCCTGCGTTCCGGGCGGCAGCCCATCTAAGACATATGCGCACAATATGCAACAAATTCGGCAGTCGCATTGGCGCGGGGGCTGCGTGGGACGGTCCCCGGCGGATCAGGTGGGCGGGGCGGGGGGGGGGGGGGGGGGGGGGGGGGGGGGGGGGGGGGGGCCGCGGGGGGGGGGGGGGGGGGGGGGGGGGGGGGGGGTGTGGGGGTGGGGGGGGGGGGGGGGGGGGGGTCGGGCTCTGTAGATGGGGGGGGGGGGGGGGGGGGGCGGGCCCCGGGGGGTTCTGGGGGGGGGGGGGGGGGGGGCCCCCCGGGTGGGGGGGGGGGGGCCCCCACGCAGCTGGTCCGGCTGCCGTGGGTCACATCGCGGCCGCGAGCGGGCTCGTGGTCAGCTCGCTGATGCTCTCGGCCGCCTTGCGGGTGTGGTAGATCAGCGGGCGGAGGTCGGCGGGCATTTCGGTGGTTCTGCGGAGCAGGAGGACGGCGCCCATGATGGAGTCGTGCCACAGGACCGGTGCGGCGACGGAGTCCCAGCCGGGCATGCACTCCTGGCGGCCGACGCCGAAGCCGAGCCGGCGGATCTCGTCCAGGGACGCGGCGAGGGTGTCGTTGTCGCGGATCACGCCGGGGCCGGCGGTGGGCGGGACCTCTTCGGCGAGGACGAGGTCCTGGATGCTCTGGGGGAGGTACGCGAGGATGACGCGTCCGGAGGCGCCGGTGCGCAGGGAGCGGGAGACGGAGATGACGTCCTCGGCGGACATGCCGACCTCGGCGGGGTCCAGGTCGCCGATGGCGTAGTCGGTGCACAGCCGCTTGGCGCCGCCGAAGGGGGAGAGGACGTAGAGCAGGGCGAGGCCGCCGGTGGTGGCGTGGAGGTGTTCGAGGATCGTGTGGGTCGAGGCGGCGCTGGGGGAGTGGGCCATGGCCTGGACGCCGGCGCGGGCGGTGGCGGTGCCGAGGCGGTAGCGGCCCCGGCCGACCTGTTCGAAGGTGCCGTCGGTGACGCCGGTCTTCAGGATGCGGTGGGTGGTGGCGTCGTCGAGTCCGGCGGCGCCCGCGATGGCGCGCAGGGAGTGGACCTCGCCGGGGAGTTGGGTAAACGCGGCCTGGACGGCGAAGGCGCGGGCTGCGAGCGAGGACGGCGGCTTGCTCGGAGACTTGTCCTGCCGCTGAGCGGGCACGGCGTCGGACGGGGTGGTGCTGGTGAGGGACATGGATGGCTTCCGGAGGGTCGTCGCGTCGTCCGGCGACGGCGCGATGGGGGAGTGCCGGGGTAGCCCGCCGGGTGCGGGAGTTCGGGCAGCTCGACGGGCCGAGCGGTCAGCGGTCGAGGTCTAGAACGACCTTGCCGCTGGTGAGGCGGGCGGCGAGGTCGTGGTGGGCCTGGCGGGCCTGGCCGAGCTTGTAGACCGGGCCGTTGAGCGGCTTGAGCCAGCCGTCGGCGACCGCCGCGAACAGCGCGGACATCGAGTCGTTGAGGTGGGTGCGGGAGGGGTAGAGGTTCGGGAGCCAGAAGCCGCTGACGGCCTTGGAGCCGGCCAGCAGGCTGGTGATCGGCACGAGCCCCTCCGCGCCGGTGACGGCGCCGAACACCGCGAGGCGCCCGCGGGGGGTGAGGGCGGCGAGGGTGGCGTGGAAGACGTCGCCGCCGGTCATCTCCATGGCGGCCGACACGGGACCGCCGGCGGCCTCCAGGATCCGGTCGGTGAGGCCCTCGGGGCTGGAGGAGTCGACGACGGCGTCCGCGCCCAGAGCGGTGGCGGTGCGGCGCTTTTTCTCGCTGGAGGCCATGGCGATGACCTTCGCACCCGCGTGCTTCGCGAGCTGGACGGCGAGCGAGCCGACCCCGCCGGCCGCGGCCGGGACGAGCACGGTGTCGTCGGCGGTGACCCGCAGGTCAGTGAAGAGCAGGTGCCACGCGGTGTTGCCCTGAAGGGTGAGGGCGATGGCGTCGTGGTCGGCGATGCCGTCCGGGACCTCGAAGGCGAGCTTGCGGTGGACGACGGCGGTCTCGGCGTAGCCGCCGCCGCGGCTGAGCGCGATGTAGCGGCGCCCGTCCTCGGCTGTGCCGAGGACCTCGTTGCCCGGGATGAACGGGGTGGGCATGGGGGCGGGGTACGAGCCTTCGCGCAGGTGGATGTCGGCGTAGTTCACGCCGGCCAGCCGGGTGCGGAGACGAAGGTGGCCGGGGCGGAGCTCCGGCTCGGGCATCTCGGTCGGCTCCAGAACTTCCGGGCCGCCGAACTCCCGCACAGCTATTGCGCGCATGTTGTTCATACCTAAATATTGCACGGTGGATTCTCGCTGAAGCGCCCATCGGTGGTGCGCTCGGACAGCGAATATACCTGGCGTAGAAATGCAGAATCCGCTGCGCATATAGGGGAGGCGCGCACAAGGACGTGGCGAGTGGTATTCGTCACGTGACGCTCCGTGGCCGAATCCGAGTGGTTGCTCACTGTGAGAATGCAAGGTGGAGGCTTTGCTGTCGCTCACCGCTCCGCTTGCGGAGCGTTGCCGGGACGCCTGGTGGAGATCATTTCTCAGTCTCCGAAAATACCCTGGTCCTACTCGCGTAGATCCCCTTGATTTCTTGACCGTATCCGGGTCGCTACTTAATGTCTTCCCTGCGGCAAGGGCTTGCCGCGCATTATTGATGGGGAATCATGTTATGAGGCTTCAGCTGAATCCGGGCTCGGTCGCCACCTGCGCAGCCCATCGTCCTGAGATCTCGCGAATCGGGCGGAATCACCGCGAGTGAGAATGCCTGCGGCCTGGCGGCCACAGATGGTGACCGCGAGCCGGGAGGCCTACGAGAACGACACCGGCCGGTGGCCACAGGCCGTGACACAGAACTGTGTACGCCGCCGACGAGGCCGCACGGACAACACGCTGGATCTGTCGGGCGCGCTGCCCCTATGGTGCTGCTCCCGCCGCAAGCAGGCCGGCGGACCGGGACGCGAGCAACCGGCTCAGCGCCCCCTGAAATGAGACCGGCGTCCTGGAGCTACCAACTCCTGGACGCCGGGCCCGACGCCCCAAGAGGCGCCGATTCACTACCACGTGCACGCGGGACTTCTTCGCACGAGACCGCCGCGCACGTTCCTACGAAGCACGGAGTATCGCATGCCCGCCATACCCAGCGGAACCCCGACCTGCCCGGCCCCGGACACCCGGCCACGCCTGGCGGCCAAGCTTACCGACATGATCCCGGGCGCCGCCAAGGTCGCCGTCGGCTTCACGGACCCGGTGACGCAGTGGCCCCACGCGTACGCCCGCGCCGCCGACGCCGCAGGCCGCCCGGTCCGGCTGAGCCCCGTCGCCCGGCGGGTCGTCGCACGCTGGGTCGTCCGCGCCTACCCGGACGCCGACTGGACGCGTCTGTACATCCTGGACCTCACCACCGGGCAGCTCACCGCCGCCGACCGCACGCCGGTCCGGGGCCGCTGACATGGCGCGAATACGCTCCATCAAGCCGGAGACCTGGGTGAGCGAGACGCTCGCCGAGGTGTCCATCTCCGCGGTGCTCACCTTCCTCGGCATGACCAACCATGCCGACGACCACGGCAGACACCGTGACAACGCGGCGGTGGTGTACGGCCTCATCTGGCCGCTGCGCGACGAGGTGAGCCGCGCGGACGTCGAGGAGCACCTCCGGCAGCTCGCCGACGCCGACGCCATCTGCCGGTACACCGGCTGCGACGGCCGCCGGTACTTCCACTACCCGACCTGGCGCAACCACCAGAAGATCGACAAGCCCAGCCTGTCCCGGCTGCCCGCGTGCCCGCACTGCGAGCCGGAGCGGTGCGGCGTCTGCAAGGGCCCCTGCATCCAGCGGGCTGCCCTCGCCGATGCCCCGGGAACAGCTGCCGAGGGTGTCGCGAACGCTCCCCGAGGGTTCGCCGAAACCTCGGCGAACACTCCGGCAGCCCTCCAGCAGCCGCAGGAGCCCCTCCTGGTGTCTCCCGCCCAAACGGCTCCTGACACAGCCGAAGCGGTGAACCCGAGGGTCGACGCCGAGCACGTGCCGGTCCCGACCCCCAGGAAAACCGCAGGTCAGGCGGCATTCGGCGAAGCCTCCCCGAAGGCTCGCCGAACCCTCCCGGAGTCCTCGGCGCCTGGATCTAGGATCTTGGATCCTGGATCTTCTTTCCCTACGGGGCGCCAGGCGCCCGACGCGGACACCGTCTCGGCCGGTCAGCTGATCGGCGAGTACGTCGCCGCCTGCGCCGAGCGCCCGCCGGGCAACGTGCTCGGCCACCTCGGCAAGGTCGTCAAGACCCTGCTGGACGAAGGCATCGCCGCTGACCACGTCCGCGCCGGGCTGCGGCGGTTCGCCGAGATCCAGGGCCACCCGTCCCGGCTGCCGAGCCTGGTCAATGACGCCATGAACGCACGAGGCGCCGGTTTGGCCCGGCCGGGATTCCGCCCTAACGTGCCCGCCCACCAGGCGTGGACCAACCCGGTCGACGCCGTCGCCGCCTACGCCGAGGAGCTGTGATGCGTACCCACCGCGACCCGCAGACCCTCGCCGACGCCCCCTCGGTGCTCGACCGGATGGCCCGGATCCTCGCCGCCCGGGGCATCGACCGGGCCACGGTCGACGCCCTCCCGGACGAGCCCGAGCCGTTCTCGCCGGAGGACGCGTTGTCCGCCGGGATGCCACCGCGCTACCGCTCCGCCGTCGCCGACCACCCGCTGGTCCTCGCCTGGACCCGGCAGGTCGCCGCCCAGGCCGCCGCCCCCAGCACCGGAGCACGCCGCCAGGTCACCACCGGCCCCAGCCTGCTGATGGCCGGGGTGACCGGTGCGGGCAAGACCCACCAGGCGTACGGCGCGGTCCGAGTGCTGGTGCAGGCCGGCATCGGCGTGCGTTGGCGCGCCACCACCGCGGCCGACCTCTATGCCGAACTCCGTCCCAGCTCGGACACCGACACCGAGCGGGTCCTCAGCGCCTACAGCCGGGTGCCGCTGCTGATCCTCGACGACCTCGGTGCGGCCAAGACGTCCGAGTTCGTCGAAGAGCAGACGTACCGGCTCGTCAATCGCCGGTACAACGCCATGCTCCCGACCCTGATCACCACCAACCTGCGGATCAGCGACCTCAAGGCGCACCTCGGCGACCGTGTCACCTCCCGGCTCGCCGAGATGACCACCCGGGTCGAGTTCGAACCGGTCGACCGCAGACGCCTCCAGCGCGCCGCCTGAGCCGCCGCTACGCCCGGCCGCCCCACAGCGAGCCACCCGACTTCACCGACCCAGCGCACCTCTCCGCCGACGCCGACCCAGCGCGCGGAGAGCGATCGGAGCAACCCCGCATGACCACCACTACCAGCCCTGCCCGCCACCGCGCCCTCGGCGACCACACCTGGCAGGACCAGGCCGCCTGCACCCCGACCGAGTACAACCCCGTCGACCCCGAGACCTTCTTCCCCGGGCCGGAAGACGCCGACAGGATCGCCACCGCCAAGGCTCTGTGCGCCCAGTGCCCCGTCGCCCGCGCCTGCCTGGACACCGCCCTCGAAACCGGCGACACCCACGGCATCCGCGGCGGCCTCACCGAGGAGGAACGCGAACCCCTGCACGCCAGGATCAACGACCGCCTCGACTACAGCCGCGTCAACGACACCCTCGCCGGACGCGACATCCACCTCACCCGCGCCGAACGCCGCGCTGTCGTCCTCGCCGGATACCGCCAGGACGTCCCGGTCGAACGCCTCGCCTGGCTCCTCAAGATCACCGACGAGCACGCCCTCAAGCTCTACCGCGAAACCCGCCGAGCCATCCGCCACCGCCAGATCGCCGAAGAGGCCGCCCGCACGGCCACGACCGACCACAGCGCCACCAACACCGACCAGCTGACCCGCGACGCCTTCGGGACGGCCGCATGAGCACCACCACCGCGACCACCCCGACCAGCGCCCACATCACCGGCTGGGACCGCACGGTCGTCATCGCCCTCGGCGCCGCCGGCTGCGCGCTCTCCTACGACGCGCTCCAGCAGATGGCCATCGCCATCCACGTCCGAGGCCTCCTCACCTACCTCTTCCCGATCATCGTCGACGGCTTCATCGCCTACGGGGTACGCGCCCTGCTGGTCCTGCGCGACGCACCGCTGAGGGCCCGCGCCTACGTGTGGACGCTCTTCGGCGCGGCCACCGGGACGAGCCTGTGGGCCAACGCCCTGCACGCCGTGCGGCTCAACGATCTGCACACCGCAACCGGTGGACTGCGGCTGGGCGACACGGTGGTCGCAGTGTTGTCCACCATCGCCCCGCTCGCCCTGGCCGGCGCCGTCCACCTCTACATCCTCATCGCCCGCGGACCGGTCGACCCAGGTGACCGGAACGGTCACAGTGATCGACCGGCCGAGGCGGACCGGGGCCAAGTCACCCCTGACCTCGGCCAGGTCACTGCTGAACAGGCAGGGCTGACCGAGCGGCCAGTGGCGCGGACCGCCGGTCAGGACAGCGCCGGTCACCCCGCCTCCGATCAGCCGGTCAGCCGTCCGGTCACCGCACCGACGCCGCAGCCGCAGCTGACCCCGGTGAGCACGGTCAGCCTGACCAAGCCCGCTGACCTGGGCGGTCACCCGGACATCGACCGGCCGGTCACTGACCGACCGGCGGACAAGCCACCGGTCACCGCCAGGCTGGTCGCCCGCACCGAGGGCACCGGTCAGCTGGTCACCACCCCGCCCGCCGACCCGCCGGTCACTGACCGGGACGGTGACCGCCGCCCCGACCTGGACACCGAGGACCTGCTGGTCATCGCACGGCAGGCGGTCAGGGAGGAGGACAAGCTGACCCGCAAGGTGGTCGCCCAGGCGATCCGCGGTCAGCAGATACCGCTGTCCAGCGACACCCTGACCCGGTTGATGGCCCAGCTCCGCGAACAGCACGGTCAGTCGGCCACCGCCGACCGGAACTGACCCGCCCCCGACCGCCGGGGCGACCGACCAGGCCACCCCGGCGACCACCTGACCCGCACCACCGCCGAACGGGAGCACCCCACCATGCGCACCACCCCCGCCACCTGGGCCGAGGCGGACTCCTGGCTCGCCGTCCTCACACAGCGCGGCCACCTCCACCGCGTCGAAACCGGCCCGGACGGAGCCCGCAGCGTCCAGCGCGGCCGGCACTCCCGCCCCTGGACCCTCCACCACCCCGTCCTCGCCCTCGACTTCGTCGAGAAGCTCCTCCTCGATCTCCGCCAGCGCGACACCGAGGCCAGCCGGTGACCGCCTCCGACTTGGGCGGCACCACGCAGGGATCGGAGCGTGACCGTGATCAGGCTCCTGGCGGAGCAAGTTGTGGGGTAAGGAGTCCTTACCCCGCCTCCGCCCCGAAGGGGGCGCAGGCTCCGCGGTCGGCGGCAGACCCAGGGGGGCCTGCCGCCGACCGCGGAGTCGGCCCAGGGGTGCCGGCCAAGGGGGAGAAGCAGCAGAACCGGCCGCCCGCCGAAGCCGCCCGCGCCGCGAGCCGCCGCCGCTTGCGCCAGCCCGTCCCGCGCACCAACCGCGTCTGCCCCCGCTTCAGCGACCCCGAGTGGTCCCTCCTCCAACACGCCGCCGAGCAGGCCGGCCTGACCCCCGGCGGCTACACCGCTGCCGCAGCCCTCGCCGCTGCCGCCAGCACCGACCCGACCGCCGCCGTCGCCGACTACCGCCGTGGCATCCAGGAACTTATGGAGTCCAACCGCCAGCTCGGCGCCGTCGGCAACAACCTCAACCAGGTCGCCCACTTCCTCAACGTCGGCGGCCAGCCGGCCACCGACCTCCGCCACCTCCTGGAGCGGATCGAAGCCTCCATCGGTGCGGTCGACGAAGCCGTCGCCTGGATGGTCCGCCGGTGATCCCCAAGATCCGCACCGGCACCGGCGGAACCTACGGCCTCATCCGCTATCTCTACGGACCCGGCAAGCGCGACGAACACACCGACCAGCACCTCGTGGCGAGTTGGAACAACTTCGCCCCCGACCCCGGCCGCAACCCCCACCACACCATCCCCCAGCTCGCCGCCCAACTCGACCAGCCCGTCGAGGCCATCGGCGACCGCGCCCCCGCCACCACTATCTGGCACTGCTCGGTGCGCGCCGACCCCGGTGACCGCCACCTCGACGACAACGACTGGGCGAACATCGCCCGCCGCATCGTCCACGCCACCGGCATCGCCCCCGACGGCGACACCACCGCCTGCCGCTGGGTCGCCGTCCGCCACGCGCCCGACCACATCCACATCGCCGCCACTCTCGTCCGCCAGGACGGCCGCGTCGCCAGTCTCAGCTTCGACCGCCGCAAGGCCCAGGCCGAAGCCCGCCTCATCGAGAAGGAGTACGGCCTGCGCCGGCTCACCCCCGGCGACGGAACCGCCGCCAAGACACCCACCAGCCAGGAACGCTTCAAGGCCGAACGCAACGGCCGCACCGACACTCCACGCGAGACCCTGCGCGAAGCCGTCCGCCAGGCCGTCGCCGGAGCCGCCACCGAGCAGGAGTTCTTCACCCGCCTGCGCGAAGCAGGCCTTCGCGTGAAGCTCCGCCACGCCCCCTCCGGCGACGTCCTCGGCTACAACGTCGCCCTGCCCGGCGACCGCAACCGCGCCAGCGAGTCCGTCTGGTTCGCCGGCAGCACCCTCGCCCCCGACCTCTCCCTCCCGCGGATCCGCCGCCGCCTCGATGACGGTCCCACCACCGACGCCACCTCGGTGCCAGGCAACCGGTCTACACCCGCACGCCACCGCCGGAACGCCGCCCACGTCGCCGAGCGTGCCGCCGAACTCCTCGACCAGGACGACGACGAAGCCGCCGCCCAGCTCGTCGGCGCCGGCGAACTCCTCGACGCCCTCGCCCAGACCTCCCCGGCCGTCACCCGCACCGAACTCCGAGAAGCCGCCCGCGCCTTCGAACGCGCCACCCGCAGTCACATCCGTGGCGAGAACGCCGACATCCGAGCCCTGCGCTCCGCCGCCCGCGGAATCGTTCAGGCCGGCGGTGCACTTGGCCGAGGTGAAGACGGCGGCGCCACCGCCATGGTCCTGTCCACCCTCGTCCTCGTCGCCCTGGCCGCCGCCCGCTGGCACTCCGCCCGCGGCCACGCCCAGCAGGCCGCCGCCTCGCGCCAGGCCGCCGACCATCTACGGGCCGCCTACCGGCAGGCCGCGGCCACCCCAATGCGCACCATGCGCGAGCACGGCCGCGCCCTCCCGGAGAGCGAGCGCCGCCGCCACGACACCACCATCCGCTCCGTCCTCGACGACGCCGGCACCCCGACGGGCCCGGGCCGCGCGCATGACGCCCTGGCCGCCGTCCTTGCGGAAGCCGAGCAGGCCGGCCACGACCCCAAAGCCCTCCTGGAGAAGGCCATCGAGCGCCGGGAGCTGGAAACCGCCCGCAACACCACCGACGTCCTCGTCTGGCGCCTCCGCCGCCTCGCCGACCTCCCCTCCCATCCCGAACACCCTCGAACCCGCATGGCCGCCGGCACCCGGTCCCGGACCGGGTCGGCACAGCCTCACACCACCGCAATGGCACCGTCCCACCTTGCGACCGACCCGCGCCGCCCGGCGTCACGCCGCTGAACCGACACACCGCCGGCCTCTACGGCGGGCCCGCCACGTGACGCTGCCGAAACCCCTCGACACCCGGTTCCACCAGGTGTTACGCAAGTACCCGAGCACTGCGAACGGAGAGCCCGTGACCAGAACCGCCGAGCACACCATCACCGCCCCGACCCCGATCACCACGCCGGCCTCGGCCGCCTCCGACCCGCTCCTGCAGCTGGAGTACGACAGCCAGCCGTCGAGCGGCCCCGACGCGCTGCGCCTCGTGAAGTGCCCCACCGGGCTGGCGCTCCGCGGGATGCCCGTCATCTGCCCGAAGTGTGGAGCACGCCGGGACTGGCTGCTGATCAACTACCGCCGTCACGTCTGGATCGGCTGCCGCTGTGGGGAAGAGTGGCTGGAGCCCGAGATCACCCGCCGGGACTTCGACACGATGATCGCCGACCCGACCTGGACGCGCTACCGCACCCTCGACGAGGCCCGAGCTGTCCTGGGCTTCGACGGGCTCTTCGCCGGGCTCTACCTGGAGTAACGGGTGATGCTGCATTGGATGGTGCCAACGGGCAGCTGTGACTGAGCGCTTCAGCTGGCGGATGAGTACTTGAGGTGGCGGGTGAGCAGTCCGATTCGTGCAGTGGGGTGCTCGCCCGACGACTGTTGCTCCTCGGCTTCAGCCGTGACGGTGTCGGGACACGTCGTGGAGCAGCCAGTAGTAGGGGGACTTTTCGTCGGTGGGACAGAGGCTGTCGAGGATCTCGTCGCCTCGTGAGTCGTCCCGTAGCGCGAGCCGTACAGCTGCCTCCACGCGCACGTCCTCGTGTGGATCAGTGAGGCAGGTGGCGAGTGAGTCCGTGGCGCCCTGGTCGTGAATGGGTGCGGCGGCGAGCACTCGGCATGCCTGTCTGCGTACTGCCGCGTCGTCGTCCTCCGTGCGCTCCACGACTGCGGAGAGGGCCTCGCGGTCACCCCGTTCGATCGGGCGGTGCAGCCCCGCGAGCGCCGCTTGCCGGATTTTGCTGTCGATGTGATGGGTGAGCGCGGTGAGCGGTTCTTCGCGACGCGGGTCCTGGGCATCGGCCAAGCCGGCGGTGAGCGGCCAGGCAACGCGGGGGTCCGGCTCGCTCGCCACCCAGGGCAGGAAGATGTCGACGAGCGGTCCGTCGAACGGCGCGTCGTCGCTCTCGTCGAAGAGGTTGATCAGGCGGAGGACCTCCGCGCCGAAGTAGCGCTCCAACGGGTCGGGCCGATCGCGCAAGGCAGCGGCTGCCTCCCAGACCGCAAGGCTACGGCGCTCCGCGAGCGTAAAGGTGGTTTCCCACCAGACCACGTGGTCGACGTCGGGCTCGGCCAGCGCACGGGAGAGCAGCTCGTCGAAGGACGTTGCGATGCCGTACGACTTCTCCAGGTTGGTGAGTATCGCCGCGTGTCCGGTTCTGATGGTCAGGTTGCCCAGTGACAGTTGCTCGCAGTTCCCGGAATCGGATGAGACGGTTCTGCGATCGACTGGCCCCTGTCGGCCGCTTTTGCGGCGTAGCTCGGCCACGAGGTCTGTCTCATGCCAGTGTCGTGCCAGGGTCAGGGCGTTGCGTCCTTCGGCGTTCGTGATCCACATGTGGGCGCCGCGGCCGATGAGCAGGTTGGTGATGTCGTGGGCGCCGAGCTCGATCGCGCGAAGCAGCGGGGTACGGCCGAGCGCGTCGGCCTGGTCCGGACGCGCGGATGCCCACAGGAGGGTTTCCACCATCGGGAGATCGAAGGCGTCCACTGCCAGGCACAGGACAGGGGTGCCGTGTTCATCGGCAGTGTCGGGGTCGGCTCCTGCCTGCAGCAATGCGTCCACCACCTGCGCGTCCCCGCTCTGTACCGCGGCTATGAATGGTTCCACCGTCGTGCCTTTCGTACCCGCTCGGTTGGCCCGTCGTAGAGCAGGACAGGTCCGAGGAAGCCTAGCCGCCCTGCAATGTGGTCAGGTTGTCGTCATCGCCGAGCAAGGAGACCTATCGACGATCCTGAGCGCTGCTCTTGGCGAGTTGGCGGGATGAGCGCGTCGATGGCGATGGCGAGTTGGTCGGCATACCCTGCCCAGCCAACGCTCAACTCGCCATGTGAAGCGCTCAGTCACAGCAGCACCAGGATGACGATCACGATGACCAACGTTCACAGCGTCTCGCCATGAACGCCGCCGAGGGGGTGTGGACGGCGGGCCGCGGTGGTCAACTCCGAGGAACTGGCCGAGCTGCCCTGATCACTCACCGGTGTAGGCGCTATCTGGACGAGGCCCTGAGCTTCCCGCTCGCGTGATCACCTGGCCACTGTCGGTGGCGGCCGCTATCGTCCGTCTGGCCGAGAGCAAGGAGAAAGGCCGTGGCAAAGGTTCGTCCCAGCCGTCGCATCGAACGGGCGGGCGTCAACGCTGTCCGTACGTTGCTAGAAGACCACGAGCACATCGTCCAGGAGATCGACGGCGGCAACGACCATGGCGAAGACCTCATGATCAACACGACGCGTGCTGGCCGGCGGACCGGCCACTACTTTGCCGTGCAGGTGAAGAGCGGCAAGAAGTACAAGCGCGCCCATGGCTACGCCATCCCCGTCGAAGACCACTTCGAGGACTGGCGGCAGAGCCGGATTCCGGTGATGGGATTCGTCTACGACCCAGATATGGACGCAATCTTCTGGGTCAACCTCACCAAGGAGTTACGGACCGTCACCGAGCCACCGTCGTGGGTCCAGATCCCGCTGAGCTCGAAGCTGTCCCACGGCACGATCCGCGGCTTCATCGCCGAAGTCGAGGCGTATGTCGACAGCGCCGGGATGCGGGTGCGCAGCTCAACCCAAGAGGAGGGCTTCGCCGGTGCGGCTCGTGCCCGCCGAGGCCTGAACCCGGCAACGGCGCCCAACCCCATGTATGAGGGACTCGGGGATTTTGCGCTGCGACACGAGCAGAAGATCGACACCGTGATGCGCGACATCAGGCGAGCACTTCCGCTGATGGTCCTCGCCGCGATCATGATCTGGGAGTGGCCGCACCAGATTAAGTTCGTCGAGATGAACTCCGGCATGAGCCCCATACTCTGGGTCGTCAATGTCTACATGTTTATCGCGTACGCGGCGCTGACCATCTACTTCGAGTTCCGCGCTGGCCGCTTCCCAAAGCAACTCGGCCAGTGGCTCTCCCTGTTCGCCACCAACTTTCTATGGGTCCCAGTCTTCGATCCGGGTGATGGCCACGGCTGGTGGGGCACCACGTGGATCGTGCTCGGCGTCTTTGCCCCGTCTATTGGTCACAAAGCCCTCTTGGTCTTCTTCATCGGCTACGCAAAGGAACGCAAGAGGCGGGCGCAGGAGTTGGCTGGGCATCAGGGCACAGGATGAACCGGGCAGCTCATATCGATCCACCCCGGACATAGGCCCTCGCCAAACCGTAGTGTCACGAGAGGCAGGTATGGGCCAGAAGATCATCCGGTTCTCGGAGCTGACCGGTACGTACGTGGAGAACGACGAAGACCTGGTGCGCATCGTGGTTCGCGCCGCCGCCCAACGGCGTCGACATCGATGCGCCGCGCCTCGGCTCGCAGCGCGTCTGAGTCGAGGCTTCCGAGCGTGCCATCGCAGGCGCGTAGGAGGTCAGTCCCAGGCCAAGGTCACATCTGTGATCTTGGGCTTTTTTCTATTGGGACACATCAGCGGTCGACCTGCCAGGGGACGGGTGGCTGAGAGGATGAGCTCTCACTCCCTGGGTAACTCGCCGCGCCGCAGCAGCGCCCGGCCGGCAGCCAGTGTGGCGTGGATCGCTGGGGCCGTGATGGGGATGGAGGATTCGCCACGACGCCTGACGATGCTGATGAAGGCGCCTTCGACTCGCCCGTCCACGATGGCGCCGTGCACGAGGAACGGCTTGAGTTCCTCTGGCTGTGGCGGGATGTGCAGGACCACCAGGCTGCCGCCGTCAGTCGGCACCAGCTCGATGTCGAGAAGGTCCGGCGGCGGGTAGAGGTGCTTCTCGATGGCGTCCTGGTACCGGCGCAGCGTCCGGCCATCCACCGGTACGGGGCAGATGCCGCTGATGACCTCCCCTCCCGGAATCCTCTTGCCGCGCATGCCGACCACCACAATGCCGCCGTGTTCAGCATTGGCGAACCGGGAAACGGCTTGAGCGATTGAGATCTTGCCGGGCTGTGACTGGAGGTTGTAGTGATCGGCCTTGACGTCGAGCCATGGCCCTTCCTCCTGGTCAATCAAAACGTTGGCATTGCCAGAGCGAAGCAGGTCGAGGGTCGTTTCCCTCGTCAACCTGCCACTCTCGAACGCGCGGATGAGTGTCAATGCTCCTTCGCCCACCCGGAGTATCTCTGAAGCATCCCTATTTCGAAGAGAGCACAAGATTTTGAGGTGCCACATCGATGGGTAGGCGTAGCGCGAATCCCATTTGACTCCGGTTAGGGACGCGCGATTCCGTTCTAGATACGGCTTGAGTATAGAAGAGAATGTCTCGTAGATCTCGTCTTCCTGGTCGAGCTCATATTTATCGCTCTCGTAGTCGATCGTCACTATGAGTTCGCCATTCGAAAGTCCCAGGTAAACTGGCTCGGTTGAAGAGTACTTCCAATCGAAATTGGCGTATTCGTCTCGCGTGATACTGACGGTGACGTCAGCACCCTTCACGGCTTGCTTCAGAGCGGCTTTTAGATCGGCTGGGCGCAAACCAGGAAGATCGTCAACGTGCAGCAGGAAGTGGTCATGGTCGGGGCCGTCGCGCTCGCCACCATCAGCCAGAACAAGGTAATGGCCATCCAACACGACGGACTTCGGTGCGCCCACTAAGCGATCCCCTCCCTGCTTGTACTGAGGAAGTATCGCAGGTAGGTCCGGCGGCCGACTACTGAAGTTGAATTCGTGATGTCGCTCGGATGGGTGAAGCGGTAGCGTTCGCCTGCCGTTGGAGGGTTGGTCCCGGTAGTCGTGTGCTGTG
>NZ_JBICYZ010000074.1:0-47946 GCF_043201465.1 Kitasatospora sp. NPDC048298
GCCCCCCCCCCCCCCCCCCCCCCCCCCCGCGCGCGGGCGGCCGGCCGCGCCCCCCCCCCGGCCCCCCCCCCCCCCCCCCCCACGCCCACGGCCGGGGCGCTCGCACCCGCCACCCAGGGGGCACTACCCACACAGGGAGTCATGCCGTGAACGGCTGTGCAGATCAAATGCTCGACATGGAACTCCTGCTTCCCTCGGGAGAACCGGTCACACTGCCGACCCTCCTGTCCTACCGCTCCTACGACCCGCTCGCCGTGCGCATCGTCTTCCACACCGACGCGGACGGCCGGGTCCCCTGGGTCTTCGCCCGCGACCTGTTGGCACAGGGCCTGCACAGACCGAGCGGGCAAGGGGACGTACAGGTCTGGCCGGGAGCAGTCGGCCATGAGGAGGTACTGAACCTCGCCCTCTCCTCGCCGGAGGGGACCGCCTGGCTCCGGGCCCCGCTCCACGTGGTGGCCGAGTGGCTGGAGCGCACCCACCGACTGGTACCCGCCGGGCGGGAAGCCGACGGGTACGACCTGGACGCCGAACTGTCGTACCTGCTGCCGGGCACCCGCCCAAGGCCCCTGCCCCGGCCTCGGCCGCTTCCGTTCAGCGGCCCGGCCGACCCCGGCGGGGCACACCGCCGCAGCAAGTGAGCAGCAGACGGAGCAGGAGCACAGAGATGAGAGCCCTGGCCTTCGCGCCGCGTCCGGCCGCCATCGTCCGGTGGCGGGAAGCACCGAGCCGCGCCCTGCGGCTGCCGCGCGTGCCCCGGTTGTCGCTCCCGGGATGGTCGACCACCGTCCTCACGCGCAGCGTCAAGGGACTCGTCGCGGCCCTCCTGGCCTGGCAGGCCGCCTCGTGGTGGCTCCCCGGGCAACAGCAGTACCTCGCCGTGGCCACCGCCCTGGTCATGGTCAACGCCCCGACCATCTACCGATCGGTGACGCAGGCCCTGCGCAGCGTGGCCGCCCGGGCCGGGGGGCTGTCACTGGCCGTGGCCGTCGTGTGGCTGCTCGGCCCGGCCGCGGGAAGCGTCGCCGCGATCCCTGCCATCGCACTGGTCGCCGGAGGCCGCAGGGGCTCCGACAGCCGCCTGCAGATCGCCTCGACGGCGACGCTCACCCTGGCGGCGGCGACGGCCGTCCCCGTGGGCCACGTCGTCACCCTGACCCTGGCCACCCTCACCGGTGCGGCCGCCGGCATCGCGGTCAACGCCCTCATCCTCCCGCCCGTGCACCTCCGCGCCTCCGACACCTCGGTACGCGAACTCGCCTCGGCCATGGGAGAACTGCTCGGCGACATGGGCCGCGGACTGCGTGAGCGGCAGCACACCGACCGCGCCCACCAGTGGCTGGAGCGGAGCAGGCACCTCGACGACCTGGCACTCCAGGCACAGGAGGACGTACGCCAGAGCCAGGAGAGCCTGCGCTGGAACACGCGGTGCATCGTCCACGGACAACAGAAGCCGACGGACCACGGCGAGGCGCTGCGCGCCCTGCACCGGGTCTCCTTCCAGGTCCGGGGCATCGCACGGACACTGGCCGACAGCGTCGACGACCACGCCGGTCACGGCCTGAACCGGCTCTTCCTCGACCGGTACGCGGCGACCCTGGAAACGGCGGAGCGGGCGATGGAGTCGTTCGCCGCCCCTGGGCATGCCGCCGGCCCCGATCTCGACAGCCTCTGCGGGCCGCTGCGCCGCGCGATCGACGACGCCACGACCTGGCACAGGACGATGACCGACGAGATCAGGCACGGCACGCTGGCCGAACCGGGTGCCTGGCACGTCTACGGATCACTGATCACCGACATCGAACGCCTGCTCGCCGATCTGGAACGCGCGAACCGACTCACCCCGACCACGCCCGGGCCCCGCCCGTCGTGAAGCGCCCGGCTTCCAAGCCGGTTCGCAGGCCGTCCGACCCATCGACACGGGCAGACCGGCGCGGATTCGTTCGTGCCCGTCCTGGCCCATCGCGACGACTTCGCTCCATCGCTTGACGCTCGAATCCGCGGCCCGTACGGTGGATTGTGTTGGTTGAAGGTTAAACAAAATGCGGCGGAGAGCTCCCTTTCTCCGGCCTGCGCCGAAAGCAGCCAGGCATCCGATAACCCCGAAGGAAGAAACATGAACCGCACGACCATGCGACGGACCGCCACCGCGACGATCTCCCTCTTCCTCGCCGGCGCCGCCGCCCTCGGCGTCTCCGGCCAGGCCATGGCCGCCACCGCCCCCGCCCCCGCGGCGGCCGCGGCCTCGCACTCGTCGTCGTCATCGGCCACCACCGTCGACAGCAGCCTGCGGATCGACTCCCTGCCCGCCCACCAAATCGGCACCGACCACCGCTCGTACGAGTTCACCGTCCGCTACGCCGACGACACCCGCCTCGCCCAGGCCCAGCAGATCCTCGTCCTCTCCCCCGAACACGGCCCCTACCTCCAGAGCGACGACATCCGCCTGGAGTGGTTCGACAACGCGACCCGGCGCTGGGAGCCCATGGACCTGGACTCGCAGACCGGCACCCTCTACACCCGGATCCCGCTCCCCGGCCGCATCCTCACCCACGACGGCGACACGGTCATCCGCTACCGGATCACCGTCCAGCGCGACCTGCCCACCGCACTGCGGCACCTGACCGTACAGCCCCGCGCCATCCTCTACACCGCACCGCAGACCACCGGGACCCAGGCATAACCGCAGGCGGCACCACACCCGCACGCCCACCACACCGACGCCCACGCCGCGAGCCCGCCGGCTCCGCTCGCGGACGCCGCCGACGCCGTGGCCGGTACGGCACCGGAGCCGGCGAGCCCGCCCGGCCGAGCAGCGGAGCCGGTGGAAATCGTCTTCACCGACACCCCGCACCGCACCGAGAGGGCGGCCATCTCGGACGCGCTGGACCGCTTCAACGTCGGCATCACGGGAATCGACGACCGGCGCCCCCTCGCCGTCCTGGTCCGCGAGCCCGGCGGCCACCGGATCCTCGGGGACCTGTCCGGCCGTACATCCCTCGGACTCCTGTTCATCGACCTCTTCTACCTGCCACCCGAGCTGCGCGGCCAAGGACTGGGCAGCCGGATCCTGCGCCGGGCCGAGGAGGAAGGGAGGGCGCGTGGGTGCAAGGCCGCCGTCCTGTACACCATCAGCTTCCAAGCCCCGGAGTTCTATCAGCGGCACGGCTGGCACCACCTGGGAGAAGTACCCTGCATTCCCTCCGGCACCAGCCGCATCCTCATGACCAAGGAACTCTGAGCCAGGGGCACTGGCCTTCGGCAAAGGCGCCGCCACCACCGGCCGTGCTGCCGGTGCTCTGCGGCCCGGCCCGGCGCCTTCGTGGCGGAGCCGGGATCAGGCGGGCGGGACGGTCCCGGCGGCAGGCAAGGCCAGGCCGTGCAGGCAGCTGCGGGCGTGTGACAGGGCCACAGCGGCGCAGCGCAGGTGGTGGTTGACGACGGGGATCAGGGTGCCGCGCAGGCGGTCGGCGGTGTGCAGTGCGGTAGCTGCCTGTTGCAGCAGGCCGCCGGTGCGGTGGACGGTGTGACCGCGGTCGCTGGTGCGGTACTCCTCGGCGAGGGCCTCGGCGGCGTGGGCGAGTTCGCCGACGCCGGGGTCGTCAACCGGTTCGGCGCCGAGAAACTCCAGCATGGACGCCAGTTCTGCCAGCCGGGCGTTGCGGCGTGTGTCCCACCACGTACTCACGTTGCGATCATGCACCACGAGGCGCCGCGGCAGGTGAGGAACGGGCCAATTTCCCCGCACCGGTGTGGAATCGGCCTGCGGAAGGTGCGTGACCGGTATCCCGCTTCCGGCGGCGGTTCGACCCGGGCCCTTGCGTTGTGAGGCGCGGCGCCGTCCGAAGGCCCGGGGACGTACGACGTGGGGCTGGGGGGTCAGGCGCAGGGTCGGCCGGCGGGGTTCGGGGCGGACGGCGACGATGCCCAGCGGGCGGGCGGCCCGGATTCCGAGGCGACAGAATTGCAGGAGGACGGCCGCTACGAGGTCGGTCCGGCCGGGCCGGTGCGCCCGTCCTCCGAATGGCCACGGGGGCGTGCCCCCGTGGCCCGGCACGGGCAGCGTGGCCGAGGAGCCCGGGTGGGGCGGCGACCGCCGAGCACCCGCGCCCACGAACCACGTTCCACCGCTCGCTTCCCACAGGAGTGTCCCGTGCTTTCGGACAAATCCCGGCCCGTCATCGCCGTCACGCTGCCGGTCGTCGCCGAGCACATCGGCGAGATCGCCAAGCGCTTCTACACCCACATGTTCGGCGAGCATCCCGAGCTCCTGGACGGCGTCTTCAACCGCGGCAACCCAGGTTCACGGCCACCAGCAGCAGGCACTGGCCGGCTCGGTGGCCTCGTTCGCCACGACGCTGGTGGAGACAGCGGATGCGGATGCCCGACGGGAAGCTCCAGCCGCGCCAGTACAGCCTGACCCGGGCCGACGACGGGGAGCACCGCCAGTTCTCGGTCAAGCGGGTGCGCGGCGAGGGCGCCGACCCCGATGGCGAAATGTCGACGCTGCTGCACGACTCGGTGAAGGTCGGCGACACCCTGACGCTGTCGCCGCCCTACGGCGACGTGGTGCTGGACGACGCAGGGCGACCGGTGGTGTTCGCCAGCGCGGGCATCGGGATCGCCCCGATGGCTGAACCCCGGATCCTGCCGGGACGGCCGGGCGGGCAAGCGAGTCGGGTGTCAGGGGCATCGCGCCATCTGGGATCGCATGCGAACTTGTGAGGCCGTCTCCGAACTTGATGCGATTTCCGGCCCGCTTTCCGTCACACACACCAGTGAACGTGCCCCGGATCGGGGGCGTGAACGAACCGGTTGCCGCTCTCCTGGGGGCTCTGTCCGGGTCGGGCATCTGCCCGCTGATCACGAGAGTGGGGCCCTGGTGGGGATGAGAACACGAAGGACGTGCGTCGCGCGGGCCGCGGTGCTCGCCGTCGCGCTGGCCGGCAGCGGGTTGCTGACGGCGCCGGCGGCGTTCCCGCAGAGCGGGGACGGGACGGTGACGGTCCGGGTGATCCGGGCCGTGGACGCCTCGGGTGCGTGGACGCCCGCGCTGGAACCGGGGCTGGCGGGCGTGAAGGTGACGCTCACCGGCGGGGACCGGGTCCACGTCGAGGGCACCACGGCGGCCGACGGGACGGTGACGCTGATACCACCACCGAGTCGGGAACACAGCGGCAAGTACCGGGTGCGGGTGGTGAATCCGAAGCCGGGCGTGCTGTTCCCCGCCTTCGCCTCGCGGCAGGGGCTGGAGGGCGCGCCGAACCAGCTGAGCTCGAACGAGGAGTTCGTCGACCTCTCCGACGGCAGGAACATCTCGTACACCACGGGGCTGTGGAGCCCCGGCGACTACTGCCAGAAGAACGCACCCCTGGTGACGACCTGCCAGAACACCACGTGGGGGGGCGGTGCGCAGCGCACGCTGGTGTCGTTCCCGTACGGTGCGCGCGGCCAGGACGGCGTGGACGTGAACGTCACGAACATCGCCACCGACGCGCAGACCGGCACGCTGTACGGCATCGCGTGGAACAAGGCCGACAGGCGGGTGTTCTCCTCGGCGGCGGCCAAGCGCACCACGGACTACGGCCCGGGTGGCTCCGGCGGGATCTACGTGACCGACCTGGCGCAGAAGAGGACCACGCTGTTCACCACCGTCCCGGACGCCGGAAGCACGGCACACGGGCCGGGGACGGACGACGCGTTCCTGGCGGTGCCGGGGAAGGAGAGTCTCGGCGGGCTCAAGGTGACGGACGACGGCAGGGACCTGTTCGTCGTCAACCTCAACGACCGTCAGCTGTACCGCTACGACGCCTCCGTGTCGACCGCGTCGGCGCCGAAGGCCGTCTACCCGATCCCGGACCCGGGCTGCCCCTCGGCGGGTGACTGGCGCCCCTTCGGTCTGGGCCTCCAGGACGGGACCGGCTACCTCGGCGGTGTCTGTTCGGGCGAGTCGACGGGCAAGGTGTCGGACCTGCGGGCGATCGTGCTGCCCTTCGACCTGGCCACCGGCGCGTTCCGCCGGGCCGTGCTGGACCAGCCGCTGGACTACCCGCGCCAGTCGACCGTCGGCTCGGGCCCGTGCGACGGCGCGGGCTGGTTTCCGTGGACGAACACCTACCCGACCACGCAGAACGGCCAGACCTGCTCCGGCTACCGTGCCCAGCCGGAGCCGGAGCTGGGCGAGGTCGGCTTCGAGACGGACGGCACGATGCTGCTGTCCTTTCGCGACCGCCTCGCCGACCGGGCGACGGGCCAGGCGGCGGCGGGCGCCGCGGTCGGTGAGGTGCTGTCGGGCGGTGACCTGAACAAGGCCTGCCTCGCGAACGGCACCTTCGTGATGGACACCGACAACGGTTGCGGGCTCTCCCCCAGGGGCACCCGCTTCTTCGACACCAGTCGGTTCGGCTTCCACCACAACGCGGACTACGCCGGGATGGCGCTGTCCAAGGTCGAGACCACCATCGGGACCTCCGGGTACGACCCCGACAACACGGCCTTCGGCTACGGGACGTCGTTCCTCCAGCGGGCGGACGGCAGGCCGGACCCGAAGCCCGGACTGCGGCTCAACCCGGCGGACGTGCCCGCGCCGTTCGGCAAGGGCGCCTCGATGGGCGATCTGGAGGTGCTCTGCGACCGGGCGCCGCTGCAGATCGGCAACCGGGTCTGGTACGACCCCGAGCGCACGGGCATCCAGAAGCCCGGCCAGCGCCCCGCGGCGGGCGTCACCGTCCACCTCTACGACGGGTCGGGCAAGCTCGTCGGAACGGAGAGGACGACCGCACGCGGCGAGTACTACTTCGACGACTCGAACGTGGACGGCGGCCTCAAGCCGCACACCAGGTACACGATCCGGCTGGACAACCCGTCCGACTACGCCGAGGGCGGCCCGCTGTACCGGTGGGTGCCCACCAGGCACGACGTCGGTGACGATCCCTTCATCAACTCCAAGGGCATCGCCCCGCCGGGGAAAAGGTATCCCGAGCGGGTGCTGACCACCGGCGGGCCGGGCGAGAACGACCACACCCTCGACTTCGGTTTCCGGCACTGCGGGTGTGGGCACTGACGCAGGTCGAGCACGACCGGGGCGGCAGGCTGCCGGCGGGCGTGACGCCCGGCGGCGGCCTGCGGCGCGCTGCCGGGGCCCGGCGCGGTCACCCTGCTGCCGATCGGGGTGGTCGCCGTCGCGGATTCGTCGACATCATGCCTGGTCGAGCAGTTCCGTTGTCCACTCTCTCTGCTCGGCGGTGTCAGCTGGTCCCCGGCATGGTCGACAAGGGCGGCGGCGCGATCGTCAACGTGAGTTCCGTCGCGGCCGACAAGGCCGTGGTCGGGGCCACCGCCTAACGGTTCGAGCAAGTCCGCGGTCAACCAGCTCACCCGGATCCGGGCGGCCGAGTACGGCCCGGCCGGCGTACGGGTCAACGCCGTCCTTCCGGGCGTGAGCGAGACCGAAGGCGTGCGGGCCTCGCTCGCCGATGAGGATCGCAGCGACCTCCTCGCCATGACCCCCGCCGGCCGGGGCGGCCTGCCCGGCGAGGTCGCCGAGGCCGTGGCCTTCCTCGTGTCCGACGCGGCCTCCTACGTCAACGGCGCCTTGCTCACCGTGGACGGCGGAGCGTCCGTCCGCTGGCCGTGTCCGCGTCTGACGGGTGCTCAGGAAACGCGCACCGCAGTCACCAGGGCAGCCGGTCGCAGGCTCCCGCTTCCTTCACCCCGCCGCCGAGTGATCACTACTGAAAGGACCTCAACGGCTGCGCTGATCAAGTACTTGCAACGGCCGCATCATTTCATTGTCCTCATGGTCGATGATGTGACAGTGCCAGACGTACCGTCCCGCAATGCCGAAGCGAACCTTGACGCGGGTGATATTTCCCGGCAATGCGATCACGGTGTCCTTGTATCCGCCTTCCCCCGGTTGCGGGGGTGACAGTTCTCCGCCCGTGATGGCTTGGCGGTCGAGGACCTGGAATCCGATCTGATGGATGTGGACAGGGTGCGCGTCGGGGGTGAAGTTGTACACTTCCCAGATTTCGGTGTCGTCCTTCACCGGTGTCTCGGTGACCGGGTCCGACCACAGGAGCGGGGTGGCCGAGCCACTTGGCGTAACTGTTCCGAGCGTGGCCATCGTGGGCGCTCCGGTGAAGTACGCGGAGTCCTCTTCGTTGAGTGACAGCTTCCGGACCGTCCGGCTCTCGGGAAGCGCCGGGATCGGAGGGAGCACGATCCGTGACGGCGGGACACTGGTGTCGGTGGACGTGAGGGGGACGACAGTGAATTTCATGACCTGCCCCGTGGTCGTGATATCCGCCGGCGTGAAGTCGGTGACCGGCGCGCCGCCGCCGTACGCCTCGTCCGGGCCTTCATTGATCAGGTAGAGCCCGGTGCCGACCGGGGTGCCGGTGAAGTCGACCACCACGTCGGCGCGTTCTGCGGGGGCCAACAGGAGTCGATCCGACTGGACCGGGGCCGGCAGGAATCCCTGGTCGTTTCCGATCTGCCAGAAGGGCAATGCGGGGCTGACGGGGCGGGGGGCTGTGGCGTCAGCCGCGATCTTCAGGATAAGAGTACGGGCGTTGCTCGCGTTGAGGATGCGCAGGCGGTACCGCCGCGGTTCCACGTCGAGTACCGGCCAGGTGTTCCCGTTGACGACCATCGTGGTGCCGAAGAACTCCGGGTTCCAGATCGGCGGAATATCGGTGTCGGGGATCCAGGGACCATCCGGCGGGGTGTCCCCGAAGTATCCGCGATTGCTGGGGAAGAAGATCGACCCGTCCGTATTGAAGGACTTGTCCTGAACCACCAGGGGGATTTCGTAGGGGTGAGCACCGTGCGCACCGCCTTGCCCCGGGGCCGGCCCGGGAAGTACTCCCGAGGGGAGATCGGCAGGTCCGCCTCGCAGCAGGTAGAAACCGGCAAGGCCCGCGTAGACATTCACCCGAGTCATGCCCAGGGTGTGGTCGTGGTACCAGAAAGTTGCGGGGCGCTGGTCATTGTCGTACGCGAATGTTGCCGACCCGGGGCGCCAGCGGACGCCGCAACGGTCGCGGAACTGCTCGGCAAACCGGTCGTAATAGGTGCCTACGCGGGCATAGTCGCGAGGGATGTCACGAGATGCCGGCAGGTACCAGGCTTCGGGGTATCCGTCACTCTCTTCTCGGCTGTACCCGCCGTGCAGATGGGTCACGATGGGCACCGGTCCCGTGTACGGCCCGGGAGTGGTCGAGAAGGTGGGCCGCGAATCACGTCCGGCCCTTCCGCCGGGAGGGTTCGCCCAGTGCAACGTGGGGTCCACAGCGCACAGATGGGGCAGATAGAGGCCGCGCGAGGTGACGAGGTCGTTGACCCATGTCACGGAGATCGGCCGATCCACACGGGCTTCGATGGTCAGGCCCGGCGTGTGGAACGACTGCTGGTGGCCCACGGCTCCGTAACCCCAGACCGTGGTGGCCGGCATCCCGCTCGGCAGCATTTGCTGTCGGAACTGACGGATCGCGATGCGGTAGGAGTCCCGGCCCTCGCTGGGCATTTCACCGAGAAGAAACAGCGGCATCCGGTACTTCGGTACGGACGACGGATCGAGCGCGCCTCCCGACGGCCGCGAAGGATGCGGATGGTGCCGACCGACTCGAAGAGCCCCCGGACCGGACGGAGAATTGACCGCGTAGGAATGCCCGTTCGCAAGTGCGCCGGCAAAACCCACGGCACCGACTGCCGCGACCGTGGTTCTGAGCAGCTTGCGTCGACTCGGCAGAGAATTCTCGGCGACATCAGCAGCCTGCGAATTCTCCAGAGGACCGGCATCCTTGATCACGCCCGAATGATATGCGCGGATATGGAGCACGGTGCCATTTCTGCCGGTCGACATGCCACACCCCTTAAAGTCCGATCATTGGACTATTGCCGCAGCGGCAGATCTTCCCTCCAGTGAAGGAACCTGATCTCCCCGCGCTTCGCGGAGCTATCAGCAGCGAGGGAAGCCGGTCTCGGGGATCCACTCGGAGGGTCCGTACGACCGCGAGAGGGCCCGTGCCACGCGGATCGCGCGGGCACGGGCCCTCTCGGATCATCCCAGTGGTCCCTGTCCGGCCCCCGGGGTGAGGGGGAGGGTGGTCAAGGTCGCGGGTGTGTTGCCGACGGCCGAGGGGTCGGCTTAGTACCAGTGGTGGGACTGCCAGAAGTTCCAGGCGGCGTTCGGGCTGCCGTACCGGGTGTTCATGTAGTCCAGCGCCCACTTGATCTGGGTGGTCGGGTTGGTCTTCCAGTCCGCACCCGCGGAGGCCATCTTGGAGGCCGGCAGCGCCTGGCCCAGTCCGTACGAACCCGAGCTCGGGTTGGTCGCCGTCACGTTCCAGCCCGACTCGTGGGAGATGATCTGGCTGAACGAGGCCAGCTGGTCCGCCGGCACGATCTGGGCGGCGAGGGCCTGCGGGGAGGCGTCCGCGGCCGAGGCGACCGCGGGGACCACGGCGGCACCCAGGGCCGTCACACCGGCGGCACCGGCAAGAATCGCGGCAGAGGTACGCATACGGAGCTTGAAAGCGGGCATGTAGAACCAGACCTCAATCGGGTTGGGCCGAGTCACTCCCCGTTTTCGGACCATGGCCGGACAGGGGCCGAACGGTCGCGGGGCGTGGCTTGGCGGTAGGCCGTTCACCGGCGGGACAGGTGCCGGTGTGGCTTGATGCAGCAATTGTTGCCAGGCGGGGCCGGTCACCGACAAGACCCCCTCGCTACGACCCACCGTCGTAGCCATGGGCGGACGGCACTGGTCCGCGGGGCGGGTTGCGCGGCCGGCCAACGTGCTGAGCTGCGCAGATGTCGCGGTCGGGCTCGCGGGCGGCGGCGGTGCACGGCCACTATCGTCCGTCGTGGACCTTTTCCGGCGTGAGCGGGCTCACGGTTTATGTCATGGTTTGTCCGGTTTGCCGGTCACTGACCGAACTGCCGCCGACGCTCTGAGTGCGGACGATCCCCCTCCGACCGAGACCGGCGTCACACGCGCGACCACTCCCCCGGCACAGCCGGCTCGATGCGCTCGCGCCCGGGCCGGAAGCCGGCGCCGACGCCGCACTGGTGCAGGGACAGCGGGACTTCTTCGGCGCGCACACCTACCGCCGGGTCGACCGGGACGGAATCCTCCACACCCGCTGGGAGGCCGAGGGCCGCCCGGAGGAACAGCGCTGATACGCCCCTCGACTGGTCCAGAAGATCGTCGACGATCTGATCGGCGCCATGCTCGCCGGCCCCGGGCCGGTGGACCCCGTCCCGGCGTTCGCGCTGCCCGTGCCGTCACTGGTGACTGCGCGCTGCTCGGTGTCCCGTACGCCGACCACGACTTCTTCCAGACCAACAGCAGGATCCTGGTCAGGCTCCTCCGGCTCCCTGCCCGGGTCCACGGCCTTCTCGGCTCGGCCCCACCCGGTGCGCGGCCCGGCCCGGGAATCGCGTATCCGGGCCATGGCCGCCCGCCGCGCCGCGTGTCGAGCCCGTCTGGCGGCCCTCCCGGCGGGCGGGGAGAATGGTGATCGCAAGGCTTGCCGCCGCGAGACGCGGAGTGGGTAACTGGTGTGAAGAGCTCCCCTCGCCCCGCCGAGTCCGCCACACCGCTCGCACCCGGGCCCGGCCCCGGTGAGAAGGGGCTCAGATCGGGCGCCCTGGGGCTGTTCTCCTCGGTGGCGATCGGGATCTCCTCGACCGCGCCCGCATACAGCCTGGCGGCGACGCTCGGAGTGATCGTGGCCGGGGTGGGACTGCAGGCCCCCATCATCACCATGCTGGCGTTCGTGCCGATGCTGCTGATCGCGTACGCCTACCGGGAACTGAACGCCGTCGACGCCGACTGCGGGACGACCTTCACCTGGGCCACCCGCGCATTCGGCCCACGAGCCGGCTGGATGGGCGGCTGGGGCCTGATCGTCGCCGACGTGATCGCGATGGCGAACCTGGCCGAGATCGCCGGCATCTACGGCTTCCGGCTGGTCGGGCTGGAGTCGCTGGCGACCAGCCGGATATGGACCACCGTGGCCGGGGTGGTCTGGATCGCCCTGATGACGGCGGTCTGCTACGTCGGCATCGAGGTGTCGGCGGCCGTGCAGCGCTGGCTGCTCTGCCTGGAGGTCGCGGTCCTGCTGCTTCTCGCCGTCACCGCCCTGGTCAAGGTCTACACCGACGGCCCGCCGACCGCGGCGCACGTCTCCGCCTCCTGGTTCAATCCGCTGAACGTCCCCTCCCCTCAGGCGCTGACCACCGGGGTGCTCGCCGCGGTGTTCATCTACTGGGGGTGGGACACCGCGCTCACCGTCAACGAGGAGACCGCGGACAGCCGGCACACCCCCGGGCGGGCCGCCGTGCTGTCCACCGTGCTGCTGCTGGGCATCTACGGTCTGGTCGCCACCTCGGCGCAGGCCTTCGCCGGAGTCGGCACCACGGGCATCGGGCTGGCCAACCCGGACAACTCCGGAGACGTTCTCTCCGGCCTCGGCGGGGCGGTGTTCGGCACCGCCGGGCTCGGCCACGCACTCACCAAACTGCTGATCCTGATGGTGCTGACCTCGGCGGTCGCCTCCACCCAGACCACCATCCTGCCGACCGCCCGCACCGTCTTCTCGATGGCCGCGCACAAGACCGTGCCGTCCGGCTTCGCCCGGCTGCACCGCCGGTTCCTGACCCCGACCTGGTCGACCGTCGGCATGGGGCTGGTGTCGATCGCCTTCCTGGTGCTGCTCACCTCGGTCAGCCGCAACGTGCTGGCCGACTCCATCGGCTCGGTGGGCCTGGCGATCGCCTTCTACTACGGTCTGACCGGCTTCGCCTGCGTCTGGTACTACCGCCGGGTACTCACCCGCAGCCGCCGGGACCTGCTGTTCAAGGGCGTGCTGCCCGGGATCGGCGGGCTGATCATGCTGTTCCTGTTCTGCTACGCCGCCTTCCACGTCTACGCCGCCTCTGGCTACGGCGCGACCTCCCTCCGGCTGCCGCTGTTCGGCCAGGTCGGCGGGGTGACCGTACTGGGGCTGGGCGCGCTGCTGATCGGCGCGGCGCTGATGCCGGTGGTCACCCGGGAGCACACCGCGGCGCTGCGGCTGCAACGCAGCCTTCTGCCGCATCGGCTGCCGGCGCTGAGCGCGGTCGAGTCGGCCAGCCGCTACCTGCCGGCCGACACCCGCTCCGGGGTGGGCGGGGACTGGTACGACGTCATCCCGCTGTCCGGCAGCCGGGTCGGCCTGGTGGTCGGCGAGGTACTCGGCCACGGTCTGCGGGCCGCCGCCGCGATGGGCCGGCTGCGCGTCGGCGTCCGGGTGCTGGCCCGGATGGACCTGGATCCGGACGAACTGCTCGCCCGCCTGGACGACGTGGTGCGCGAGGAGAACGGCCAGGGCAGCCCGCGCGGCGGCGGCGTGACCTGCCTGTACGCGGTGTACGACCCGGTCGACGGCCGGTGCAGCCTGGCCCGGGCAGGCCACGCGCCGCCCGTCGTGGCCGACCCGGCAGGCGGCGTCCGCTACGCGGAGCTGCCGGCCGGGCGGCCGCTGGGGCAGGGCGGCCCGCCGTTCCAGCACGCCGAGCTGAACCTGCCGGCCGGCAGCCTGATCGCCCTGTACACGGACGGCCTGGTGGAGGCCGTCGACGGCCGGCGCGGGCTCGCCGAGACGCTGGCCGGGCTGCACCGGCCGCTGGAGAGCCTGTGCGACGAGGCGCTGGCGACCCTGCTGCCCGGGCCGGTGGACGACGACGCCGTCCTGCTGCTGGTCCGCACCCGCCGGCTCGACGCCGGGCAAATCGCCGACTGGGAGCTGGTGCCCGACCCGGCGGCGGTCGCCCGGGCGCGTCGCCTGGCCACCGACCGGCTGGACGAATGGGGCCTGGCGGAGCTCGCGTTCACCACCGAGCTGATCGTCAGCGAGCTGGTCACCAACGCGATCCGGTACGCCCCCGGGCCGGTCCGGGTCCGGCTGATCCGGGACCGCAGCCTGATCTGCGAGGTCTCCGACACCGGGCACACCTCGCCGCACCTGCGTCAGGCCGCCCGGGACGACGAGGGCGGGCGCGGCCTGTACATCATCGCCCAGATCACCGAGCGCTGGGGCACCCGCTACACCGAGGACGGCAAGACCATCTGGACCGAGCAGGCCCTGCCCGACGAGGGCTGACGACCACGACCGGCCATCGGCGCTCCCCGGATCACGCCGAGCGCGTCCGGCTCCGGGGCGCGGGCCGCATCGGGCGGGCCGGAGGTGTCGACGCGGCACTGCCGGTCGATCCGGGAGAGGAGAGACGTTTAACTGTGGGGTGGGGGAAACGACGCGGCTGTGGGGACGAGTGGGACAGAAGGGCAGTCCGATGGCTGATGTCTCGAACACGAGGGCGTGGCGTTCGCCGCGGTTCCTGCCCAGGTGGTCGCGCCGGGTCACGATCGGTGGTTATGTGCTGATCGCGATCACGGTGACGCTGGATTTCGTCAGCGGGCCCGATGTCACGTTCGCCCCGATACTCGCCGCCCTCCCCGTCCTGGCCGGTGTGGGCACCCGCCGGGCCACCGTCCCGCTGACGGCCGGGGTGGTCGCCAGCGCGCTCGTCGTCGCCATGGCGGCCTACGACGCCGCCGTGCCCGCGGTCGTGATGGCGACCGTGGCGGCCGCAGTGGTCATGGTCACCTTCTTCAGCTGCGCCAACGTCGTGGTGGTGATGACCCAGGAGCGGGAACTGGCCAGGGTCCACACGGTCGCCGAGGCCGCGCAGCGTGCCCTGCTGCGCCTGGCGCCCCGGCGGATGGGGCCGCTGGCGGTCGCGGTGCGCTATGTGGCGGCGGAGGCCGAGGCACGGATCGGCGGGGATCTGTACGAGGTGATGCCGACCCCGTACGGGGTGCGGTTGTTCCTCGGCGACGTGTGCGGCAAGGGCTTGGCCGCGGTGGAGACTGCGGCCGACGTGCTGGGGGTGTTCCGTGAGGCCGCGCGGGCCGAGCCGGATCTGGCGGAGGTGGCCAGGCGGCTGGACTCGGCGCTCGTTCGTCGTCCGGCGAGCGAGGAGTTCGTCACGGCGGTTCTGGTCAGCATCCCCGACACGCCGGGACCGGCGGTCGTGGTCAACTGCGGACACCCGCCGCCGCTGCTCTGCCATGACGGTCAGGTCAGCACGGTCGAGCCGTCCGTCGACGCACCGCCGCTGGCGCTGCTCGGCCTGGTCGGCGGGGACTACCACGCCGAGTCGCTCGCCTTCGACCGCGGCGACCTGCTGCTGCTCTACACGGACGGCGTGTCCGAGGCCCGGGACGCGGCGAACCGGTTCTACCCGCTCGCCGAGCGCCTGGCCGCCCTGCCGCACGAGGAGCCGGACGCCCTGCTGGACGAACTGCTCCTGGACGTGCGGACGTACGTCGGCTCCGGGCTGACGGACGACGCGGCCCTGCTCGCCGTCCGCCGGGAGCGGTGACCGGTTCATCGACTCCATCGGAGCGAGCCCGCACACCCCCTCTCCCGGGTGCTGCCGCCACGAGGAGCACGGGCCGAGCGACTACCGGGACGGCGGCGGTTGGTGCCGGTACTCCTCCAGCGCCGGCGAAGTCCTCATCGCGAGGAAGTTCGTGACCGTGTACTCGGCCAGCCCTGCCACCGAGTACGGGTCGCTCCTGGTGATGTCCTCGATCTGCGTCCGGTCGACACCGACCGCCACGATGACCGCACCATCGCGGGGGTCCTTGGGGCCCGATGCGATGAAGACGCCGGATTCGTAGTTCGAGTCGAGCCAGGCGACGTGCTCGGGGTGGGCCGCTTCGATGCGCTCGAGCGGCGCGATGTAGGTCAGCTCAAGAATGAACATGATCAACATCATAGCGCTGGGTAACCAATCGGTCGCACAGAGGAAGATTGGGAGACGCGTCGACCAAGCCCTGTGACCCGGGGCGGCCTGACGGTCTCCCGTCACCCCGTTCCGGTGATGAGCACCATGCGGAAGCGGGCGGCACCGCGGAGCATCCTGTGGTACGCCTCGCCGACCCGGTCGAGCGGCACGGTCTCGATCATCGGGCGAACTCCCTGCAGGGCGCTGAACGCCATGGCGTCCCGGATGTCCCGCGCGCTGCCGGCCGGGTGGCCGCGGACGGTCCGGGCGCGCATGAGCAGCTGGACCGGGACGATCCCCAACGGCTCGGTGTCCGCGCCGATGACCACCGGTTCGCCCCGGTGGGACAGCCCGCCCACGGTCGCCGTGATGGCGGCGGAGTTCGAGGCGGTGGCCAGGACGACCCTGGCGCCGCCGAGGAACTGCAGCGCGTCCGCGACGGGCGGGCCGGCCGTGCCGTCGATGCGGTGTCTTCGCGACGGGCTGGGAGGGGTGGGCGTGCACGGCGAACGCGCGCAGCGCCTACCGGGCTTGGCGAACCTGACGCTCCGTCGGATCCACAACACCTCCGGCGCGGCCGCCTACGGCGCACGGGCTGCCGCCGGACGTCCTGGAGATGGCCGTGTGACGGCAGAAGAGCGACGACGGGCTTCGGCCTTCTCGTCTCCGAAGACGAGCGGATCGCAGAAGTCGATCAACGCGTGGCCGCTCCCCCGTCGCTTCGAGGTGCATGGGCAGCTCCGCCGAGAGACGCTGGGCGAGTCCGTCTGATGGACCACCGACGACACAGGAGGCGTTCATGAGACGCAAGTACTGTGCAGCGGTCGCCCTCACCGCCGCCGCTCTGTTCACGGGAACGGGGACGACGTACGGGACCGCAAGCGGCGCCCAGCCTCCCGCTACGCGCAGCGTCGTGGTGAGTGCCACCCAACTCCCCACCGAACAACAGATCGCCGCCCTGTTCGACAAGTGGAACGCGGCTCTGGCCACCGGCGACCCGAACCGTGTCGCGGACCTCTACGCTCCCGATGCCGTGTTGCTGCCGACCGTCTCCGACATCCGTACCAGTCGCGCCGGGATCGTCGACTACTTCACGAAGTTCCTGGCGAGCAAGCCCGTCGGAAAGATCCAGGAGCGGTTCATCACCGTCCTGGACGCCACGAGCGCCGTCGACACGGGTCTCTACCAGTTCACGCTGACCGACAAGAACGGCGACAAGTCCACGGTCGACGCCCGGTACACCTTCGTCTACGAGCTGCGTGGAGGCAGGTGGCTGATCCTCAACCACCACTCCTCGGCCCTGCCCTCTCCGGGCTGATCCGGCTGCCCGTCGAGCCCCCGGTCGGCCGCGAGGTCGGCCGGCCGCCCTTGCGGACGGTGTCGTCACCGATGCGCAGCGCCGCCACGCTGTCCGGACGTTCGGGAAACGGCACGAGGGCCTGTGGTCGCGCTCTCGCGCGGGCACAGGCCCTCGTGGGTCACTCCGGTGGTCCCTGTCCGGCCCCGGGGTGAGGGGAAGCCGACGGGTCGGCTTAGTACCAGTGGTGGGACTGCCAGAAGTTCCAGGCGGCGTTCGGGCTGCCGTACCGGGTGTTCATGTAGTCCAGCGCCCACTTGATCTGGGTGGTCGGATTGGTCTTCCAGTCCGCACCCGCGGAGGCCATCTTGGAGGCCGGCAGCGCCTGGCCCAGTCCGTACGAGCCCGAGCTCGGGTTGGTCGCCGTCACGTTCCAGCCCGACTCGTGGGAGATGATCTGGCTGAACGAGGCCAGCTGGTCCGCCGGCACGATCTGGGCGGCGAGGGCCTGCGGGGAGGCGTCCGCGGCCGAGGCGACCGCGGGGACCACGGCGGCACCCAGGGCCGTCACACCGGCGGCACCGGCAAGAATCGCGGCAGAGGTACGCATACGGAGCTTGAAAGCGGGCATGTAGAACCAGACCTCAATCGGGTTGGGCCGAGCCACTCCCCGTTTTCGGACCATGGCCGGACAGGGGCCGAACGGTCGCGGGGCGTGGCTTGGCGGTAGGCCGTTCACCGGCGGGACAGGTGCCGGTGTGGCTTGATGCAGCAATTGTTGCCAGGCGGGGCCGGTCACCGACAAGACCCCCTCGCTACGACCCACCGTCGTGGCCATGGGCGGACGGCGTTGACCCGAGGAGTGGACGCCCGCAGCGCGCCGGCCCCCGCCGACCCCTCGCAGCCTGAGCAAACACTCTCCGACCACTCGCTAAATAGTCCCAAAGTGGCGCAAAACGGACACCACTATCCGTCGTCGTACACCGCATTCCCGTGTGAGCGCACTCACCACACCGGCCCCGGCAACATGACCGACCGGCCCACCGCCACCACGCTGAGTCAACACCGGGCGGCCGCCATTGAGACCGCCACCACACCCGGCAGACACGACGGCAGGCGGTTGTCCCGCGCGCTGACCAGCACGGATGCGGGACAACCGGCACTGTCCCGAAGCAACCTCCGGGGCAATGCCCGGGGCAACGTCCGGAGCAACTCCCGGGGCAACCCCAGGCCCGGCCCGGCTGCGGCCAGGACGGCAGCGTCGATGCGGTGCGGTGCGGGTCAGCCGGTGACGGTCTCGGCGTGCCGGGTGAGCGCGTCCAGGAGCGCGGTCTGCTGCTCGGTCAGCTTGCCGCCGGTGCGGGCCGTCGCCTGCTTGCGCAGCCAGGTGCCGGGGCGGAAGGCGGGGTCGTCGCCGAGGCCGGTGCGGTTGGCGGGGCCGGTGAGGGTGCCGCCGGCGGCGAGGTAGGCGAGCAGGCGGCGGTAGGAGCGGTTCCAGTCCGGCTCCAGGCGCCACAGCTCATCGAGGGCGTCGAGCTTGGCGGCCTGGTCGGGGCTGAGGTTGTCGGCCTTGCGCTGGCGGCGCATCCACGCGCCGACCGCGTAGCCGTCGAGCTTCTCGGTGGCGGGGATCGCGAGGTGGCCGTGCTGGGTGGCGAAGGCCTTCGCGTAGGCGTGGCCGCGTTCCCAGGCATTGGCGTGCTTGGACCAGATCATGCCGAGCGCGTCCAGCTCGCTGACGCGGGCGGCGTCGAGCAGGTGCTGGCCGTTCAGGTGGCGCTGGCGGTCGAGCCAGGAGATCAGGGCCGCTTGCGCCGTCGTGTCGGTGGGGTCGAGGTGGCCGTGCTGGAGGTGGAAGGCGGCGGCGACGGCGTGCATGCGCTGCCACTCGACCGCGCGCGGGTTGAACGCGCGCAGCTTCACCGTCTGCAGGATCCGCGCCGCGTGGCGGCGGGCATCGATCCGCAGCCAGTCCACCGGCGACTCCACCACCGGCTGCTCCCCCTCGCCTCCGGCCTCGCCAGCCTCGGCGGCCGCGCCGTCCTCCGAGACCGTGGTGGTGAGCAGGGCCGGCTGGGCGCGGTGGGCGCGCAGCTCGGTGATCCGGCCGACCACCCGGGCGTCATGCGCCGCCAGGGCCCGCAGGACGCGCCAGATCGTGCGGAAGGAGGAGGCCTCGATCTCGGCGTCCGCCTCGGCCTTCACCGCCTCGCCTGCGTCGTGGACCTCGGCCGGGTCCGCGGCCGCCGTGTCGTCACCGACCACCGGGGTCGGCAGGTAGACCGGGATGACGACCCAGGAGACCTTGCCCTGCCGGTAGGACTGGCGCAGCGCCCGCCCGACCGCCTGCACGATGTCGATGACGGAGGACTTGGGGTCGGCGAAGCAGACGGCGTCGACGGCGGCGACGTCGATGCCCTCGGTCAGCAGCCGGCTGTTGCAGATGATGCAGCACTGCTCGCCGTCCTCGCCGGTGGAGGCCTTGAACTCGGCGAACGCGGCCCGGCGGTCCTTGAGCCGGTCGGTGCCGGCCACGGCGAGCGCCGTCAACCGCTCGGGCCGGTCCGCGTCCTTCAGCAGGGCGGCCGCCGCCGGCAGACCGTCGGCGAACTCCCGCGCCCCCGACACCCGGGAATGGAACGTGATCACCTGGCGCAGCTCCACGCCGCCACAGGCCTCGCTCGTCCAGCTCGCGACCGATCGCGAGAACGGCGTCGCGCAGGCGCAGCAGCGCGGCGCTCGTGCGGGCCGGCTCCCGGACCGGGGCGGGGTTGACCCGTCTCAACATTGTTTGACGAGTCTCAGCGAAGTTTGACCGTCCGGGCGGCCCGGCAGGTGATCTTGACGGGTGATGGGACGCGGGCCCTGGAGAGATCCTTGACGCTGGGCTCCGGCGCTTTCGGCCCGCTCGTGACCTTCCTGGCGTCCGACGAGGCGCGTTGGATCACCGGGGACGCCACCCCGTCTCTGGCGGCATTGCGCTGACCCCACGCCGTCTTCGCCGCTGACCCGAGCCGGACGGAGTCGTCGCTCGGGCTCAGCGAGGGCTGAGGAGGCAGAACTCGTTGCCCTCCGGGTCGACCAGAATCTTCCACGAGATCGAGGACTGGTCGATGCCAGGGTCGGTGGCGCCCAGGGCGCGCAGCCGGGATTCCTCTCCCGCCAGGTCGTCATCGAGGTAGGGAGCGACATCGAGGTGGACGCGATTCCACCCGCTCTTGATATCGGGAGTGCACACGAACTCCAGGTAGGGGCCGACGCCTTGGGTGGAGCGCAGGGAGGCGTGGTCGCCGGCGACCTCGTGCACCGTCCAGTCCGTCGCCTCGCCCCAGAACCGGGCCATCGCGCGCGGGTCGGCGCAGTCAACCACCACCGCGGCGATCGGCCCGGTGTCCCGGTAGATGGGGCGGGGTTCCAGGACGCAGAACTCGTTGCCCTCCGGGTCGGCCATGACCGTCCAGGGGACATCGCCCTGGCCCACATCAGCGAGGGTCGCGCCGAGGTCCTTCAGATGCGCGACCAACTCCGCCTGGTGGGCGGCCGAGGTGGTGGCCAGGTCGATGTGCACCCGGTTCTTCACCGTCTTGGGTTCGGGGCGGGTGATGATGTCGATGCAGACGGCCGTGGGGTCGGGGTAGTCGAAGCCCACGGGTTCGAGGTTCGTCACGCCGGGTGCCTCGCTGTCGACACCCCAGCCGAGTGCCTCCGCCCAGAACCGGCCGAGCACGGAGTCGTCCTGGGCCTTCATATTGATCTGCACGAGTCTTGTTGCCATGCCGCAAATCCTAGAACCGGGCCCAGAGCCAGAAGTACGCGGTCAAACTTCGCCGAGACGCCGTCAAAGTTCGGTGAGACAACCGAGCCGCCGTCAAACTTCGCTGAGACTGGTCAAACTTCGATGAGACGGGCCACACCGGACTCCTTCGCTCTTCGTTCTCGCTGTCCCAGGTCCAGACGCGATACGCCGTGACCTGGGGAAACGGGCTGGTACCGTCCTAGCGAACCGGACATAGCGGGCACGCTGGGACGGTGCTGGGACAGCGGTGTCCCAGGTCTGTCCCAGCCCCCGGGCGGCCAGGGGCCGGCCCGCCGCTGCCGACGGTATCCGCCCGCACCGCGGCCCGTGGGCCGTTCTGGTCGACATCACCCCGCCGCCCCGGCCCCGGCGACGAGCAGACCGCGGCGCAGCTGGCGGCCTGCGCCCGGGTGTGGGAGCAAGGCGGGCGAGGACGGGTCGGGCCGGGCGTGGGAGCGGTGCTGGAGGGCGTTCCCGCGGCTGCTGGTGGTCCTGGTCGGCACGGCGGCCGCCGGGGTGCGGTCGGCGGTGGCGGATCTGCGGCTGGCCGCCGAGGAGAACCCGGTCGTCGCCCCGCCCACCGGGTTCTCGGTGCCGTCGACGAAGCCCAACAGGTCGCGGTCGTCGAAGTAGCGGAAGCCGTGCGCGGAGTCTACGTACCGCCGGGGGTGTCCCCTTCGGGTCTGCCGTCCCCGCCGGTGGGGCGCCGGCCTGTGGACGGGAGGTTCCCACCTGCGGTGACCATGCCTGTCTCGTAGGCG
This sequence comes from Kitasatospora sp. NPDC048298, assembly GCF_043201465.1. NCBI lineage: Bacteria > Bacillati > Actinomycetota > Actinomycetes > Kitasatosporales > Streptomycetaceae > Kitasatospora > Kitasatospora sp. NPDC048298. Next base: position 21,695 of record NZ_JBICYZ010000074.1, read on the forward strand.
ATGACGACCATCTGGGCCCGGTCATGGGCGTGGAGCTTGGCCAGCAGCCGCCGGACATGTGTCTTGACGGTCGCGATGCTCAGCCCCAGGTGCTCGGCGATCGCGAGGTTGGGCAGTCCCCTGGCCACCAGGCGGAGGACTTCCCGTTCCCGTGGGGTCACGCCCGCCAGCTCCCGGGTGAGTCGCGGGCGCGGCTCGTGGCGTCCGGCGAACTCGCGGATCAGGCGGCGGGTGACCGCGGGCGCGAGCAGGGCGTCGCCGGAGGCGACCACCCGCAGGGCTGTCAGCAGGTCGGCGGGGAGGATGTCCTTCAGGAGGAACCCGCTGGCTCCGCCGCGCAGTGCCGCGTACACGTACTCGTCCAGGTCGAACGTGGTGAGGACCAGCACGCGGGTGCCGACGGCGTCCGGATCCGCGCAGATGCGCCGGGTGGCCTCCAGGCCGTCCATGCCCGGCATCCGGATGTCCATCAGCACGATGTCGGGCCGCAGCCGCAGGGCGAGTTCGACGGCCTGCTCGCCGCTGACGGCCTCGCCCGCGACGGTGAGGTCCGGCACGCTCTCGATGAGCAGGCGGAAGCCCGCCCGCAACAGCGCCTGGTCGTCGGCGATGAGAACCCGGACCGGCCGGTTCACCGTGCTGTCTCCGGTCCGCAGGGCAGCCGCGCATGTACCCGGAATCCGCCCGTCGCCAGGGGGCCGGCGGAGAGGGTCCCTCCGCACATGGCCGCCCGCTCCCGCATCCCGATGAGTCCGTGCCCGCCGCCAGGACGCCGGGACGGGATCCGGAACGGGATCCGTGACTGCGCGGCGTTGACGACCTCGATCTCGACCGCCTCGGGACCCGTCCGGGACAGGTTCACCCGGCAGTCCGCCGATCCCGCGTGCCTGACGGCATTGGTGAGGGCTTCCTGAACGATCCGGTAGACCGCCAGTTCCACACCCGGGGGGAGCGGTGGACCCGGGTCGACGGACAACTCCACGCGCGGGCCTGCGCCGTCCGCGAGCGCGGGCAGGTCCGCCAGGCCGGGGGCGGACCCCAACTCGGCTCCGTCACCGGGTGATCGCAGAACGCCGAGCATGCGGCGCATCTCGGTGAGCGCCGTCCGGCCCGCGGTCCCGACCAGTGCGAGGGTGTGCTCGGCCTCCTGCGGGTTGGTGGAGGCCACCGCACGGGCCACCTCGGCCCGTACCGCGATGACCGTCAGATGATGGGCCACCACGTCGTGGAGCTCGCGGGCGATCCGCAGGCGCTCGTCCGTCACGGCCTGCCGGGCGGCGAGTTCCGCGTACGACCGCTGCTCTCTCAGTGCGGTGCCCACCAGCCAGGGCAGGGTCATCATCAACGACGCGAAGACGACGCCCCCCGCGGCCCCGGAGACCGGGACCGGTCGCGGTACGAGGACCATGGCCGCCGCGACGGCGCCCAGCGAGCAGCCGAGCGCCGTCGCGGACCGGCGCCGCGGTTCCCGCGCCGCCACCGTGTACAGGGCGGCCCCGATGGGGACCCAGGACTCCTCCCATCCGGTGAACGCCAGGGCGAAGACCGCTCCGGCCAGGACCGTGTACAGAACCCGGACGGGCCATCTACGCCGTACCGCGACCGGCAGCCAGACCACCGCCGCCACGGCTCCCGCGCCCCAGCCACCGCTGCGCGTCTCGCTCGCGCCGAACGCCAGGGCGAGGAGCACGGCCGCGACCGTGTCCACGCCGTGCCACTGTCCGTCCCGCAGACGTCCGGCCACCAGCGGCCGTGACTGCCCATCGCCCATGCCGGCCACGCTATCCGAGCGGGGCCCGGGGCCTGTCAGCCCGGAGGACGTCATCTCGCAGGCTGAGTCATCCGCGCGGCCGATGCCCGTCGTACCCTCCTGGGCTGACACCGGGTTCCTCCCCGGGGGCGAAGCCGTCGGGCTCGTCGGGCGGAACAGTGGAACGCATGAATCGGAGAACACTGCTGTCCTCGTGCGCCGGACTGACCGCCGCCATGGCCCTGGGTCCGCTCGCGCCGCCGGCCGTCGCGCGCCCGGGGCAGGAGGAACCCGTGCGGTTCCGGCTGCCCGCCCCGAACGGGCCGTACCCGGTGGGTACGGTCGCGCTGCACCTGGCCGACACCACGCGGCCGGACCCCTGGGTGCCCTCCCGCCCCTGCCGTGAGCTGATGATCAGCATCTGGTACCCCGCCCGCGGCGGCGCGGCCCGCCCCACTGCTCCCTGGATGCCTCCGGCGGCGGCCGACCGGTACCTGGGCCTCCTCGGCCTGCCCGCCGGCCGGGTACGGCTGGGAGGCACCCACGGCCACGAGGGCGCTCCCGTCGGCGGCCCACCAGGCCCCCTGCCGGTCGTGCTCTACTCTCCCGGCGCCAACGCGTCACGGTCGTTCGGCACCGGCATCGTGGAAGACCTCGCCAGTCACGGCTTTCTGGTGGTCACCGTCGACCACACCCACGACGCGGCGGCGGTCGCCTTCCCCGGTGGACGCGTCGAGACGAATCCGCTGGGCGGGGTCAGCGACTACGCCAAGGCCCTCGCGGTCCGTACCGCCGACATCCGCTTCGTCCTGGACCGGCTCGCCGTCCTCCGCTCGGGCGGTCACCCCGGCGTCTGCCGCACCCCGCCGCCCACAGGCATGCGCGGGGCGCTCGACCTGCGGCGCGTCGGAATGTTCGGCCACTCCCTGGGCGGCGCCACCACCGCCGCGACGATGCTCACCGACGGGCGGATCACGGCGGGAGCGAGCCTCGACGGGGGCGCGGCGGGCCCGGTGGTGGACGCCGGCCTCGACCGTCCCTTCCTGGTCGTGGACACCCCGGGCAAGGGCAGCATGGAAAGCAACCCCGCCCTGCGTGCGTTCTGGTCTCATCTGCGCGGCTGGCGCCTGCATCTGACCGTACGGGGAGCCGCGCACCAGTCGTTCGGCGACGACGTGCTGATCCTGCCGCTGATCGCCCCTCTCCTGGGCATGTCACCGCCCGATCTGGAGGAAGAGGTCGGGACGATTCCCGGGCACCGGGCACAGGCGTTCCAACGCGCCTACCCGCGGGCCTTCTTCGACCTCCACCTCCGCGGCCAGGGGCGGCTGCTCGACGGTCCCTCCCCCGGCTTCCCCGAGGTCGACTACGCCCGGTGAACGCCTTTGGCGCCGGTCCCGGCCAGCGTCGCGGTCGCCGACCGAGGCCGCGGAACCGCTGCAGGCCTGCCAGCAGCCTGCCCGGTGTCTTGATCAGGTGATTCGGGAACGCTGAACATTCGGGTGACGGAGGCCGGTGCTCCGGAGATACTGCGGTCACGGGGGCCTGCCGGAATTCGGGCCGCAGACTCGCAGGGGAATCACGGGGATGAGGAAGAAGCTGCGCGTGAAGGGTGCCGCGCTGGCCGTCCTGGCCGGTGTGTTGGCGGCGGCCGCCGCCAACGCGGCGGGGCAAGAGCACTGGCCGAGCACCGGGGGCGTCGTGCAGGCGACGAACAACACCTGGACGAGTGAGGCGTTCTGGCCGGACTTTGAGGCGGGCACCCTGGACCTGCGGGCCTGACGTCGTCCTGGTGGGAAGGCGATCGCGCCCGGGATGTGGTGGTGACGGAAGCCCTCGACCACCCGGGTGTCGCGGGGACCGAGTTCGGCGTACGCAGTCGGGCCCGGCCAGTCGCCGTAGGCAGGGGTAAGGAGCCCGGGCCGTCGAGGCCGGGCCCGCCGACGCGGTGTCCGTCGCCGCCCTGGGCTCCCTCACCCGGCTGACGGTCCGTGACCTCGGCCTGTCCGCCGCCCACCACACCACTGCCGGCGGCGCCGTCGCCCCGCTGGCCGCCGCCGGGCAGCAGCTCCCCGCCTGGGTGGAGGAGGGCTGGACGATCCGCTGGCTCGCCGAACTCGCCGACCGGGAAGCGGACTTGCGGGCCGCACTGGAGTGCCTGACCGGTCTGCGCACCGCGCCCTGGAGGCCCGGCACCTGCGCCGCCCGCCCCCTGGCCGACGCCCTGGAGGGCTGCGGCTTCACCGTCCTCGTGCCCGCGGGACACGACCGATGACCGACCTGCCCGTCCTCGACCCCGACCAGGCCCTGGCGCACACGAGCGGCACCGCCGTCGTCCACCTCACCAGCTGGACCCTCGGCCTGGCCGAACGCCTCAGCCGCCACGCGCTGGCGCACCCCGTCCGCCTGGTGCCCGTGCGCGAGGACGGCGCGCTGACCGTCATCGGGCCTGTCCTCCACCGTGGTTCGCCCGCCTGCCTCAGCTGCACCGAGTACCAGCGCCTCGCCACCGCCGGCGGCCGGGTGCCCTGGCAGAGCCCGGTCCTGGCCCTCGCGGGCACCGGCACCCCGGCCTTCTCCGAGGCGGTGGTCGCCCTCGCGGCCGACCTGGCCGAGGCCGCCGCCGGGCCGGGCAGCAACGGGCCGGGCGGCGCCGGGCCGGGAAGCGACGGGTCCCCCGAGGCCGCGAGCCACGCCACCGTCCACCTGGTCCACGGCGACCGCGCCACCTGGTCCACCCACCGGGTCCGCCCGGTCGGCGGCTGCCCCGTCTGCCACCCGCTGCCCGAGGACACGCCCGACGCCGCCCGCCTGCCCCGCGAGCCCCTCCCCCTACCCGACCCCGCGGTACTGCGCGGCGCCAACGGCCGTACGACCGCCGAGCGGCTGCGGGCCGAACTCCACGACGAACGCTTCGGCCCGGTCCGCAGCCTCTACCGCACCGAGGACTCGGCCTTCGCCCTCACCACCGCCCTGGTCACCGACGGCCGCCTGGAGGACGACGGCGGATACGGGCGGGCGGTGGACTTCCGCTCCAGCGAGCGCGTGGCCCTGTTCGAGAGCGTGGAGCGCCTCGCGGGGATGCGGCCGCTCGGCCGCCGCGGCGCCCTGCGGTCCTCCTACGCCGACCTGGTGGCCGAGCACGGGACCGGAGCCGTCCTCGACCCCGTCCGGCTCGGCCTGCCCGACCCCGGCGACCACCCCGCACGCACCACCGTCCCGTACACCCCGGACCTGGTGCTCGACTGGGTGCACGGGTGGTCCCTCACCCACGACCGCCCGATCGCCGTCCCCGAGCACCTCGCCTACTGGGACCCGCCGGGCCGCGACCGCCCCCGCGTGGCGCACGAGACCTCCAACGGCTGCGGGCTGGGCAACAGCCCTCAGGAAGCCGCGCTCTACGGCCTGTTCGAGGTCGCCGAACGCGACGCCTTCCTGATGGCCTGGTACGCGCGCACCCCACTGCCCGCCGTCGCCGTCCCCACCGAGGACCGGGAGACGGCCGACCTCGCCGACCGCGCCCACCTGCTCGGCTACCGGCTCACCCTGCTCGACGCCACCGACGACCTCGGCATCCCCGCCGTGATCGCCGTCTGCCGCTACCGGGGCACGCACCCCGACGCCCCGCGCGTCCTGCTCGCCGCCGGCGCCCACCACGACCCGAGGACGGCGATCCGCTCCGCCGTCGCCGAGGTGGTCACCAACGTCCAGGACGCCCCCCGCCGCTCCACCGCCCCCGGCGGCGCACGCGACCCGCAGCGCCTGCGGGCGATGCTGGAGCGGCCGGAGCTGGTGGCCGTGCTGGACGACCACGTCGGCCTCAACACCCTGCCCGAGGCCCAGCCGCGCCTGGACTTCCTGTTCGCGGGCCCGCCCCCCGTGCCCTGGCAGGAGCGCTGGCCCGCCGCCCCCGAGCCGGTGAGCGACCTCACGGGGCTGCTGGAGCGGACGGTCGACCGACTCGCCGGGGAGGGCCTGGAAGTGGTGGTGGTCCGCCAGGACGAACCGGGGGTACGCGACCGGCTCGGACTGTACTGCGTCAAGGTGATCGTTCCCGGAACGCTCCCGATGACCTTCGGCGAGGCCAACCGGCGCACCCACGGCCTGCCGCGCCTGCTGGACGTCCCGTACCGCCTCGGCCGCACCCCGCGCCCGCTGCGCCACGACGAACTGCCGCTGCACCCGCACCCGTTCCCGTAGCCCCTCGGCCCGCCCTGTTCCGCCCCATTCCCCCCTGCCGTCCGGGAAGGACGCGATGACGACCCGACAGCCACCGGCCGCCCACTGGCACAGCCTGCACCTCACCCTGCCGCTGCCCGCGCACGGGACCGACGCCTTCGTCACGGCGGACCTCGCGCCGCTGATGGACGAACTCGCGGGCGAGGACTGGTTCTTCATCCGCTACGGCGAGGGCGGGCCGCACCTGCGCGTCCGCTTCCGGGGGGCGCACGCGCACCCCGGCGCCCTGGCCGGCGAGCTCACCCGGCTCGCGTCCCTGCACACTCCGCCCGACGGCCCGTGGACGGCCCGCCACGGGGAGGTCACCGCCGTCCCGTACGAACCCGAGACCGAACGCTACGGCGGTCCCGCGCTGCTGCCGATCGCCGAGGAACTCTTCACCCGCTCCACCCGCACGGCCGTCCACGCCCTGCGCTCCCTCGACGCCTCCCCCGGCGCCCGGCTGCCCCTCGCCCTGGACCTGGCGCACACCACCGCCCACGCCCTGGGACTCGACGAGTTGGCCGCCGCCCGCTGGCTGCGGCGCCACTCCGCCTCCTGGCGCTGGGTGACGGACTTCCGGCCGCTGCCCGGGCTCGCGGTGCACAGCAAGGTGAACGCGGTGTTCGCCCGGCAGCGGCAGGCCCTCGCGCGCAGGGCCGGGGCCCTGCGGAAGGCACTCGACGCCGGGACGGCCACGTCCTGGCTCGCCGACTGGTCGGCCGCCGTCGCCGACGCCGACGCCCGGATGCGGGCCACCGCGCCGGACGGGGCCGAGGAGCGGCTGCGCTGGGTGTGGGCCTCACAGCTGCACATGCTGTTCAACCGCCTGGGGATCGGGCCCGACGAGGAACGGGCCGTCTGCCGGCTCGCCGGCCGAACGCTCCTGGAGACCGACCGGCCCTTCACCTTCTTCCCCGACGACCGGCACGCCCCGGACCTCCAGTACCTGGAGGACAGCAAGTTCCAGGTCGGACGCCCCGAGGACACCGCGCTGCCGGACGTGCCGCCCGCCGAGCCCCCGCGGCCGTGGCCCGGCGACCTGCCCCTGCCCGCCGACCCGCTGCCGCCCGTCACCCTCGCCGACGCGCTGCGCACGCGCCGCTCCACGCGGGGCCGGCTGACCGGTCCGCTCACCGCCGGTCAACTGGGCGGCCTGCTCTGGGCCGCGTACGCGCCGGACGGCGGTTCGGGCCACCGCCCCTACCCCAGCTTGGGCGCCATGCACGCCGTCCGGGTCCGGCTGGTCGCCCTCGCCGTCGACGGCCTGCCCTCCGGCACCTACCAGTGCGTCCCGGCGCTGCGCTCCCTGCGCCCGATCGGCCCGGCGCCCGAACCGGACCAGCTCCGAGCGCTGTCCTACTACCTCACCCTCCCCGACTCGGACCCGCAGCACATCGCCGTCGACGAGGCCCCCGCCGTCCTCGCCCTGCACCTGGACCTCGCCCACCTGCGCCGCCGCTACGGCCTGCGTGCGCTGCGCCTCGGGCTCGTCGAGACCGGGCACCTGGCCCAGAACCTCCTCCTCACCGCCGCCGCCTTCGGCCTCGGCACCACCCCCCTCGGCGGCCTCTACGACGACCTCGCCCACGAACTCCTCGGCCTCGACGACCTGGACGAGCCGATCCAGTACCTGCTGCCGCTGGGCCGCCCGGCGACGGCCTGACGCGCCCTCGGGCGCGGCGTCGCCGTCGGGCGCCGCCCGGGACGCACCGGCACCGAGAAGATCACCAAGGACGACTTGGACGCCGTCCCCCCTCGACGAGTAGAACTGCCTGATCGGAACATGGGCCCACGCGTCGCCTGGCAGGTAGTGGAAGGCGTCGTCCATGGCGTCGGCAGGCGTCCTTCAGAACATGACCGGTCGCTTGGGCGCCCCGCGCTCGGTGCCGCCCGGACATCGGGATAATGATCTTGATTGATCGGTGGTGCTGAGCGAGGAGCGGGCGGGGTGCGGATCAAGGTTCTGGGGCCGCTGCAGGTCGTACGGGGTGGGGACAGGACGGCCTTCGAGATCGGCGGGGCCCGGCTCCGGCTGCTGCTGGTCCGGCTGGCGCTCGACCCCGGGCGCGTGGTCACCCGGGAGCGTCTGGTGGACGACCTCTGGGAGGACACCCCGCCGGAGGAACCGGCCGGCGCCCTGCAGTCCCTGGTCTCCCGGCTCCGCCGGGCTTTGGGCACCGACCGCCCCGTCATCGGCTCGCACCCTGCCGGGTACCTGCTCGACCTGCCCCGGGCGAGCGTGGACGCCTGGGACTTCGAGCGTCGGGCGGCGGCGGGGCGGACGGCGCTGGCGGCGGGCGGGTTCACCGAGGCGGTCGCGCTGCTGGGCGGGGCGCTGGAACTATGGCGCGGGGCACCGTTCGCGGACGCCGGGGGCGCCGGATTCACCGCCGCGCCGGCGGCCCGGCTGGCGGAGCTGCGGCTGTCGGCTGTCGAGGACTGGGCCGACGCCCTGCTCGCCCTCGGCGAGGCCGGCACTCTGCCGCGGCTGGTTGCCGAGCTCACCGGACTGTGCGTCACCCACCCGCTGCGCGAGCGGGCCGCCGTCCGGCTGATGCGCGCGCTCCACGCGGACGGGCAGCAGGCGGCGGCGCTGGAGGTGTTCGAGCGGACCCGGCGGGCGCTGGCCGAGGAACTGGGCGCCGACCCGTGCGCCGAACTGCGGGACGTCCACCTGTGGGTGTTGTCCGGCGCGCAGCCGCCGACGCCGGCTCCGGCCCCGGTTCTGCGCGGGTTCCCGACCGGGTGGGCAGCGCTGCCCACCTGGCTCACCGCTCTGGTCGGCCGCGACAAGGCCCTGACAGTGGTCCAGGAGCGTCTGCGTCGCTCCCGTCTGGTGACGCTGACCGGGCCGGGCGGCGTCGGCAAGACCCGGCTGGCGGTCGCGCTCGCGGCAGCCGCGCCGCCCGCGACGGACGTGCGGCTCGCCGAGCTCGCGGGTGCCGACGGCCCGGACGCGGCGGCCCGGGTCGTGCTGGCCGCCGTCTGCCACCCGGCGGAGGCCGGGGCGCTGGCGGGCGGCCTGCCCGCCGGCGATCAGTCCGGGGACCCCGTCGAGCGGATCGTCCGAGCCCTGGAGGGACGTGACGTCCTGCTCGTCCTGGACAACTGCGAGCACCTGATCGAGGACGCGGCCCTGCTGGCGCACCGCCTGCTGGCCGCCGCACCCCGGCTCACCGTGCTGGCCACCAGCCGCGAACCGCTCGGTGTCCCCGGCGAGGAGCTCTGGCCTGTGGCGCCGCTCGCCGTACCGGCGCCCGGCGCCACCGTGCAGGAGGCGCTCGCGCACCCGGCCGTCGCCCTGTTCGCCGAGCGGGCCGCCGCGGCCCGTCCCGGATTCGCGTTGGACCACGACACCGTCGAGCCGGTCGTCCGGATCTGCCGGGAACTGGACGGCCTGCCGCTGGCCCTCGAACTGGCGGCCGCCCGGCTGCGGGCCCTGAGCCCCGGCCAGGTCGCGGCCCGGCTGCACGACCGGCTCCGGCTGCTCGACCGGGGCCCCCGCACCGGCCCCGACCGCCACCGCACGCTGCGCGCCGTCGTCGCCTGGAGCTGGGAGCTGCTCGACGAGGACGAGCGAGTGCTGCTGCGACGGCTCTCGGTGTTCGCCGGCGGGATGACCCTCTCCGACGCGCACCTGGTCTGCGCGGGCGACTGGCCGCACGGGCCGGCGCCCGACCCGGTGACCGTCGAGGACCTGCTGACCTCCCTGGTCGACAAGTCCCTGGTCGACACGCCCCTGCTCGCATCCGCCGGCCGGGAGCCCGGGGCGGTGCGGTACCGACTGCTGGAGACGGTTCGCGCGTACGCCGCGGAACGGCTCGTCGAAGCCGGCGAGGACGGCCGAACCGGTGCCGCCCACCTGCGCTGTTTCGTCGGGCTCGCCGAGAACGTCGAACCCCTGCTGCGGACGGACGGCCAGATCGGCTGGCTGACCCGGCTGGACGCGGAGCAGGGCAACCTGAACGCGGCACTGGGCCGGGCGGTCGCCGTCGGCCCGCCGGAGCACGCGCTGCGACTGGCGGCCGCCCGGGCCTGGCCCTGGCTGATGCGCGGCCAGGGCCGTGAGGCCGGTGAGCGGACGGCGGCCGTTCTCGCCGCCCACGGCTTCACTCCGCCGCCCGGTCTGGAGCAGGCGCACGCCCGGTGCGTGATCCTGGCCCAGCTCACCTCCCCGCTCCGGGAGACCGGTGACGCCGTGATCCCGCCCGAGGCGATGGGCGCGGCACTGGTCACGGCACAGCAGGCCGATCACCCGGTCGCCCTGGCCGCCGCGCTGCTGCTCGCCATGGCGGGGCCGCCGGACGCGGTGGGTGCGACGGCGCAGCAGTACGCCGAGCACCCCGATCGATGGATGCGGGCCGCCGCCCGTCTGGTGCTCGGCCGGGTCGAGTTGAGCGCGGGCCGGATCGGGCACGCCGAGCGCTTCCTGCGGACCTCGGTCGACGGCTTCCGCGCCGTGGGCGACCGCTGGGGGCTGGCCCTGGCGCTGGTCACGCTCGCCGCACTGCTGTCCGTCACCGGCGCCGCCGAGGAGGCCCTCGCGGCGCTGACGGAGGCCGGTGAACGGGACGCCGAGATGGGCGGCTCCGGCGAGGCGCCGCTGTCGCTGCTGCTGTCGGGCCGGCTGCGGGCACGCTGCGGCGAACCGGCCGCGGCCCGGGCCGACCTGGAGCGCGCGCTGGCCACCGCCGAACACGCCAAGGACCCGCAACAGCAGGCCGCCGCCCACTACGCGCTCGGCGAACTCGCGCGGCGCGAGGGGGACTTGGAGGCGGCGCTGCACGGCCAGCATGAGGTGCTTCGGCGGCTGGAGCAGCTGCCCGCGACCGGGCCCGGCGCCCCGGCGCGGCTGCACCTGCTGGCCCTGCTGCATACCGGCCTGGCCCGCACCCAGCAGCGGCGCGGCGCGCCTGACGCGGCCGGCCCGCTGCACCGCCGTGCCCTGCAACTGGCCGCGGACAGCGGCGACCAGCCGGTGCGGGCGGACGTCCTGGAGGGGTTCGCCGAGTACTGCCTCGCGCGCGGCGAGGCAGCGCGCGGTGCGGCGGCGCTGGGCGCGGCATACGGCCTGCGCGGGGCCCACGACGCGGGCGACCCGGAACTGCGGGCCGTCCTGGAGGGCTGCTCCGAGGCCCTCGGGGAGGCCGGCTTCCGGGCCGCCTGGGAGCGTGGCAGGGCGCTGTCGCAGCCGGAGTCGCTGGCCCTGGAGGCGGGCTGACCAGCCCTTCGGAGGGCATCCGGCGCGCCGCCCCGGGTGGGTGGCGCGCCGAGCGGATGCGCGATCAGCCGGTGAACGGCGGTTTGGTCGGTACACAGACCGTACCGGGGGCGGGCAGAATGCCGTCGATCAGGTATCGGGTCTCGTACCGGGCGGCGCAGTCACTGGGGTTGGCCAGCACGGTGTGGCCGTAGCCGTCGACGGTCAGCAGCTGCGCGCGGGCGAGCGAGCGGGCCATCGCGCGGGACCCTTCGTACGGCATGGCCGGGTCACCGGTGTTGGCGACCACCAGCACCGGCCGGGCGGTCGGGTGGTTCCAGGGGCCGTCGTAGCGGTCGCGGTCCCGGGCGGGCCAGTCGGCGCAGCGCTCGTCGGTCCAGGCGAAGTACGGGCCGGCCTCGCCGGAGCGGGCCCGGGCGGACACGGCCAGGGCCGGGTAGTCGGCCCTGGCGGGTGGGTTGGCGCTGTCCGAGCAGACCACCGCGAGCGCCTGGTCCGGCGACTGGCGCAGGACGGGCGGCAGCGGAGTGCCCGGCGTGGAGGGGGCCTCGGTGGCGGCCCACAGCGTCTGGAGCCTGGTGCCGAGGTGGCTCCAGCCGGTGTCGGGAATGCCCGGGGCGGGGTTGGTGGCGTAGAGCGAGATGATCGTCGCTTCCAGGGCCGAGCCGGCGGTGTAGGTCATGCCGTCGACCGCGACCGGCCGGGTGTGCAGCCGCTGGAGCAGCTCGCCGTACCTGGCCCGGGTGGCCGCGGCCGTCCCGGCGGAGAAGGCGCAGGTCTGGGTGCCGGCTTGGCCGCACTGGTCGAGGAAGGCGTCCAGGACGCGGGAGGCGGCCACGTCGCTGCCGTTGCGCAGCAGGGTGCCCGTGGTGGTGGCCTGGTCTCCGCGGCCGGTCGACCAGGCCACCGGGTCCGGGGCACTGTCGAGGACCATGGCGCGCACCCGATCGGGGAACAGGTTGGCGTAGGTGGCGCCGAGGTAGCTGCCGTACGAGGTGCCCAGGTAGCTGAGCCGGCGGTCGCCGACCGCGCGGCGGAGCAGGTCCATGTCCCGGGCCACGTTGGCGGTGGAGATGTGCGGCAGCAGGTCGGGGTTGCGGGCCGCGCACTGCCGGGCGAGGCGCTGGTAGGCGTCGGCCCAGGTGTTCTGTTGCTCCGCGCCCTCGGGGTAGCCGGCGGCCGTGCCGGCCAGCAGGGCCTGCTCGTCGGCGGGGTTGTCGAAGCACTGGACGGGTGCGCTGGCGCCGGTGCCGCGCGGGTCGAAGCTGACGATGTCGAAGCGCTTGCGCACCTGTTCGGGGAACTGGCCGAGCATCAGGGGCAGGGCCAGGGTGCCGGCCACGGCCGGGCCGCCGGGGTTGTAGAAGAGCGAGCCGATCCGGTGGGCCTGGTCGTCCGCCGGGTGCCGGATGACGGCGAGGTCGATGCCGGCGCCGCGCGGGTCGTGGTGGTCGAGCGGGACCCGCGCGGTCGCGCATTCGAAACCGTCCGCGCACGTTGCCCAGGCCAGTCGCGGCGCTGGAGCGGTGTCCGGCGCGGCCACGGCGGTCGCCGGGCAGACGGCCGCCAGCAGCGCAGCCGCGGCGATGCCCGCGCCCAGCCTCCACGAGGCCGCCGGGCGTCGGACTACGGCGGGGGCGGCCTCGGGCCGGCGTGGGTCTGCCGCGGGGCCGGAGGAAGGGGAGGTGCAAGTCACGCGAGTGCCCTTTCGTCAACGGGCCGGACGGTCGTTCGCGCTCCTCGGTCGCGGCGCACCGTCCGGCACGTCGGACAGTTCCGCACCTCGCTGGCAGAGTGCTGGCATCCCGCTGGCAGCGGCTCAGGCACCGTTCGGCAGGGCGTGGGCACTTGCGGACGCCGGGAGGGCGCACCCAAGGGCTGTCCCGTTGCACCAGGGTGCCGGCATGATGATCTGCATGACCGCAGACCGAAAGGCCCATGCCGCGTAGACGGCCCGGCAGGCTCCGTGCCGACCAACGACATGACCCGCGCGCCTGGGGCGACCCGCCACCAGACCGCATCCCATGGCTCTCGACTCGCACCAGCCTGGCGGTACATCGGGTCGAGAGACGGTCGGCCGACTACTACGTGTACCCCGGTGCCACGGATCGGGCGTTGTGGCGGTATCGAGCGTTCTCCCTGTCACCGGGGCGCCGCCCCCTGTACCCGCAGGACGCGGAGTGCTCGTGCCGTGGGTGCTCCTTCGACGATGTGCGTCACGCGCGGGATGTCCTCGATGAGGTTCTGCGGGAGCTGCCTGCCCGTGCCCGCGAGGAGCTGGGACACCGAGTGGCTGTACTGGACTCTGCCTACGTCCAGCGCACTTTGCCGGATCCCTTTGCTGGTGAACGGCAGTGGCGCTCTGACCGTTGGTGGCGCCGCCGTCTCGCCGGCGGCAGGGAGGGGACGTGAGTCTTGCCCGGGGTGCCTACCGCGGTGAAAAGATCGCTGCCATGGCCAGCGTGATCACGGCATCGGAATCATCCTGGACAACCCCGCACTCCGCGGATCGTCGCAAGCTCGCCCTTCCGCTTCACAGGACGTGACAGGGGGTCTCGGCATGCCGCGTGAGCGCGTCCAGGAGCGCGGTTTGCTGGTCGGTCAGCTTGCCCTCGGTGCGGGCCTTGTCCTGCTTGCGCAGCCAGGCGCCGGGGCGGAAGGTGGGGTCGTCGCCGAGGCCGGTTCGGTTGGCGGGGCCGGTGAGGGTTCCGCCGGCGGCGAGGTAGGAGAGCAGGCGGCGGTAGGAGCGGTTCCAGTCCGGCTCCAGGCGCCACAGTTCGTCCAGCGCGTCGAGCTTGGTGACCTGGTCGGTGGTGAGGTTGTCGGCCTTGCGCTGGCGGCGCATCCACGCGCCCACCGCGTGGTCGTCCAGCTTCGCGGTCGCCGGGATCGCCAGGTGGCCGTGCTGGTGGTGGAACGCGGCGGCGTAGGCGTAGCCGCGTTCCCAGGCGTTGGCGTTCTTCGACCAGATCATGCCGAGCGCGTCCAGCTCGCTGACCCGGGCGGCGTCGAGCAGGCCCTGGCCGTTGAGGTGGCGCTGGCGGGTAAGCCAGGAGATCAGCTCGGCGTGCGCCGTCTTGTCGGTGGGGTCGAGGTGGCCGTGCTGGAGGTGGAACACGGCGGCGACGGCGTGCATCCGCTGCCACTCGACGGCGCGCGGGTTGAACACGCGCAGCTTGACGGTCTGGAGGATCCGCGCCGCGTGCCGGCGGGCATTGATCTTGAGCCACTCGATCGGCGACTCGATCGGGGCCGGCTGCTGCCCGCCCTCTTCGGCCTCGGCGCCCTGGCTCTCGGCCGGCTTGGCTGCCGTGGTGTGCGCGGTGCCTTGGGAGCGCTGGGCGCGCAACTCGGTGATCCGGCCGACCACCCGGGCGTCGTGTGCGGCGAGGGCGCGCAGGACCCGCCAGATCGTGCGGAAACCGGAGGCCTCGATCTCGGCGTCGGCCTCGGCCTTCACGGCCTCGCCGGCGTCGTGGACCTCGGCCGGGTGCGCGGTGGCGGTGTCGTCGCCGACCTCCGGCGTCGGTAGGTAGACCGGGATGATGACCCAGGACACCTTGCCCTCGCGGTAGGACTGGCGCAGCGCCCTCCCGACTGCCTGGACGATGTCGATGACGCTCGACTTCGGGTCCGCGAAGCAGATGGCATCCACGGCGGCGACGTCGATGCCCTCCGTCAGGAGTCGGCTGTTGCAGAGGATGCCGCACTCCTCGCCGTCCTCGCCGGTGTGGGCCTTGAACTCGGTGAACGCGGCGCGGCGGTCCGTGAGCCGGTCGGTGCCGGCCACCGCCTTCGCCCAGATCCGCTCCGGACGGTCCTTGTCCTCCAGCAGCTGGGAGGCGTCCAGCAGAGTACTCGCGAACTCCCGCGCCGCGGACACCCGGGAGTGGAAGGTGATGACGCGGCGCAGGCCGAGGTCGGCGACGGCGCGCAGCACCGCGATCTGCAGGGCCAGGCGCAGGAGTTCCTCGTTGCTGCGCTGGGAGCGGAGGTCGGCGACGGCCGGGAGGTTGAGGAGTTCGCGCAGGTCTTCGTCGGTGACGACGGGGACCAGGACGCGGTAGTCGGCGAGGTAGCCGTGCTCGATGCCCTGGCCGAGGGTCCAGGTGAACACGGTCCTGCCGTAGACCGTCTCGTCGTCCATGGAGCAGAGGGCGGGCAGCGCCTGGCCGTCGGCGTCGGCGAGGTCGGCCAGGCCGTCCTTCGCCCGCCGGTCGTCCGCGATCCGCGGGGTGGCGGTGAAGTACAGCCGGCGCGCGGCGGGGACCTGGGCGTCGTCGTGGACCGCGGCCCACGCCTTGCCCTCGGCCCCGGCCGTGCGGTGGGCCTCGTCGATGACGACCAGGTCCCACGCCGGCAGGCCGCACAGCCGGTGGGCCTGGACGATCCGCTCCAGGCTCGCGTAGGTGGCGTACACGGTGACCGGCTCGCCCGCCTTCTCCTTGGCGACCAGGTCGGCGATCCGCGGGGCCTGCGTGCTCACCTGGGCGTGGACGCGGCCGCCGGCCTCCGCGCTCTCCAGCGCCTCCTCCCGCGAGCACGCCGCCACCGCCAGCCCCCGGCGCCCGCCCCGCAGCGACCAGGACTCGGCGGTCTGCTCCAGCAACTCGATCGTCGGCACCAGCACCAGCACACGGCCCCGAGCGGCCAGGCGCCGGGCGCAGCCGGCCGCGATGAGGGTCTTGCCGGAGCCGGTCGCCGCGATGACGGTCGCGCGGCCGCCGTCCTTCACCTCGCGCACCGCGGCGGCCACCGCGTCCTTCTGGAACCAGTGCAGCGGCAGCGGGTTCAGGGCGGTGCCGAGCGGCTGCGCCGGGAGCAGCGGCTCGGCCTCGGCGCGCAGCCCGGCCGGCACGTTCTGCTCGGCGGTGGCGGTGGTGGTCTCCACGGCGGTGGCTCTCCTTCGTGTGCCGGGCGGTGTCGGGGTCAGTGCTCGTCGGGGTAGGCGTAGCGATGGAGGGCGTCAATGAGGCTCTCCACAAGGCCGCCAACCGGCGTGATCGTCCACTCGCTGTCGAAGCCGCCCTCGGTGAGGAGGACGTCCGCCAGGGCGTCAGTCAGTTTCTGGGCCTCCTTCTCGCTTGGGCGAACAACCGGGTCGAGCACCACGCGGCACTCCTGGGCGGCGCGGCGCAGCACGGCGAGCATCTCGTCGGGGCCCGTGAACCAGTCGAGGCGGTCCTCGGCCGTCGCGGTGGCATGCCGGGCGGCTCGGGAGAGCAGCCGGTGTGCGGTGCTCGGGGAGATACGCAGGTTCAAAGCGATCTGGCCGATGGTGTGGCCGCTGTCCTTCAGCGTGACGGCTTGGACGCGCAGCTCTTCTCGCCTGGTGGTGCCGGGGCGGCGGGTGTGTCCGGCGCTCATCGGTCCTCCTCGGGCACCCAGCCGCGGACTTCCAGGTAGGCGATGTCGGCGTCCTCGACGGCGCGGCCGGTCTCCACCAGCCACTCCTTCATGGCCTCGGTGACGTCGCCGTGGTGGTCCGCCACGCGCTGGGACCACTCGGCGGCGTCGAACCCGCCCGTGCTCGCAGAGCCGTAGGTGCGCTCCTCCGTGCCATCGGAGCGCGGGATGAAGCCGCGGCGGATACCGCCGGAGTCCTTCTCCGACCCTGCCGAGTAGACGTACTGGTCGGCCTTCATCCGGACGGTGAAGGCGAGGCGGCCGCCGGCCTGTCCGGTCTCGTGCACCACCGGGGCGAGGTGGCTCGCACCGGAGCGGATGGCCTGGCGTCCGGCGCGGCCGGCCATCGACCCACCGGCCTCGCCGACGGTGTCCTTGCCCCGCACCCGGGCCTTCTGCCCGGTCTTGGTACGGCGGCGCCTGATGTTCGCCTCCGCGATCCCGGACAGTGCCTCGGCGTCGCGCTCGCCTCCGCGCACCGCTCGGACCAGCTGGCGCAGCGCGCCCACCATGCTGGCGCCCTTTCCCTTGGTGAAGAACTGGGAGACGAGTGAGGCGTCGCGGCCGAGCATCCTGGCGACCTGACGTTTGGTGTAGCCCTGGTCGATCAGCTCCTGGGTCAGGCGCGCGGCCTCGTTGGGGTTGTTCGGGTCGGCCGAACTCACTGCTGCTCATCCCCCTTCTGGGCGAGTTCGGCGCGGCCCAGGCCGCGCAGCTTGAGGTACTGCTCCTGGCTGGTCGGGTGCTCGACGGGGCCGGTGAGGTGGCCCTTGAGGAGGTAGTCGCCGGGCTCCCCGCGGTAGGGCCAGGGCTGGCGCTCGGTCAGGGCGATGCCGTCGGTGCCGAAGTACACGACCGTGCCGGGCTTCGCGTGCAGGGCGCCGGCGTGGGCGATGATGTCCTTGCCCTGGCGGTACTTCATGTCCAGCAGCGCGGCACGGGCGCCGGACCAGACGTAGGCGGCCCATTCGGGGTGGGCGTAGGGGTCGCGGGAGAAGCCGGCCTGCCGCTGCCAGGTGACGACCTCGGCGTCCTGGCCGAGGATCTCCACCCCGGCGGGCAGCGCCTCGCCGATCGGGGTGGTGCCGGAGACCAGGCGGGGGCGCTGCGCGAAGCCGCCCAGGCCGAACAGCAGCACCGACCGGACGGCGCGGGAGGCGAGGTAGGCGGCCTGCCGCTGCCGCTCGTCGCCGTGCATCTTCGAGAGGTTGGTCAGGTCCGACCAGGCCGCCTTGAGGCGCTTGCCCCACTCGTCCAGGGGCTTGCCGTCCTCGAAGAGCAGGCCGCCGAGGATCTCGATCCGCCACGGTGCGATGTGGTTGGCGAGGGCGAGGTGGATCTCCGCGCCGCCCGCCCACGTCGTGAACGTCGCGCCGGGCTCCGACGGGTAGATCCAGGCGCGGTCACCGGTGACCGGGGCGGGGAGCAGGCCGACGTGGTTCCACCCGGCCGGGACGGTCACGCGCACGTTCCAGTGCGAGCAGGACATCAGGGCCTTGGTCTGCTCCTGCTCGGTCATCGCCGCGAACGCCCGCGCGGTGATGCGGCGTGGGGTGCCGACCGGTGACTTCCACAGGTGCTTGGCGTAGGCGAAGGTGCGGTCGTACTCCACCAGGGCGGGCAGCTGCTCCGGGACGCGGGGCGGCAGGATCAGCTCGGTGCGGCCCTGGCCGCCGGTCGCGTGCAGGAGGCCCCGGAGTTCCTCGCTGAGGACCGGGTAGCCGCCCGCCCACTTGCCGGTCGTCGGGATGGTGCGCGACCACAGGTCCCGGCCGGTCTGCGACGGCGAGCCCATCAACACGGCGTCGTCCCAGTGGCGGCGCAGCGCCTGCCACAACAGGGTGAAAGCCTGGCGGCAGGTGACGACGTCGGCGCCGTCCGGGTCGAACCACTCCCCCATCGAGCGGATCTCCGTGCTGCCGCCGTCCGGCGCAGCCGCGGGGGCGTAGCGGCCGACCGGCTGGCGCTGGTGGACGAAGTGTCCGGCCAGCTTGTCGCGGCCGGAGCCGACGGCGGTGGTCCACCGTTCCGACGGGGTGTTCAGCCACGCCGTGACGGCGTCCTTGAGCGTGCTGTAGCGCTCGGCGCCGTCGTGCCAGGGCGCGCCGGCGGTGATGTAGATCCGCTCGGTGCCGGGCGCGGTGGCGAGGACGGCGTCCAGGATCTCGCCCGGGGTGCGGGCGCCGAGGTCGAGCCGCACCACGCGGTCGCGCACCGCGAGGTCGCCGGTCGCGGCGTCCAGGAACACCGTGGAGCGGGCCTGCTGGACGAAGTTCGGGCGCTTGGAGAGCAGACCGGTCGTCACCGCTTCGAACCGCGCACCGGCCGGGCCCTCGGGGAGGGTGGGCAGCTCGCGCGGACCGGCCTCGACTGCCGGACGCGGCACGGCAGCGACCGGAGCGACCGAAGCCTCCGGTTCGACCGGCGCAACGGCTGCGGGAGCGGCGGAGGCGGGCTGCTCGGTGACGGCGGCGGGGCGGGTCAGCGCCGGAGCCACGGTGACGCTGGGCTCGGCGACCGGCACCGGCTCGGACTCGGCCACCGGCGCGGGCGCGGGCGCCGGCGCAACGGTGACGGCCTGGTCGCCGGCCTTGGCGGCGCGGACGGCTGCCGGGGTCGGGTCCAGCAGGGGGGCGATCCGCACGACGTCGCCGACCGACAGGCCCGAGGCCTTCGCGACGGCCGGCGCCTGGGCGCCTTCGTACCCCGCGAGCCCGGCCACGCGGCGCGAGCGCTGGGCGGTGAGCTTGTCCAGCTCCTTCTGCGCGGCCGCGACCTGCTTCTCAGCGGCCGCGATCCCGGTGCGCAGCTCGCGCAGACCGGCGAGCTCGGCGGTGTACGTCTTGCGGTCCATCAGGGTGTCACTTCCCTTCCGTGGCGTCGGTGCTGGTGCCGGTGTCGAGGGGGCGGGCCTGTCGGGCGAGAGTGAGCCAGCCGTCCGGGCCCTGGGTGCCGTGGATGTCGGCCAGGCCCGCGAGCAGGAAGGCGTAGGCGCCGCGTTTCGGGGCCCGCGGCTGAGCGGCGCCGTTCTCCCACTTGGCGAACGTCTCCCGCCTGGTCTTCAAGGCCTCGGCGACCTCGATCTGGGTCAGGCCGGCGGCCTTGCGCAGCCGCTCCCGCTCGGCCGGTTCCGGCAGGTCGCCGCCGTCCCGGGCCTTGGCCAGTAGCGCGTCCACCGCCGCGTAGATCTCGGACATCACATACCTCCTGACGAGATAGGCAGCATAGATCACCTCTTGATACGCATCACTTTTCGCCGCATGTTGGTAACACAATGACCGCATAGGCTTCGCCGGGCGCGCTGGAGCCGCGGTGCCTGCACGTCGCGTACGCCCTCGGATTCCGCGAGCATGACGGGGCGTCATCATCCGATTACCGATTCGCCGGACAGGAGTCCGCCGGCGGAGCAGGATGAGGCCATGCCTGCTGCTGACGACCCGGTCTTCGCGCTCCTGCGCGCCTCGTTGGACCCCACCTGCCACACGGCTGCCGTGCGCTCCGAGCACCCCGTGTGCCGTGTCGTGGCCGCCACCGCCCGCAAGGACGTCGCCGCCGGTGGCATGGAGAACATCTCGTTTCTCGCCGCCGGCGTCGCTTTCGCCGGCGCCGCCGTCACCGGCCTGTTCGCCGAGCACTACGACGTCGAACCGGCCAAGCTCATGCGGGACCTTCTGGCCACGGCCGCCGAGGACCGGAGGAAAGGACGCGGCGAGGACGTCCCGTGGCAGGACCAGGTGCCCGCTGTCCTCGGCGCCTTCTTCGACCCCGCCACCATCACCGAGGCTCCGGCGATCATGGCGCGCGTCTGGGTCGAGGGCGAGAACAGGTTCTACGACCTGCTCGTGGACCTCGCCGCGCTGACGGCCACCATGATGACTTCGCTGATCAACCTCAAGGCCTACACCCAGGAAGAGATCTTCGAGGAGATCGGCCGGATCCTCGACCTGACCGGCGATAACGACGATCCGTCACGACCGACGGACGACTGACTTCCTCGCCTGCCACGAGAAGGGCACACATGAGCGGCGACCACACCCCATCGGACCCCACCGGCGAGGACGACCAGAACCGGAACGGGCCCCGGCTCGACCCGCGGAGCGTCCTGGAACTCGCCGAGTTCCTCGGCATGGACGAGGAGACCGAGCAACTGCGCGGAGACCTGCGCACCGAGCGGATCCTGTCACGCCTCAAACGGGCCCTGGACCTGGCTGGCCTGCCGATCAGCACCGGACCGGGGGCGCCGGGCGTCCGGGTCCTCCCCGGCTGGGACAACGACATCTACCCGGCGGGCTCGGTCCGCGTCGCGTGGAACGAAGGCGCCGACCTCGACGCCATGATCGAGACCGCGAAGCCCGACAGCCCGGCCGACATCCTGTGCCAGGCGGTCACCTCCGCCATGGACAGGGCCCTGGACACCATCCTCCAGGCCGCGGGGCTTCGGACCATCGTCGATTCCCTCGACGGATTCGTCGTCGTGGCGGACACGATGACGATCCCGGGAGCGGAGGAACTCGGCCTGTAACAACGAAGGCCTGCGACGGGCCCGGTCACCGCGGACAGTGCGACCGGGATCCGCTGCCGACCGGGCGACCGCCTCCGTCTGAAGGTCGCGCACCCCGCTCCTCGGGGGCCGGGTCCCCGGACAGCCGGCTGATCTGCCGGTCGCCTTCGCCATGAGCGGTCCGCTCCGGCCGCTCTTCGTCCGGGGCCGTGGCGGTAGCCGCCGGGCGTCCGGGGGCTGGGGGCGATGGCGCTGTCCGTGCCGGGGCTCGGTGGCCGGGTCGCCGGTCGTGGATGGCACCCTTCGCGGCCGCGCGCCGGTCGGCCGGCGGCTGGTGGGTCCGGTCTCAGGAGGTGAAGGCCCGGGGTGCCCATTGGTCGAGGTAGTCGGCGATCGGTCGCAGTTCGGTCGTGAGGAGACGCTGCTGTGCCGCCGCCCACGGCTCGGCGAGGACGGTGGCGATCGCGCCGGGGAAGGTGGAGAAGCGGGCGCAGGCCAGGACGGTGGCCCGCAGGTGCGGGCCGGGCAGGTGGGCGAGCCCGGTGCGCAGGATGTTCTGGAGCCACGGTTGCTGTTCCGGCCGGTACGGCGGGAGTGTGCGGAAGCGGTGGGTGACGACGGCTTCGGGGATGCCGAGTGAGGGGCGTCCCGCGCGCCACCACCGCAGGGCCAGTTCGACGTCCTCCAGTCCGAATCCGCTGAAGGCCGCGAAGCCTCCCTCGGTGAGGAAGCGGTCGCGGACGACCGCCAGGCAGCCGCCCGGGAGGAGACCGACCTCGCCGGGCCCGGTCGCCGGGCGCCAGCGGTAGGTCAGCAGGGCGTCCACGAGTTCGGCGCCGCAGCCCACGAAGCGGCTGTCGGAGGCGTCCCGCACCGCGGGTCCGACGAGTGCGTCCGGCGTGTGGTCGAGCGCGGTCACGAGCGGTGTCAGCCAGCGGTCGTCCACCGCGCAGTGGGCGTCGAGGAAGACGAGGACCGGTTGGTCGGCGGCCCGCGCGCCGCGGTTGCGGGCCGCGGCCACGCCGACGTGGTCCCCGCGCAGGGTCCGCACCCACGGCGGCCAGGTGCGCTCGCAGCCGCCGTCCGTGCTGCCGTCGTCGACGAGGACGAGCTGGCGTGGCCGCACGCTCGCGCTCGCCACCGACCGGATGGTCTCGGCGACCCGGTCACCCTCCTGGTAGGCGCAGACGACGACGGAGACGGGCACCGAGGAGCGCATGCCGGCGTCACCGTTCCGGTGGGACGGCGGGTTGCGGAGCGGCGGCGGTGAGCTCGGGTGGCAGGCTGTCGGCCACCGAGGCGGGTGTCCGGGCCCGGCTCCAGAAGCTTCGGCACTCCGGCAGCAGACGGCCGTGCCGGGCGGTGTCCACCCAGGTGTACCGTTCCGGTTCCCGGGTCAGGGCGAAGCCGCGCAGCAGTGCGAACTCGCAGAACCTGCCGAACCCGGCGGCGTGCGCGTAGTCGCCGATCGACTGGCCGTGCGCGTCCCGGCAGTGGGCGCGGAGCCCGGCGTACACGTGCCGGGGGACGATCAGAGGCGGCGGCTCGGTCACGTCGGGCCGCACGTGTTCGCCGTAGAAGGCGGTCGGGCACTGCCGCCAGCCGTCCGACTCCGGCCGGGTGCCGCCCGAGTCGAAGGCCATCCGCGGCCGGCCGTGGTCGAACAGGCGGGCCGTCAGCTCACAGGGCGCCGTGAACACCTGGTCCGAGTCCAGGTGCAGGATCATGTCCGCGTCCGTGTAGCGGTCCGCGTGGAGCTTGGTGATCTGCTGGCCGAGGTAGTCGTCGCCGTAGTCGCGGCAGGTGGACAGGCGGGCGCCCGTCGACTCGATCGCCGACGGCTCCATGCGTTCGAGGCTCGACCGCGGTACGACCACGACGACCTGGCGGTGGCCCGAGGCGAACAGAGCGATGGACCGCAGCGCCAGGTCCAGCCACTGCCGGTCCCGGTGGTACGAGCGGATGAAGACGTCGATGACCGGGGTCACTCGACGGGCTCGTCTCCGATACCGATCGCGGGTCCCGGGGTGCCGGTGATTCCGCCGGGCGGCGACGTCATCAGGAGTTCGTCGAACCCGGGGAACACTTCGGCCCACCGCGTGTCGCCGGCCCAGTGCGGTGCGATGCCCGCCGCGAGTGAGAGGTGGAACCCCGTGAGCCGGGAGATCCGGGACCGGTCGAGGTTGAGGGCCAACACGTCGCCGAGACGGGTGGTGTCCAGGCCGAGTTCCTTCAGTACCGCGGGCGGGCTCGCCGAGTACGCCGTGAACTCGCTCCTGTCGGTCAGGACCCGGGCCTGCCGGGGTACGAAGCCGACGTCGGCGAGCTCACCGGAGACGACCGCCGACTGCTCGTTGACGAACAGGGACACCCAGTCCACGCCCGCGCCCGCCAGGTCCTCGAGGAGGAGCTTCGTCATCGCCGCCGCCAGCCCCACGTTGGTCGCGTCCCGTACGGAGAGGAACGCCGGGGTGAGCAACGCCTGGCCGTTGTCGCCGACCACTGCCACCGCCGTGCCGCGCAGGGTCCTCGCACCGATGCCGGACGGCGGCCACGGGCGCTCTTCGAAGGCCACGGCGGTCCTGGTGTGGGCTCTCGCCGTGAGCGGGACCAGGACCTCGTCGAGCAGGTGCCCGAGGCCGAGCTGTCTGAGGAACCGGGACAGCTCCGGCCGGTACTCGCCGAGGGGATCGGTGGTGATCCGCAGTTCCAGACGGTCGTTCAGCTCGTCGTGAAGGTTCATCGCTTCTCCTCGCTGGTGCTGCTGTCGTCCACGTCGTAGAGCCACGCCACCGCCGAGTACCGCACACCGGTGCGCACCGGGCGCACCTCGTGCAGCACGTCGGAGCGGAAGGTGACGATGGAGCCGGCTTCCAGCCGGACGTTCTCGGGCGCCACGGTGCCGTCGGGCCGCGGAACGTGGAGGACCAGCGCTCCGCCGTCGAAGGTCGGGAGGCCGTCGTGCGGTGTCGCGTCGTTCAGCAGGCAGACGATCGTCAGCCGGCGGCGGCGGACGACGGCCGGGTCCAGCGGGTCGTCGGAGCTGTCCCGGTGGGCGCGGAAGAGTCCGCGCTCGGCGTAACTGCAGAACTTCGGGCCGTCCAGGGCGACCCGTCGCCATCCCCCGTCCTGGATCGTCTTCCGTGCGACCTCCCGCATGGCGGTGACGACGGGCTTCGCCCGCTCGGGCGCCAGCAGGTGCTCCGAGCAGCTGCGCATGCTCAGGTCGACCACGTCGTTGCTGCGGCGCAGCACCGGGCCGGTGATGGCGGCGGACCGGGCCATGGCCTCGACGGCGGCGCGGCAGTCCTGTGGTGACAGTGCGTTGCGCCAGATTCTCGGCTGTACCTTGTTGCGCTCTTCACGGCTGGGAGTTCCGGTCCGCATCCTTCTCCCGCTCTCGGTCGGTCGTGCGACGGCTACGAGAAACCCGCCGACACGTTAACCAATGGTGATGGTGATCTCGCGGAAGGTGATCGCCCGGGGGGCTGCCGTGTCTCCGTCATCGGCTCACGCGTCCCTTCGGGGCCTGCCGTTGTGACGGCCGGTCCGCGGTAAAGCGCAGGCAAAGTAGGATCGGTGCGCTCGGTCCCCCGGTTCTGTGAGGAGTGCCCTCGGATGGTGTTCAAGCGGCTTCTCGGCGCCCTGGGCGTCGGTGGACCCACCGTTGACACGGTGCTGTCCACCCCGACCGTCCATCCCGGCGGCACCGTGCACGGCCAGGTCAACCTGGTCGGCGGCAGCCGGGACGCCGACATCAACGGCATCACGCTCTGCCTGGCCGCCCGGGTCGAGGTCGAGCACGAGGACGGCGAGAGCCACACCGTCAAGGAGTTCGCCCGGGCGCAGGTCTGCGGCCCGCTGCGGCTGGCCGCCGAGGAGCAGCGCGCCGTCCCGTTCGCCCTGCCCGTGCCGTGGGAGACGCCGCTGACCGCGATCGGGGGCCACCACCTGGCGGGCATGGTGCTCGGGGTCCGCACCGACGTGGACATCGCCGGCCAGCTGGACCGGGGGGACACCGATCCGCTCGCGGTGCAGCCGCTGCCGGTGCAGCAACGGGTGCTGGAGGCGCTGGCGGCGCTCGGCTTCCACTTCCAGCGGGCCGACCTGGAAGCCGGCCGGATCCACGGCACGGGCCAGACGCTGCCGTTCTACCAGGAGATCGAGTACAAGGCGGCGCCGCAGTTCGCCCGGCGTTGCAACGAGATCGAGCTGTCCTTCGTCACCGACCCGCACCGGGTCGAGGTGGTGCTGGAGTTCGACAAGCGCGGCATGTTCCGTGGCGGCGACTCGGTGCGCACGTTCGTGCTGGACCATGCGGCCGGGCAGCACGACCTGACGGGCACCGTGGACGGCTGGATCCGCGGCGTGCTGGGCCACTGACCGCGCGCCTCGCCCGAGGTGCCCGGCTGCCGAGGGTCCTCGGGAGGGCGACGGCGGCCGGGGCGGCGGGCGAGCGTGTCGTCCGCCGTCCCGGCCCCGGGAGAAGAGGGAGACATCGCGCGGCCACGGGGGTGGCGTGGTCGCGCACCTACCAGCCGTTGCCGATCTTCACTGGTGGGGTGTTGCTGTAGCCACGGCTGCTCTGGCCCGGGTACAGCCACAGATCACCACTGGCGTCATTACGGGCGACGATGTCCTGATGACCGTCGCGGTCCCAGTCGGCCACCCCGAACGGCGAGAAGCCTCCCCAGCCGTTGCCGATCTCCACACGCTGGAAGCTGCTGAAGCCGCGGGTGCTGTCGCCCGGGTACAGCCAGAGTTTCCCGCTGTCGTTGTCCCGGGCGACGATGTCCTGGTGGCCGTCGTTGTCCCAGTCGGCCACCCCGAGCGGCGAGTAGGGCAGCCAGCTGTTGCCGATCCTGACCGGTTGCGCGCTGCTGAAACCGCGGCTGCTCTGGCCCGGGTACAGCCACAGATCACCACTCGCGTCATTACGGGCGACGATGTCCTGATGACCGTCATGGTCCCAGTCAGCCACCCCGAACGGCGTGTAACCCTGCCAACCGCTGCCGATCCTGACCGGTTGCACGCTGCTGAAACCGCGGCTGCTGTCGCCCGGGTACAGCCACAGATCACCACTCGCGTCATTACGGGCGACGATGTCCTGATGACCGTCATGGTCCCAGTCAGCCACCCCGAACGGCGTGTAA